>JBKPOR010000055.1:0-6966 GCA_046765675.1 Pseudomonadota bacterium
CGGGGATTCCGCACAGCCCGAACCCGCCTGCCGCGATTGTCATTCCGTCGAACAGCAATCCCTCCAGCGCGGCTTCCGCATTGGCGTAGATTTTTTGCATGCCGCGCCTCTGACGCCGCGCCGGAGCGGGGTCAAGAACGCGAGGATCGCAGGCCCGCTGCGCGCACTCCGGCTTCGGCGCATTCGGCGTCATCCGCCGGCGCTTCACCCGACGCGCCGACGGCTCCAATGCGGACCTTTCCATCAGCACTGAAGAGCGGAATTCCCCCCGGTACCGTCACAACATGGGGCGCGTTAGCGAAGCCTGGGGTCCCCTTGGCGGCCTCGACCATTTGCGCCGTCGAAAATCCCCACGCCGCCGCCGCCTGCGCCTTGGCTAGCGCGAAGTCGAAAATGCCGCTGCCGTTGCCGTCCATCCTGAGCGCCGCGACGATGTGGCCGCCGGTGTCGACCACCACGATCGCCTCGCTCTGCTTCTTCGCGGTGGCGTGCGCCGCGCAGCCATGAACGATCGCTTCTGCGGCACGAGCGTCGAGCATCTGCCCCGTCTGCGCCTCCAGCGGGACCGCGAACCCAGCGAGGAGGAGGAGGAGGAGGAATGGCCGCATTCGCACCTCAGTTTTCCTTGCTTGGGCGGTACGTGAAATCGAACGACGGCGACCAGTTCTTGCCCTCATCGGTCGATTGTTCGCCAAACTGGCGTACCGACCCGTCAGCATTCTTGCTGTAGGTCATGCGCACGAGCGGGCCACCCCATTTCCCCGTGATAACCATCGCCGAACCGTTCCAGCCCCCCGTGAAGAAGGCCCGCGATCCGCTCGAATCGATCCAGAATTGCTCCCAGTGCCGTTCAGCGGGAACGTAGATGCTCAAGGATCCGCCGCCGGGCTTGCCAATCGGCATCCAATTCTCGCGGATGCCGCAGCCGTAGACCGGCTCGATGAGGCTATGCGCCACCATCTGGCCCTTGGGGTTGTAGACGTCCCACCGCCCCACCCAGAAATCTAACTGATGATAAGTCGCGTCAGCGCAAGGCATCGCGAGAGGAGCAGGCGGCGTGTTCGATGCCTGCTCTGCAGTGGCCGGAACGGCAAAAAGCGCAAAAGCAATCAGAAGAAGGGGTCGCATAAGCCCTCCAATCCCCCCCGATTGCTCTCTCGTCGATTCTCCGCGCAACAACCGTTCGACGAACTAACCCTTCAGTTTCGCCAACACACCCTGCAGTTGCATCGCGTTGGACATGTCACCCTCGACCTTCAGCTTGCCCATCATGAATGCGGTCATTCCGTCGAGCTGCCCGGCGGCGAGTTGCTGCCAATCGTCCCAGCCCACCTTGATCGTCGTGTCCGCGGTGCCATCCTCCTCGCTGACCTGCTGTGCCGCGCCGTCGAGCATGATGGCACCCTCCCCGCCGAAGTCGATCTTCACCCGCCGGCCCGGAATCCACGCCTGCCCCTCCTGCATCCGCTGAACGAGCTCCTGCTTGGTCATTGCTGCTTTCTCCCTTGTCAGTAAGGCTAGCGACGTGTTGCGGCGCCTTCAAGGCGGGCCTATCTGGCACGGCATGGGATACGAAACCTCGCTCCAGCTCTTCATCGACGGCGTGTGGAAATCGGGCGAAGGCCGCGATTCCCACCCGGTCGTCAATCCGGTCGACGCTCAGCCGATCGCCGACCTCCCTTATGCCACCAAGGCCGACCTCGACGAGGCGCTCGCCGCCTCGGATCGCGCCTGGCCCGAATGGCGCTCGCTCGACGTCGAGAAGCGCGGCGCAATCCTTCACAAAGCCGCGGCGCTTCTGCGCGAACGCGTCGACCTCGTCGCCGCGACCATGACGCAGGAGCAGGGTAAGCCGATCGCCGAATCCAAGGCCGAGGTTATGGCTTCCGCCCAATTGTTCGACTGGTATGCCGAAGACGCCAAGCGCGACTATGGCCGGACGCTGGTTCGTCCCGCCGGGCAAGTCTCGCGAGTGATCCGCCAGCCGGTCGGTCCCACCGCCACCTTCACGCCCTGGAATTTCCCGATCTATTTGCTGGCGAAGAAGGTCAGCGCCGCGCTCGCCGCGGGCTGCACGGTCATCTCGCGCCCGCCGCACGAGACTCCAGGCTGCTGCACCGAATTGTTCCGAGCGCTCGGCGATGCGGGCATTCCGAACGGGGTCGCCCAGCTGGTCCACGGCGATAGCGGGCTCATCAGCGAGACGCTCATCGCCAGCCGAGTGATCCGCAAGGTCAGCTTCACTGGCTCGACCAACGTCGGCAAGCATCTCATGCGCCTTTGCGCGGACAGCATGACGCGGGTGACGATGGAGCTCGGCGGCCACGCGCCGGTGCTGATCTTCGACGATTGCGACCTCGAAAAGACGCTCGACATGGTCGTCCCGCAGAAGTTCCGGAACGCGGGCCAAGTCTGCGTCTCGCCAACGCGTTTTTACGTCCAAAGCGGAATTTACGACGCCTTCCTCAAGGGTTTCGCCGAGCGCACGGCCAAGGTGAAGGTCGGAAGCGGGCTCGAGCCCGATACGAAGATGGGCCCGCTTGCCAACAGCCGAAGGCCCGCCCAGGTCGAAGCTCTGATCGAGGACGCACGGCAAAAGGGCGCGCGCGTGCTCGCTGGCGGCGAGAAAGGCGACGGCGGCTTCTTCTTCCAGCCGACCCTCCTCGCCGACGTCCCCAACGAGGCGAACATCATGAACGACGAGCCGTTCGGTCCCGTCGCGGTGTCCCGCCCGTTCGACACTTTCGAGGAAGCGATCGAGCAGGCGAACCGCCTGCCCTACGGCCTCGCCGCCTTCGCGTTCACGGAAAACGGACGCCGCGCAAACCTGATCGGCGACCTCGTCGAAAGCGGCATGGTCGGGATCAACACCTTCGCGATTTCGCTGGCCGACGCTCCGTTCGGCGGGGTCAAGGATTCAGGCTTCGGTTCCGAGGGCGGAAAAGAAGGCCTGGAGAGCTATCAGGTCGTGAAGGCAGTGCATCAGGCTTAGTCTTCTCTCGTCATTCCCGCTTTCGCGGGAATGATGGGCTGGCTACAGCCCTCCCCCATGACCAAGAGCACCGGCGCCAGAACGGGCGGACGAATCCTCGTCGACCAGCTCAAAATCCAAGGCTGCGACCGAATCTTCACCGTTCCGGGCGAGAGCTTCCTCGCGGTGCTCGACGCGCTTCACGACACGAAAGAGATCGACACGATCGTCTGCCGGCAGGAGGGCGGGGTCGCCTATATGGCCGACGCCGACGGGAAGATGACCGGCCGCCCCGGTGTCGCTTTCGTCACTCGAGGCCCCGGCGCGACCAACGCCAGCGGCGGGGTCCATGTCGCCATGCAGGATTCGACCCCGATGATCCTCTTCATCGGCGACGTCGCGCGCGGCGACCGGGGCCGCGAAGGCTTCCAGGAAATCGACTTCCCGGCCTTCTTCGGCCCCATCGCCAAATGGGCCGCTAGAATCGAGGACGCGCGCCGCATTCCCGAATATGTCGCGCGCGCTTACCGCGCAGCCACCGCCGGCCGGCCCGGCCCGGTCGTGCTCGCCCTCCCCGAGGACATGTTGCGCGACGAGGTCGACGCGCCCGACCGCCCGTGCATTGCGCCGCTCGCCGAAGAGCCCGACCCCGGAGCGATCCAGGCGATGTTCGAGCTCCTGAAGGACGCGACCAACCCCATCGCGATCGTCGGCGGGGCCGACTGGAGCCCGCGGGCCTCGCACCATTTCGCCAATTTCGCTTATCGGCACGGAATCCCCGTCGCCGCCGCATTCCGCCGCCAGGACGCGATCTGCAACACGTGCCAGGTCTATGCCGGCCAACTCGGCTACGGTCCCAACCCCAAGCTCCAGCAGCGCATCCGCGACGCCGACCTGATCCTCGCCGTGGGCGCACGTCTCGGCGAGGCGACAACGGATGGTTACACGCTCATCACGCCCGACCATCCCGGCCAGACGCTCGTCCACGTCCACCCCGATCCCAACGAATTGGGGCGCGTCTACCATGCCGACCTGCCGATCTGCGCCGACATGGGCGAGTTCGCCGAGATGATCGACGACTGGGCCGACCCCGACCTCGTCCGTTTCTCCGCGGGCGAGGAGGCCCATAAGGAGTGGCTTTTATGGTCGGAGCCAGACCCGCGCAAAGGGGTGAAGCTCGACCTCGGGCCCTGCGTCGCTGCGATGCGTGAGAAGCTCCCGAACAGCACCATCATATGCAACGGCGCCGGCAATTTTTCGGGCTGGTGGCACCGTTACTGGCGCTACGGACCGATGCCGACCCAGCTCGCGCCGACCAGCGGGACGATGGGCTATGGGCTGCCCGCCGCGGTCGCCGCCGCGATCCGCTTCAAGGACCGGCCGGTAGTGTGCGTCGCGGGCGATGGCGACTTCCTGATGAACGGGCAGGAGCTAGCGACGGCGGCGCAGTACGGCGCCGACCTCCTCGTCATCATCGCCGACAACGGCTCTTACGGCACCATCCGAATGCACCAGGAGAAGGAATATCCGAAGCGCATCTCAGCTACCGATCTCAAGAACCCAGACTTCGCCGCTCTCGCCCGGGCCTATGGCGGCTGGGCGGAGACGGTCGAGACGACCGATGCATTCGCCCCGTCGCTCGACAAGGCGCTGAAGCGCAAGGGCATCCGCCTGCTGCACTGCAAGACCGATGTCGAGCAGATCACCAACGCGACGACGATCTCGAAGCTGCGGGAAAAGGCGAAGAAATAGCCACCTCAGTCATGCTGAACTTGTTTCAGCATCCATTCCGGAGAGGTGCCTGAACCAAGTTCAGGGTGACGACGCGCCCTTGCCTACCTGCCGCCATGCCCGCGCGAACAAGCGGTCGTGCACGTCTCCGGCGTCATCAACGCGCTTCCGATCGGCGACGTCGGACTCGCGCCGCGGCTCGTGCGGGAAGAGTTTCACGAGCTCATCGAGCTCGCCGCCGAAGCTGCCTTTTTCCGCTCGCCGCTTGCGCCGCATGGCGACCTCCCAGAAGGACTCGGGACTCATATTCAATACGCTCGAACGCGGCGAATTTCTTCACACAAATTCATATCCGATTTGAAGCGTTCGGCGCTCACAAGCCGAACGGATAGGTCTCTTCGACTCCGGCTGCCTCGCCCGGCCGGAGTTCCGCCGGCAGCGGAGTGACCGCTTCGGTCTCATCGAACCACGCCCAAGCGTCGAACTGCTTCGGAAGGATCGCTTCGCTGTAGTGGCTCCAGCGCTCCGTTTCGGGCCGGTAGATGACACCGATGTACCGCTCGAGCCGCGGCGCCATCAGCGCGTCGCGCAGGCGCTGGTCGATCCCGTCCGGCCGCAGGTCGAGGAGGAACCGCTCGATCTCGCTGTCATGCGCCGTTCGCTCATAGCTCTCGGCTAGCGACGGCCGCACGCGCTTGATCTGCATCGGCTCATCCCAGTCGTCCGCGGCGGCGACTGTTCCCGTGTGAGTCCCGAACCCGATCAACCGCGCTTCTTCCTGGAACTTCTCCTTCGCCAGCTGGCCGATATTCAGCTCATCGCGGTTCTGACCCATATCGGTGTAAGCGGCGTTGCCGATATGACTGTTGTGCGCCCAGACGATGGCTTTCGAGTTCGGACCCTTGGCGTCGAGAACCATGTTCAACGTATCGAACATATGGGTGTCGCGCAGATTCCAGCTCTCAGCCGACCCGTGGTACATGACCCGGTAATAGGCCTCGGCGTCTTTCACGAGCCGGGCGTTGGCAGCAGCGTCGAGCCATTCGTCGCACTCAGCGCCGAAACAGTCGATCTGCCGCTGGAGCAGATCCTTCAGCATCTGGATGACGCCGACTTCGCAGCGGGCATAACCCTCAACCAGCGAATGCCGGCCGTAGACTTCGGGCCTGTCGGCCCAGGGCTCGAGACAGCCGTACCGGAGGTGCGCGAGGCGGGCGAGCTCGGAGTCCTCATCCTCGAGGAAGTCGATCACGGCGCGCATGGACCCGGAGAGGTTGTAGAGATCGAGCCCGTAGAACCCGCACATCCGCTCGTAGGAGTGCCGCTCGTTATGAACCCGCATCCAGCGAACGAATTTGTCGAACTCCACGTTGCGCCACATCCAGGTCGGGAAGCGGTCGAACGCCTTGAGCTCGCCCTCCCGCCAGGGCCTGTGCCGGACATAGCGATCGATGGTTGCGCAATCCGGCCAGTCCCCCTCCACCGCGACGATATTGAAGCCGTGGCGTTCGATAAGCTGCCGCGAGATTTCCGCGCGGGCGCGGTAGAATTCGCTGGTCCCGTGGCTCGCTTCGCCGAGCAGCACCACGCGCGCATCGCCGAAGCGGTCGAACATTGACCCGAATGCCGGATCGTCGATGTTCGGCAGCTCTTCGGCGGCCTCCGCGATCAGCCGCGGCAGCACATCAAGATCAGCGTCGATCATCCTTCCAGCCTTCCTCCCCGATCAATGGGACGAAGCGGACTCCGCCGAGGTTTTCCTGCTTGAGGATCCCGTCGTCGTCCTTGGTCACCTTGATCAGCTCCTGCACAAAGCCGGGATCGCCCACGGGCATTACGATCCGGCCGTTCGGAGCAAGCTGTTCGATGAGCGGGCGCGGAACGTGGCTGCCGCTCGCAGCGGCGAGGATCGCGTCATACGGCGCTTCGTCCCGCCAGCCTTTGGTGCCGTCGCCCTCGACGATCTCGATATTGGAGTAGCCCAGGCGGCGCACTCGCTCGCGGGCGATTTCGACCAGGTCGTGCTGCCGCTCGATAGCGATGACCTTCTGCGCGATCCGGCTGATGACCGCCGCGGCGTAGCCCGAGCCGGCACCGACCTCGAGGACCGTATCGCCCGTTTTGATTCCCGCGGCCTGGATCATCAGCGCGACGATGTACGGCTGCGAAATGGTCTGCCCGGCCTCGATCGGCAGCGGGTGATCGCCGTAGGCGAGATGCGCTTGATCCTCGCCGATAAACGCGTCGCGAGGCACGGACAGGAA
>JBKPOR010000056.1:0-3416 GCA_046765675.1 Pseudomonadota bacterium
CCCTGCTGCCTTGCAAAAGAAATCGAGGACATAGGGACCGAGCGGGTGTTGTCGCCGGAACCGCAAGCCCTCAGGACGCAAACGAAGCACGCGCCAAAGTCTGATCTCCGTAGGGCTCATGCGCTTGCGGAGTTCACGAGCTTTACTGACGGACAAGACCCCTCCACCAGCTTCGCTGGTCCCCCTCCCCACGAAATCGTGGGGAGGATGTCAAGTTGCGTCGCGCTTCCGGTTTGCTACCACCCCCGCATGTCCCGCGAGATGATCCTGTCGCTGCTGATCGGCTACGGCCTGGGATCGATCCCTTTCGGGCTGCTTCTGACCTGGGCCGCAGGCAAGGGCGACATTCGAAAGATCGGGTCCGGCAATATCGGCGCAACCAATGTCTTGCGGACCGGAAGCAAGCCGCTCGCTGCCGCAACCCTGGTGCTCGACTGCCTCAAGGCGACGGCCGCCGTCCTGATCGCCCGTGAACTGTTCAGCGATCCGCTCAACGATCTTGCGGAACGTTATGCCGCCGCCGGAGCGATGATCGGGCATCTCTATCCGGTCTGGCTCAAGTTCCGGGGGGGGAAGGGAGTCGCGACCTTCCTCGGAGTCCTCATTCCGCTGCTGCCGATCGCTGCCGCAGTTTACGCCGCCATCTGGCTGTCATTGCTTGTGACGATCCGTATTTCGTCGGTCGCGGGGATGACGGCGGTGATCACCGCGCCCATCATCGCCCTGCTCCTTCACTCATCTCTTCTGCCGTTGTTGCTCGGCTTCGCTGTGCTCGTCCTTTGGAAGCACCGCGAAAATATCCTTCGCCTTAAGAAAGGAACCGAGCCACGCCTGGGATCGAAGACCTCGTCGACCGCCTGAGGCTGGTCCGAACGCCCGGAATCGGGCCAGTCACTTATCGCCAGCTGATCGCCCGGTTCGGAACTCCATCCGCCGCGCTTGCAGCCGTGCCCGACCTGGCGCGGCGAGGCGGAGGAGCTGCGCCCCGGCTCGCCACTCGCTCGGAGGCTGAGCGCGAGATCGCCAAGGTCGAGAAATATGGCGCCAGGTTCCTTGTCCTCGGGCAAGGTCTTTACCCCCGCCTGCTGGCCGAGCTCGAGGATGCTCCGCCTTTGCTGACCGCCAAAGGCAACCTCGACCTGCTCGACAAGATGGGTACCGCAATCGTTGGCGCGCGCAATGCCTCGGCTGCGGCCTGCCGCTTCGCGCGGGGCCTTGCTTACGACCTGGGCCAAAACGGCCTGGTCGTCGTGTCGGGCCTCGCTCGAGGAATCGACAGCGCCGCCCACGACGGTGCGCTGGAAGCGGGAACGATCGGCGTGATTGCCGGCGGAATCGACGTCTTCTACCCACCGGAGAACGAGGGGCGGCAGAAGGCGCTATACGAATGTGGCCTGGTACTCGCCGAAATGCCGCCCGGCACCGAGCCGCGCGCTCGGCACTTCCCCTATCGCAACCGGATCATCGCCGGAATAAGCGTGGGGACGGTCGTGGTGGAAGCGGCACCCAAGTCCGGATCGCTGATCACCGCGCGGCTAGCCGCGGAAGCGGGGCGCGAAGTGATGGCAGTGCCCGGGTCGCCGCTCGATCCCCGCGCCCAGGGCTGCAACCAGCTCATCCGCGACGGCGCTACGCTGATCCAGAATGCTGCCGACGTGATCGAGGCGATCCGGCTGCCGGCAACGAGCGTGCGTGGCATTTCGGCTCCTTATGAGCTCCCCGAGGAGCTCAACGGCGAAGATGTGCTGGGACCGATCGAGGAGCTGCTCGGACCGTCGCCGGTTCCCGTCGACGAGATCATCCGGCTGTCCGGCGCGCCGCCGGGTGCCGTGCAGATGGCGCTTCTCGAGCTGGACCTTGCCGGCAGGCTCGAGCGCCACGCCGGTAACAAGGTCAGCCTTCGCCCCGCTTGACGAGCCGAATCTTGCGACCCCACCTTTACGCGTATGCGTGAGGGCACATCTTGAAGCTTGTCGTCGTCGAATCGCCGGCCAAGGCGAAAACCATCGAGAAATATCTGGGAAGCGGCCACCGCGTGCTCGCTTCGTTCGGCCATGTCCGCGACCTGCCGCCCAAGGACGGCTCCGTCGATCCGGATCATGATTTCGCGATGGAATGGCAGGTCTCGCCCGATCGATCGAAGCAAATGCGCGCGATCGCCGACGAGGCGAAGAGAGCGGACACATTGATCCTGGCGACCGACCCGGACCGGGAAGGCGAGGCGATCAGCTGGCATGTCCAGGAGGTGCTCCGGCAGAAGAAAGCGCTTCCGGCGAAGGTCGAGCGGGTCACCTTCAACGCCATCACCAACTCAGCGGTCACCGAGGCGATGCGCAATCCGCGAGCGCTCGATGAGGATCTGATCGATGCCTACCGGGCGCGGCGGGCCCTCGATTACCTGGTCGGATTCACCCTTTCACCGATCCTGTGGCGGAAGCTTCCGGGGGCGAAATCCGCGGGCCGGGTGCAATCGGTCGCTCTTCGGCTGATCGTCGATCGCGAGCGCGAGATCGATGTCTTCAAGCCGCAGGAATATTGGTCGGTCAGCGCGACGTTCGAAAAGGATGGACAGAGCTTCACCGCGCGGCTGGCCCAACTCGACGGCAAGAAGATCGAGCGACTGACGATCGGCAACCGCGGCGACGCCGACGCGGCAAAAGCTGTGGTCGAAGCTGGCCGGTTCACCGTGTCTTCGGTCGAGACCAAGCCCTTCGCCAAGAACCCGCCGCCGCCGTTCACGACCTCGACCCTCCAGCAGGAAGCGGCGCGCAAGCTCGGCTTCGCGGCTAGCCACACGATGCGCGTGGCTCAGGCGCTCTACGAGCAGGGCCTCATTACTTACATGCGGACCGACGGGATCGACATGGCGCCGGAAGCGATCAGCGCGGCGCGCCGGGCGATCGCGAGCCGTTACGATGCAGGCTACGTCCCCGACCGCCCGCGGCAGTATCAGAGCAAGATTAAGAATGCGCAGGAAGCGCACGAGGCGATCCGGCCGACTGACTTAGACCGCGACGGGGCTGCGTCAGGCGATCACGCGCGCTTGTACGAGCTGGTCTACAATCGCGCGCTCGCCAGCCAGATGGCTTCGGCCCGGCTCGAACGGACGACGGTCGAATTAGCGGACGGAGCGGGCAGGGCAGTGCTCCGCGCCAGCGGCCAGGTCACTCTCTTCCCCGGTTTTCTCGCGCTCTACGACGAGGGGCGCGACGACCCGCAGGACGAGGAAGGCGCACGGATGCCCGCGCTCAGCCAAGGCGACTCGCCGGCCAAGACCGGGGTCGAAGCGGTCCAGTCCTTCACCCAGCCTCCGCCGCGCTATTCCGAAGCGAGCCTGGTCAAGCGGCTCGAAGAGCTGGGGATCGGCCGTCCGTCGACTTATGCCTCGATCCTGCAGACCCTGAAGGACCGCGAAT
>JBKPOR010000057.1:0-8213 GCA_046765675.1 Pseudomonadota bacterium
ATGATCCCAACCTGAGGCCCAACCTCAGCCAATGGCATTGTCCCGTCTTGAAGCAGTTGCCGGAGCGCGGGCGTGTAGGGAGAGGAAGTGTGGCATGCAATTGCCACGATGGAGCGCAGCATTTTCAAGGACTTGGAATCGCGCTATGCGAGCGACCGAGAGGGCCTGTGGGGGACATGACCGACAGCGTGACCGATATTACGGACTCTGATCGCCTGGTTGCCGAGATCAGCCGTCTGCGCGCGCACGTCGCCGACCTTGAGAAACGGGTCGAGCAGCTCGATGAGCTCGCGCACCAGGACACGCTCATCACCATGCCTAACCGCCGCGGCTTCATGCGCGCTCTCGAACGATTCGTGGACCGCGCCAAGCGCTACGACGAGAGTTCCGCAATGCTGTTCGTCGATCTCGACGGCCTCAAGATGATCAACGACAGTTTCGGCCACAAGGCCGGTGACGAAGCGTTGATCCAAGTTGCCGAACTGCTGGTCGGAGGAGTGCGGCGAAGCGACGTGGTCGCCCGAATCGGGGGCGATGAATTTGGGATCCTGCTTGCCCATTCCGATGAAGACGATGCTCACGAGACCGCGACTCGCCTGACCCAGCTGATTGCAGGCTGCGAGTTCACGCATGAGGGCGACGTGCTTCCCCTGAGCGTGGCCATCGGCGTTGGAATGATCGGCGCCGATGACGACCCGGAGTCGGTCATGGCCATGGCCGATCAGGAAATGTACCGGCGCAAGGACGCGGCTTAACTATTCGCTCCTCCCTACGCCGGAGGCGTGGGGAGGTGGCATCGCGAAGCGCTGACGGAGGGGTTGGCGCCGACCCCACCACCATCGAATCTTCGTTCGCCACGGACGCCTGTGGCGTCCGATCTTGCGCGTTTCGGCATGCCCCCGGCATGCCGACGCACTGCGATCCCCTCCCCATCGCTGCGCGATAGGGAGGAGCTTTTACGTCAAATCGTATCGCCTCAGCTCGGTCAGGTCGTCGGCGAGCTCATAGACGATCGGCTGGCCGGTCGGGATCTCGAGGCCGACGATCTCCTCGTCGCCGATGTTCGACAGATATTTGATGATCCCGCGGAGCGAGTTGCCGTGCGCGGCGATCAGAACGCGCTTGCCCGAGCGCAGCGCAGGCTCGATCTCCGAGCGATAATAAGGAAGCGCCCGAGCGATCGTGTCCTTGAGGCTCTCCGTTTGCGGGACTTCGACCCCGGAGTAACGGCGGTCGCCGCGTACGTCGTACGGACTGTCCGTCGGAAGATCGGGTGGCGGAATGTCGTAGGAACGCCGCCAGATCTTGACCTGCTCGGCGCCGACCTTGTCGATCATCTCCTGCTTGTTGAGGCCGGTGAGCCCACCGTAATGGCGTTCGTTCAAGCGCCA
This sequence comes from Pseudomonadota bacterium, assembly GCA_046765675.1. Lineage (GTDB taxonomy): Bacteria > Pseudomonadota > Alphaproteobacteria > Sphingomonadales > Sphingomonadaceae > Sphingomicrobium. Next base: position 1,392 of record JBKPOR010000057.1, read on the forward strand.
GTCCTTCGCGACCGGGAGCCACAGCCGGTCCATTTCGTGAAGGACGAGATGGAGCGTCCGGATCGCGCGAGTGAGGACGCTGGTGAAGCAGCAATCGAAATCGAGGCCGTGCGTTCGCAAAGTCCGGCCCGCCGCGCGAGCCTCGGCGATGCCCTGGTCGCTAAGGTCGACGTCCCACCAGCCGGTGAAGCGATTCTCGAGGTTCCACTGCGACTGGCCGTGTCGCAGGAGGACCAGCTCAGGCATCAGGCCGGCTCGGTCTGCTTGGCAGCCTTGGTCCTTTCGCTCTGCGCCGCCTTCAACTCAGGCACGATTGCATGCAGCGCGTCGAGGCAGGCGTAAGCGAGATATTTGGAACGTTGCGGCGACCATCCGTAGACCTCGTCGGGCAGGTCGAAATTATCCTTGAACGGCATTTCGAGGGTCATCGACACACCACCGTAGCGTTCCGCAAGCTGGGTCGTGGACATCGACATATTGGCTTCGCCCGGCGCGGGAGTCTCATAGCCCTGGCTACGCTGGAAATCGGGCGAGAGTTTCTCGAGCGTCTGGCTGAACAGGTTGAACAGCCGCGTTTGGCGCTCGGTGATCGACGGAATGCCTTCGAACCCGGCGAGGAAATTGGCCGGAATCGCTTCATCGCCATGGACGTCCATCGCGAAATCGACGCCGGTCCCATCCATCGCATTGCGGACGCAGAGGACTTCGGGACTCTTCTCGGCCGACGGCGCATGCCATTCGCGATTGAGATTGGCCCCGGCCGCATTGGTCCGAAGATGGCCGCGCCGCGATCCGTCGGGATTCATGTTCGGGACGACTCGGAATGTGCATTCCCTGCGCAGGATCCGGGCGACGGGATCGTCCTCGTCGGTCAGTTTCTCGAGCGCGCCTTCCATCCACCATTCGGCCATGGTCTCGCCCGGATGCTGGCGGGCATATAGCCAGACATTGAGCGGTCCCTCGCCGATGGTGAGGCAATCCACGTCCTGGCCGTCGAGGCTCTTCCCAAGCGAAGAATGGCGAACGCCCGCGAGACCTGAGATCGTCGCAATCAGGTCGTGGTGCCGCTCCATGGAATAAGGGGCGAAATAAGCGATCCACACCGGGTCCTGCGGCGGAGTCAGCTTCATCGTCAGAACGCCGTCCGAATAACTGGTGGCGGAGATGCGGACCCATTCCTCGCGGTCGAGGCTCATCACGCCTTTGTAGTCGGGCCAGCCGTGCGGGTAGGCCGAGGCGGCGCAATTGATGATGCGCAACGTGATCTCGCGGCCGGCCGCGCCCGAAAGCCGGAAATAGAACCATTGATAGAAGTCCGACATGTGGTCCTTGACGATCTCCAGATCGACCACATCATCATCTTGCCTCACGACGCGGATGTTCCCCGCGTCGAACGAACTCGAAATCGTAAGTGACATGCGAAAATACTCGTAATTGTTTGAATTCGGGCGGCTGATAGTGCGCCCACCTCGATCAGGCAAACGCGCTCGCCGAAAGCTTGTTCGAAACGAAATCGCTCTCTAGGCGCCGCGACTTAGACCCAAGGCGAAAAACCATTACGACCTTCAGGGGCAGTGCAATCACCAAGATCCTTCCGGGCCTGGCGCTCTGCTGCGCGATTTCGGCCGCCGGTTATGTCCTGCAGAAGCTGGAGCTCGTGACATTCGGGCGCGCCTGGATCGAGACATTGGTGCTCGCCATCCTCGTCGGCGCGGCGGTTCGGACGGCCTGGATTCCCGGGCCCGATTGGATTCGCGGAATCGATTTCAGCGCTAAGCTCCTCCTCGAAATTGCCGTCGTCCTTCTCGGCGCGTCGGTCAGCGGCGCCACGATCCTCGCCGCGGGTTGGGCCTTGCTCGTTTCATTTCTCGGGATCGTCGCGGGCGCGATCCTGTTGAGTTTCGCGATCGGCCGGCTGCTCGGCCTGTCGAAGCGCCTCGCCATCCTCGTTGCCTGCGGGAATTCGATCTGTGGAAATTCGGCGATCGCGGCGGTCGCACCGGTGATAGGCGCCGACGGCGATGAGGTGGCGGCATCGATTTCCTTTACGGCAGTGCTCGGAGTGGCCGTCGTCCTAATCCTGCCGGTGATTGGCGCGATGCTGGGAATGAAACCGGTCGCTTACGGCGCGCTCGCCGGCCTGACGGTCTATGCGGTGCCCCAGGTGCTCGCCGCAACCACGGCCGTCGGCGCGGCCGCCGTGCAAGTCGGCACGCTGGTAAAGCTCATCCGGGTGTTGATGCTCGGTCCGGTCTGCCTCGTCCTGTCGCTCGTTTCAGCGAACCTCAGGGAAGAGGTGGCCGAACCCGCGCCGCACGTTACCGCGGGCGAGCGCCCGACGCGGGGCCGGCCGCCGGTCCACCAGCTGGTTCCCTGGTTCGTCATCGGCTTCCTGATCATGGTCGCCGTGCGTTCCGCCAACCTCATTCCAGCGCCGGCGCTTGCGCCAATTGCAGGCACAGCGACCATTTTCACGGTGATCTCGATGGCCGCGCTCGGACTCGGCGTGGACGTGCGCACCGTCTCGAAGGCGGGCGGACCGGTAACGGTCACCGTCATCCTGTCCTTGCTGGCCCTGGGTACGGTGAGCTTCGCGCTCATAAAGCTGCTCGGACTCTGAACGGCAAAGGGGTGGTTGACGCTGGCATTCGCCGCAAGCGTTCGCTAGCCCCTGCCGATGCAAAAGCTTCCAGTGCTCGTCACCGGCGGCGCCGGTTATATCGGCAGTCATGCCGTCCTCGCGCTTAGGGGTGCGGGCTGGCCCGTCGCAGTCATCGACGACCTTTCGAACGGGGCTCGCGAGCTCGTGCCGGGCGACGTGCCGTTCTTCGAGGGCTCGATCGCCGACCGGACGCTGGTCGACAATATTCTTGGGCAGGAAGCGATCGGCGCGATCATGCATTTCGCGGGATCGATCGTCGTTCCGGAAAGCGTCGAAGAGCCGCTCAAATATTATTCGAACAACACGCTCGCCAGCCACGCGCTGATCGGTGCCGCGGTCGCCGCGGGCGTGAAGCACTTCCTTTTCTCCTCGACTGCGGCGGTTTATGGCTCGCCCGAGCGCGTTCCCATTGATGAAGAGGATGCCAAGCTTCCGATCAATCCTTATGGCGCATCCAAGCTCATGACCGAACGGATGCTCGCCGATTGCTCCGCGGCTTACGGCTTCAATTATGGCGCCTTGCGCTATTTCAACGTCGCGGGCGCCGATCCCCAGGGACGGACGGGGCAGGCCGGAAAGGGCTCGACGCATCTGATCAAGGTTGCGGTCGAGGCGGCAGTCGGGAAACGGGATCATGTCTCGGTGTTCGGAACGGACTATCCGACGCCTGACGGCACCTGCATTCGCGATTATATCCACGTCAGCGATCTTGCAGGCGCGCACGTCGCGGCGCTCGAGCGGCTGATCGCGGAACCCGGAAACAATCTCGTTCTCAATTGCGGCTACGGCAGAGGCCTTTCGGTCTTCGAGGTCCTCGACGCGGTGGATCGGGCCAACGGTGCCGCCGTCGCGCGCGAGATCGCGGCGAGGCGTCCAGGCGATCCAGCCCAGCTGGTCGCGGGGAACAGAAGACTCGTGGAAACTCTCGACTGGCGGCCGGAATATGCCGACATCGACGCGATCGTCGGCGATGCGCTCGCCTGGGAGCGCAAGCTGTTGGAGCGGGCCTAGCCCTTGGTGATCTTCGACGGATCCGAGTTGCTTACCAGCACCTTGATCTCGTCGCCCGCCTTGAGATCATAAAATTCGTCGTCGCGGGCGGTGAAGTTCAGCTCGGAAGTTTGGTAACTGCCGTTCTGGGGCGCGGTGTAGCTGACGTGCACGACCGCCTTGGCCGAGATCGACTTGTCGCGCTTGGCCTTAGCCTTTTCCCACGCGTCAATCGACTTGCAATCGTCGCTATACTTGCGCGCGCTGACCGTCTGGCCGCTCGCTGTTTTGGTGGTCTCGACGATGTCGCAATTGCGGTCGATCAGGAAGACCGAGGCCTTGGCGGGCTTGAAATTCGCCGTCCGATCCATCGCCTTGAAGCCGGCGACTCCGAGCATGAAGAGCATCGCGGCCAGAATGCCGTACAAACGATACATGGTTACCCCCATTGCACGCGACGGAGGCATAGCGGCCGAGCGGTTACGAAACCGTCAACCCGATGGAGTTTCAGCGTTTCTTTACCGCCATTCGCTTACGAAGCCGGCATGGGCCGCTCGATTCTCATCGCCATTTTCCTGCTCGGCTTTTTCACGTCGATGTTGAACAAATGCGCCCCGCGAACCTCCTCGGTTCGTCCCGACATCGGGTTCGCCGTCGCAGGCGACGGCGATTCGTCCGGAGTGGCGAAGCGCGATCCGACGTCCAGCAGCACTTTCAACGACGGCTCGACGGTCGAACTCCAACGCAAGGAGAACGGTCATTTCTACGCTGATGTCGAGATCAACGGTACGCCCGTGACCATGCTCGTCGACACCGGCGCGACCGGCATCGCCTTGTCGCGCGACGATGCGCGCAAAGCGGCAATCGCGACCTCGATCGGAATGAACGACGTCGTCGGCGAGGGCGCAGACGGCAGCGTCCACGGCGAATATGTGACGATCGATCGAATCAGGCTTGGAAGCGCGAGCGCGAACGGGCTCGAGGCGATTGTCCTCAACAGCGGCGAGCAGTCGCTGCTGGGCCAGGAATTCCTCGCGAGATTCGATTCGGTTGAGATCCACGGCGACACGATGGTTCTGAAGTAAGCGAAAACGGCCGTTCGCCTTGACTTGGACGCCGGCCCTCTCTAGGGGAGCCGCCGGTTTTAACGAACCTTCCAACAACCCGATTTTTAACGAACGAGGCAGGCGCCCGGCCATGAAGATTCGCAACTCATTGAAGTCGCTCAAGTCGCGGCACCGGGACTGTCGAGTGATCCGTCGTCGCGGGCGCACCTACGTCATCAACAAGACGAACCGGCGCTTCAAAGCGCGGCAGGGCTAAGCTCTGGGAAAGCTTGGCCAAGCCGCGCTCGGCAGGGCTAAGCTCCAGCGCCAAATCTGCTATTCGCGCGGCCATGAGCCGGGCTGAGAGCGACAGCGCATTCGCGGCGCTGTTCAAAGACTATCGCAAATTCGCCGGCGGCCGCCTTTGGCTGGTGCTCGCGCTGATGCTGCTCGGCGCGTTCGTGGAAGGGTTCGGAATCCTCATCCTGGTTCCGCTCGCGGCGATTGCCATCGGCGAGGGACAGGGGCCGGGCAGCGTTTCACGGTTGGCGAGGCTGGCCGACTGGCTGCCGCCCGACAGCCGCTTCCCGAGCATATTGGCATTGTTCGTCGGTGCGATGGCCGCGCGCTCGTTGCTGCTCTTCCTCCGGGAACGAGAGCTGGCGCGGCTTCAATCGGGTTACGAGGCTTCGCTTCGCTTGCGCGCGGCGGCTGCGCTGGCACAGCGCGGTTGGGCCTTCGCGAGCCGCATCGGCCAGGCGGGGATGCAGGCCCTGCTGCTGACCGACGTGCCGCGAGCGGCACTGGCGGTCGGCCAGGCACAGCTTTTCGCAACCGGCCTCATCATGCTCGCCGTCCAGCTGATGCTCGCCTTCCTGCTGTCGCCTGCGCTGGCGGCTATCGCCTTGGCGATCCTGCTCATCGGATTCATCCTCTCGTTTCGCTGGACTCGGCGAAGCGTCGCGAGCGGAATCGCGCTTACCGAACGCTCGGAAGAAAGCACGGGCACGGGATTCCGCTTTCATGCCGGCCTCAAAGCTGCACTGGCGCAGGACACGGTCGCGCAATTCCTTCGTGAGTATCGCTCGAGCCTCGCCATCCAGAAAGCCGAGATCGTGCGCTTCGCCGGCGACCTCGCATCGGCTCGGCAGATCGCGGCATTCGGAGCGGCGGTCGCAGCCGCTCTGATCCTGTTCGTGGGCCTCCGCCTGCTCGACCTGTCGTTCGCGATCCTCGTGCCAGTGCTCGTCCTTTTCGCGCGAATGGTCGGGCCTGCCCAGATGCTCCAGCATTCGGCGCAATATGTCGGCGCCTACGCCGCGGCATTCGGGGCGATCGGCCGGCGCTTGGGCCACCTCGAGGAATCGCTCGAAGAGGAGCGCAAGGCCGAACCGCTCGAGTGGCAGGAGATGCGCCTCGAACAGGCAGGATTTCACCATTGGTCGGACCTCGGCCTCGCCGACGCGACTCTTGTCCTTCGAAGTGGCGAATGGGTCGGGATCAAAGGACCTTCGGGGACCGGCAAGACGACCCTGGTCGATCTTGTCGCCGGATTGCTGAGGCCCGATTCAGGGCGAATGCTGATCGACGGCCGCGAGGTCGATGAAAGCACCCTCTACCGCTGGCGCGCCGGCCTCGCTTATGTCGGGCAGGACGCCTCGACCTTCGACGACAGCATCCGGGGCAACCTGCTGGCGGACGGCGCGGCGGCGGACGACCGGCAATTATGGGATGCCCTGGCGACCGTCGGCCTTGAAGACCGCGTTCGAACGCTTCCAGGAGGCCTGGATGAACCCGTTGGTGATCGGGGAAGCCAGCTCTCGGGCGGCGAGCGCCAGCGCCTCGCGATCGCCCGGGCCTTGCTTCGCAGACCGTCGATCCTGATGCTTGACGAAGCGACGTCAGCACTCGATCCGGACAGCGAGGCGGCGTTGCTGGACCGGCTACGCGAACTCGACCCGAGGCCGGCCGCGATCGTCGTCGCACACCGCGAATCGACCCTGGCGCATTGCGATTCGGTCGTCGAGATCCGACATGGAATATTGGAAAAACCCGACGATTCGAGCTATTTAGAGGGATGAAGCGTCGTCAGCCCCAGTTAACGTCGGCTGGACTACTTATCAG
>JBKPOR010000058.1:0-2058 GCA_046765675.1 Pseudomonadota bacterium
CCGCCTGGGCACGCAGTTCGACGCTTATGAACCGCTCCCGGGTTTCCATGTCCAGGGCAAGCTTACGATGGGCGAGAATGTCGCGGACCTTGCCGGCCTGACGGTCGCGCACGACGCCTACATCGCGTCGCTCGAAGGCGCGGAACCGCCGGTGATCGAAGGTACAACCGGCGACCAGCGTTTCTATTTCGGCTGGGCTCAGGTCTGGCGACGCAATTATCGCGAGCCGAACCTTCGGCAACGGCTGCTGACCGATCCGCACTCGCCCTCGGAGCAGCGCGTAGCCATCGTCCGAAACCTCGATCCATGGTATCCGGCGTTCAACGTGCAGTCCGGCCAGAAGCTCTACCTCGCGCCCGCGGATCGCGTGCGTATCTGGTGATGCTGCAGCAGGAGCTGCCTCGGATCGATTCCACGCCGCTTGACGGATGGGGACGCTGGCTCATCCCAGCGCTGGTTTCCGGGTTAGCACTGACCGCGGCCGTCGTTTTTCTCCTCTTTGGCCAACCGACTCTGGCGGCGATCGCGGCTGTCGGAGCAATCGTCGCCGGTGGCGCCGCCTATCTGCGGGACTCGAGAATCGGGGCGGTCACGCAGCCAATCCTTGGAGGCCCCGACTTCTCACTTGTCGGCTCGGCTCTCGGCATGTGCCGCGACGCTGCCGTCCTGACCTCGGAAGACGGGACTCTGCTGATCGCCAATGCCGCCTATCGCGAGCGGTTCGAAGGCTCGCTTCCGCCGCTTCAGCTCGGGATTGGCGAGGATGCCCGACAGGGGCTCGAAATCGCCAGGAGCATGGCCTGGCGCGACGGTGCCGGCTGCGCTGCCCGAGTGAAGACGAGCCGCGGCAGCGTGGCAGTCGAAGTCGAGCGCGTGGGCGCGCATAATGATCTGCTGCTGTGGCGATTCCCTCAGCCGCCGGCGCCTGCACCCATCAGCGTGGCGGCAAAGTGGCTATCGGGTCCCACTGGGGAAAAGCTTGGCGCAGCGGGAGTCCTCGCCGCGTTGGTCGACGAAGAAGGCGCAATTGTCGCGGCCAACCGCCCGTTCCGCGAGCGGGCGCTCGATAGCGATAAGGAGCTCAGCGGCCAGCGCTTCGCCGATCTGGTCGACGTCGGCGAGGACGGACAGGTTCGGCTGGCATCCGAAGGCGAAGCCCGACCAATGCGCCTCGTGCACGTTCCGGTCGATCCGAAGAAGGGCGGCAAGGCCGGTACTTTCCTCCTTTTCGAGCAGGGCGACGGAGTTGGGCCGTCCGACGCCGCTCATCTCCAGGCTTTGCTCGACGTGCTGCCGATCGGTCTTGCCCTGGTCGATCGCGACGGCCGCTTCCTGACAATGAACGACGCGTTCCGCGGCGCGGCGGGAATCCGGGGCAGCTCCAACCCTGTCTATCCCGGCGACCTGGTCGTGAAAGAGGACAAGGCGGCGGTCGCCGATGCGGTGCGGCGTAATGCGCGCGGACCGGCCATGTCGGGCGATCTTGCAATCCGCTTGGCCCGGCAGCCGGCCGAACCCGTGGCCTTGACGATTGCGGGGCTGCGCGGTCTCGGCGATGCTGCGGTCCTGCTGCTGCTTAAGGACAATAGCGAGGAGGCCAAGCTCAAGCGCCAGGTGGCTCAGGCGACCAAGATGCAGGTCGTCGGGCAGCTCGCCGGCGGAGTCGCGCACGACTTCAACAACATCCTGACCGCAATCATCGGCCACTGCGACCTGATGCTGATGAGGCATACGCCAGGGGACAGCGATTATGACGATATCCAGCAGATCAAATCGAATTCGAACCGCGCTGCGGGTCTTACTCGACAACTTCTTGCCTTCTCGCGGCAACAAACCCTGCGCCCGCAGGTGCTCCAGCTTCCCGACGTTGTGTCGGAGGTGTCTCATCTGCTGAAGCGTCTGCTCAGCGAAAATATCGAGCTGACCGTGAAGCATGGCCGGAATCTCGGCCCGATCCGAGCGGATCCCGGCCAGCTCGAGCAAGTGATCGCCAACCTCGCCGTCAACGCGCGCGACGCAATGGCGGAAAAGGGCGGCGGCACGCTCACCATCCAGACC
>JBKPOR010000059.1:0-8861 GCA_046765675.1 Pseudomonadota bacterium
TTCTTCTTCTTCCCTCCCTGGCAGGGAGGGGTAGGGGTGGGTTGAGCGATGCCGTCTCTCCGGCGTCTCAAACAACTCGCTTCGCTCGCACCCACCCCCAGCCCCTCCCTTGAAGGGAGGGCAGGTCGAGGCTAAGTCGCCGCGACAATTCGAAGAAAGTCCGACATGTTCGCCTTCCTGCTGATCGTTCAATCGCTTGTCGCCCTGTCGCTTATCGGAGTGATTCTGATGCAGCGCTCCGAAGGCGGCGGCCTCGGCGTCGGCGGAAGCTCGTCGGGTTTCATGACCGCCCGCGGCGCGGCCGATTTCCTGAGCCGCTCGACCTCCATCCTCGGCGGTATGTTCATCGTTCTGTCGATCGTTATGGCCGCGATCGCCGGAGTCACTCGCAAGCCGCCCACGCTCGATGCGTCGCTGGCGAACAAGGTCGAAACGAGCCGTCCTGCACCAGCAACGCCGCAGCCCCAGCCGGCTCAGCCGACCAACGATTCCGTCCCGCTGGCTCAATAGTCGCTCAAAACTTTTTTCGCTGCGCGGCTTGCGCCCGGGGCGTCAAACAACCTAAGCCTCGACTCCCATGGCGCGGTTCATATTTGTCACCGGCGGCGTGGTCTCATCGCTTGGCAAGGGTCTTCTTTCCGCGTCTCTGGGCGCGCTCCTGCAGGCGCGTGGTTTCAAGGTCCGGATCCGGAAATTCGACCCTTATTTGAACGTCGATCCGGGCACGATGAGTCCCTATCAGCATGGCGAAGTCTATGTGACCGACGACGGGGCGGAGACGGATCTCGATCTCGGCCACTATGAGCGGTTCACGGGCGTTTCTGCCAAGCAGTCCGACAACGTTACGACCGGACGCATCTACCGCGACATCATCGCGAAGGAGCGGCGCGGGGATTATCTTGGGGCCACGGTCCAGGTGATTCCGCACGTCACCAACGCGATCAAGGAATTCGCGCTGGCGGAAATCGGCGATTGTGACTTCGTGATCTGCGAGGTCGGCGGAACGGTCGGCGATATCGAAAGCCTTCCGTTCATCGAATCGATTCGGCAGCTCCGCAACGACATCGGCCGTGAAAACAGCGTCAGCGTCCATACGACCCTGGTGCCGTGGATCGCAGCGGCCGGGGAACTGAAGACCAAGCCGACCCAGCAGTCGGTCCGCGAGCTATCCAGCCTCGGAGTTCAGCCCGAAGTGCTGCTCTGCCGTTGCGACCGGCCATTGCCTGACGCGGAACGTGAAAAGATCGCGCTCTTCTGCAACGTCCCCACTTCGGCCGTGATTCCGGCGCTCGACGCCCGCAACATCTACGACGTGCCGCTGCAATATCACGAAGCCGGGCTGGACGACGAGGTTCTGCGCGCCTTCCGGATCACAGACGCGCCCGGGCCCGACCTCGCTGTGTGGCGCGACATCATGGACCGGATCGATCATTACGAGAGCGAGGTGACGATCGGCGTCGTCGGCAAATATGTCGGCCTTCCGGACGCCTACAAGAGCCTTCGCGAAGCCTTGGTCCATGGCGGAATCGCCAACCGCGCCAAGGTCAATATCCAGTGGATCGATGCCGAGCTGTTCGAGCATCCCGAGGCCGACATCGTCGCGGAGTTGGAGCCGCTCAGCGGAATCCTCGTCCCGGGCGGATTTGGCGAGCGCGGAAGCGAGGGAAAAATCGCCTCGGTGAAGTTCGCTCGAGAGCGGGAGATTCCTTTCTTCGGCATATGTTTGGGGATGCAGATGGCGTGCATCGAGGCGGCCCGGAACCAGGCAGGGATCAGCGAAGCCTCAACCACCGAGTTCGGCGAGACCGCTGAACCAGTGGTCGGAATGATCACCGAGTGGATGAGCGAGGAGGGGCTTCAGAAGCGCGCGGCCGGTGGCGATCTCGGAGGGACGATGCGGCTCGGGGCCTATCCCGCCAAGCTCGACGGGAACAGCGTGGTTCGTTCGATCTACGGCACGGACGAAATCAGCGAACGCCACCGCCACCGCTACGAAGTCAACATTCACTACCGCGAGGCGCTGGAGGGCGCCGGGCTGATTTTCTCGGGAATGTCGCCCGACGACCAATTGCCCGAGATCGTCGAGCGGCCGGACCATCCCTGGTTTGTCGGAGTCCAGTTCCATCCCGAATTGAAGAGCCGGCCGTTCGAGCCGCATCCGCTCTTCGCCGGGTTCATCGAGGCCGCCCTGAAGCAATCGAGGCTTGTCTAACAGCCTTGGGAACGGCGTCCCGGCTCGTCCGTTTCGGCTCCGTATCTGCAAAAACAAAAGGGCCAGGCCATGCTTTGGACAATCGTCGTCATCCTACTCATCCTCTGGCTTCTCGGAGCGTTCGTGGTTCCGGTCGGCGGCAGTCTCATCCATATCCTGCTGGTCATCGCCATCATCGTGATCATCGTGAATTTCGTTCGCGGCCGCGGCGCGGTCTGATCGGCGATTTGTTGGCGTTGCGGGGCCGTTAAACGGACCCTACATCGACGCCATGACGAATAATGTTTCGACGCGCCTGGCGGTGCTCGGCTCAGGCCCGGCGGGCTATACGGCGGCAATCTATGCGGCTCGCGCCGGACTAAGCCCGATCATCGTCCAGGGGATCCAGCCTGGCGGCCAGCTGACGACCACGACGGACGTCGAAAATTACCCGGGCTTCCGCGAAGTCATCCAGGGTCCGTGGTTGATGGAGGAGATGCAGGCCCAGGCCGAGCATGTCGGAACCAAGGTCATCTGGGATCACGTCACCGAAGTGGACCTGTCGCGGCGTCCGTTTCGCCTCACGGGCGATGGAGGCGCGCAATATTTCGCCGACGCGCTGGTCATCGCGACCGGCGCCCAGGCCAAATATCTCGGCCTTCCGTCGGAAGAGCATATGAAGGGCAGGGGCGTATCGGCCTGCGCGACTTGCGACGGCTTCTTCTACCGCGGCAAGCGCGTCGCGGTGATCGGCGGCGGCAACACCGCGGTCGAGGAAGCGCTCTACATGACCAACCACAGTCATGACGTCACCTTGATCCATCGCCGCGATGCGCTTCGCGCCGAAAAGATCCTCCAGGACCGGCTGTTCGCCAATCCGCACATCAAGGTCATCTGGGACAGCGAAGTCGCCGAATTCGTCGCGGGCGGCGAACCCGAGGCGCTGGTGGGCCTCGACGTCAAGAACCGTCGTACGGGTGAGGTGACCCGCCTGCCTGTCGAGGGGGCTTTCGTCGCCATCGGCCATAGTCCCGCGACCGAGCTGTTCGTCGGAAAGCTGGACCTCGACGAGGAGGGCTACATCAAGGTCGAGGCCGGGACCACCAAGACCAATGTGCCGGGCGTATTTGCCTGCGGCGATGTGATGGACAAGATCTACCGCCAGGCCGTGACCGCGGCCGGCACCGGCTGCATGGCCGCGCTCGATGCCGAGAAATACCTTGCCGCGCAGGAATATGAGGCGCTGGCGGCGGAATAGTTACGCCGGTTCGACCGCCCGCTTCTGATCCTTGCCTCCCGGAACCGGCTCCGACGCATCGTCGCCGAGCTTCACGACCCGGTTGTTCTCGTCGACATGGACGACAGTCGGCTTGAGGGTCCCTGCCTCGGCGTCGTCGACCATGGCGTAGCTGATGATGATCACCAGGTCGCCCGCGTTGACGAGGTGCGCTGCGGCACCGTTGATCGTGATGATGCCGCTGCCGCGCGGGGCAGGGATCACATAGGTCTCGAGCCGCGCGCCGTTCGTGATGTCGGCGATCGTGACCTTCTCGCCCTCGAGCAGGTGGGCAGCCTCCATCAGGTCGCGATCGATGCCGATCGACCCCACATAATGAAGGTCGGCCTGGGTCACCGTCGCGCGGTGGATCTTCGACTTCATCATCACCCGCATCATTTCGTCGGCTCCTGGAAAACGGCGTGCCACTATAGATTTGTGCTGCAGTGCACAATTGCAATGTCCCGTCACGGATAGAGGGCTTCGACGAAGTAGAGCCCATGCGGCGGGGCGTTGAGTCCCAGCGCACTTCGGTCGCGCGCTTCGAGCGCCTTGCGCATGTCGTCGGGCTGCCATTGACCGCGCCCGACCAAGGCGAGGCAACCGACCATCGAGCGGACCTGGTGGTGGAGGAAGCTCCGGGCGGCAGCCGTGATGTGGATCTCATCGTCCGTCTTGGTCACCTCGAGACTGTCGAGTGTCTTCACCGGGCTGTCCGACTGGCATTGCGCCGAGCGGAAGGTGGTGAAGTCGTGGCGTCCGACGAGATGCGCTGCGCCTGCGCTCATGGCATCGACGTCGAGCGGAACCGCGATGTGCCAGACCTTGCCCACGTCGAGCGCGGGCGGGGCGCGCCGATTGAGGATCCGGTAGAGATATCGCCGCCGAATGCAGGAAAAGCGCGCGTGCCAATCGTCCGCGACCTCGGCGACGTCGATAATGGAGATGGGCTGCGGACGAACGAGCGCATTCAGCCCTTCGCGCAGGCGGTGAGGAGTGAGCGACTTCGTGACGTCAGCGTGGGCGCTCATCGCGATGGCGTGGACCCCGGCGTCGGTACGGCCCGCGGCGGTAAAAGACGCCTGCTCGCCGGTCATCCGCTCGATCGCTTCCTCGAGCGCCTGCTGGACGGAGGGGCCGTGGTCCTGCCGCTGCCAGCCCATGAACGGAGTGCCGTCATATTCGATCGTCAGCCGCCAGCGGGTCACGACAGCTTTGTGCCCTTCGCGATTGGAAAGCCGCGCAGCAACTGCTCCACGCTCATCGGCGCGCGTCCTGCCCGCTGGACCTTGGTCGGGCGGATCGACCCCGAACCCGTTGCTATCGTCAGTTCGTCGTCCAGCAGCTCGCCGGGAGAGCCGTCCAGCTCAATCACATTCGCTTCTAGCAACTTGACCCGTTCGCCGCCCGCTTCGAACCAGGCTCCGGGAGACGGCGCGAAAGCACGGACCTGCCGCTCGATGTCCGCTGCTGGTTCAATCCACCGGATGCGCGCTTCGGCCTTGTCGATTTTCTTCGCATAGCTCCCGCCGGCGATCGGCTGTGGTTCCGGCGGCGACGGGCTTCGTATCCAGTCGAGCAAAGCCTGCGCGCCGAGAGATGCAAGTTCGTCAGTCACTTGACCGGCGTTCTTACCACGAATATCGAGAGTCAGCCGATGCAGCATGGGGCCGGTATCCAGCCCTTCGTCCATCTGCATGATCGTGACTCCGCTGACCTCGTCCCCGGCAAGGATGGCGCGCTGGATCGGCGCCGCTCCCCGCCAGCGAGGCAGCAGCGAAGCATGGACGTTGATGCAGCCCGCCTTGGGCGCGTCGAGGATCGGCTTGGGCAAGATCAGGCCGTAGGCCGCGACGACCGCAAGGTCCGCATCGAGAGCCCGGAACTGCGCTTGTTCGTCGCTCGCGCGCAGGCTCTTGGGGGTGCGCACCTCGATTCCGAGCTTCTCGGCCCGCTCATGGACCGCCGTCTTGCGCTGCGCCTTGCCCCGGCCGGCGGGTCTCGCCGGCTGGCAATAAGCGGCCACGACGTCATGCCCGGCCTCGAGCAGGGCATTGAGGCTCGGCACCGCGAAGCCGGGCGATCCCATGAAGACGATGCGCATGGGATGCGCACTTGCGGGTGAGCGGAAGCGCGGTCAAGGAGTGCGCATCATGGCCAGCCAGGAGATCGAAGCACTGTCGCAGGCGCTAGCGCGGCTTCCGGGGCTCGGGCCTCGCTCGGCGCGGCGCGCGGTGCTGCATCTGATGAAGAAACGCGAGACCGCGCTCCAGCCTCTCCTGGCGGCGCTCCGGAACGTCTCGGACAAGCTCTCGACCTGCTCGCTGTGCGGCAATGTCGACACGTCCGATCCGTGCAGCATCTGCCGCGATCCCAAGCGCGACGAGAAAATGCTCTGCGTCGTGGAGGAAGTCGCCGACCTCTGGGCCCTCGATCGATCGCGGCTGTTCCCCGGCCGCTATCATGTCCTCGGCGGGCGGCTGTCCGCGCTCGACGGCGTAAGGCCGGAGGATCTCACGGTCGACCAATTGGTGAAGCGCGTCTCCAAGGGCGGGATCGATGAGGTCGTGCTGGCGATGAACGCCACTTTGGAGGGCCAGACGACCGCCCATTATCTTGCCGAGCGCCTCGAGGGATTTCCCATTCGGCTCAGCCAGTTGGCGCACGGACTTCCCGTCGGAGGCGAGCTCGACTATCTCGACGAAGGGACGTTGGCGCAGGCGCTCCGGGCGCGGCGCCCGATCACATAAATTCCTCCCCTCAATTTCGAGGGGAAGGGGACCGGCGTAGCTGGTGGAGGGGCCCTTCCGTCACGCCTTCGGCGAGCCACCTCCACCGCAAATGCGGGGGAGAGGACCTCCCTTGCAGGGAGGGGAAGTGGGACTTAAATCCGACTCATGGCAATTCGGCGCATCTATGAGACCCCCGACCCCGTCCTCCGGCAGATTTCCAAGCCGGTGGAGACGTTCGACCACGCCCTGAAAACGCTTGTCGCCGATATGTTCGAAACGATGTACGCCGCTCCCGGCATCGGGCTTGCCGCGGTGCAGGTCGGAGAGCCGATCCGACTTCTGGTGATTGACTTGCAGGAGCCCAAGAACCCCGACGATCCCGAAAGCCCGATCGTCAAGGATCCGCGGATATTCATCAACCCAGAGATTCTGTGGCACTCTGACCATGAGGTGCCCTACACCGAAGGCTGCCTGTCGGTACCCGAACAATCTGCCGAGGTGATGCGCCCGGATAAGATCCGCGCCCGCTGGCAGGACGAGACGGGCAAAGCCTATGAGGAAGAAATCGACGGCTTGCTCGCGGTCTGCCTGCAGCATGAGATGGACCATCTGGAAGGCGTGTTGTTCATCGATCATTTGTCCCGGCTGAAGCGCGACATGGTCTTAAAGAAGCTCGCTAAATGGCGGAAAGAACAAGCACTCAAGGCAGCCTGATGGACCAGGCTGCCGACTGCTTGTCGTTAAAGGCAGCGTGACCGGGTTAGGCGGCGCGCCTTATCACGCCCATATCTATTATTCCGGGAATGACTGGCCGGCGGCCGAGGCGTTGCGGGAGGAATTTCGGGCCGGCCGCCCGCCCGTCCTCTTCGTCGGCCGGATGACCGATCGCGGTGTCGGTCCGCACCCGATCCCGCAATTCGAGGTGCATTTCCTCGAAAGCGCGAGAACCGACGTCATCGCCGCGATCGAGGCTTCGGGTCTCCGCGCGCTGGTTCACCCGCTGACCGATGACGATCTCGCCGATCACACGAGCCTGGCGCACTGGATCGGAGAGCCGCTCGAGCTTGACGTCACCACGCTCGACCCGCCCGGGGTGAACCAGGGCGTCCCCCGCTTCGGCAAGAGCGACTTCTAGGCTGGCTCCATCACCGCCATTGCGGCGCTGCGGCAATCCTCCGCGCATTCCCGGCACATCTGGGCGCAAAGCCGGCAATGCTCGTGATCGTGCTTCTCGCATTCGACCGCGCAGGAATCACAGACCCGCGCACATAGCTCGAGCGTCTCGCGCATCACCTGCTCGTTGGATCCGGTCCGCCTGAGGCCGAGGTTCGCCGTTGCATCGCAGATGTCGGCACAATCGAGGCAAGCGCGGATGCACTGGCGCATATCCATGTCTTCGGCGGCGCATGCATC
This sequence comes from Pseudomonadota bacterium, assembly GCA_046765675.1. GTDB lineage: Bacteria > Pseudomonadota > Alphaproteobacteria > Sphingomonadales > Sphingomonadaceae > Sphingomicrobium. The sequence goes on from JBKPOR010000059.1 coordinate 7,613, forward strand.
GGCGCAGCTCCGGCACATTTTCGCGCAATACATGGCGTGGTGGACCGCATCGCCGAGCGGCTGGTTGACGTGGCCGGCGACGCCTGGGTGAAGGCCGATCATCTTTCGGATGGACATGGGAGGCTCCTGAATTTCTGTGGAGAACCGGCGCGGGGGCGGGCGGTTCCTATTGTTACCAAAGGCATTTCACCGTAAAAGTTCGCCTTCTGTTCCGCGAGGGAGGCGGGTTGGTGGGTGCGATCACTATCATAGTCGGCCTGGTTGCGCTCGCCTTGGGCGCGATCATCGGTTGGCTGTTCGCCGGACGCGAGTCCGCGGGCGCGAAGCAGACGGTGCTGTCGCTTCGTGCGCAACTCGACGAAGTGGTCAAGGAGCGCGACGCCAATCGCGAGGCGGCGACGAGGCTCGCCGCCCTCGAGGCATCCCAGTTTGAGCGGGAAAAGGGCTTCGAGACCCGAATCCAGGAACTGATGGAGGCCAAGGAGGCGCTGTCGACCCAGTTCGCGGAGATCAGCAACAAGCTCCTCGCCGAGGCGCAAGAGACGTTCCTCAAGCGCGCCGACCAGCGCTTCCGGCAATCGGAGGAAAATGCCGGCCAGAATTTGAAGGCCCTGCTTCAGCCGGTCCACGAGCGCCTGGAACGCTATGAAACCACCGTCCAGAAGGTTGAGGCCGAGCGCCGCGACGCCTTCGGAATGCTCTCAGGCCAGATCGAGGCGATGCGCACGGGGACGGAGCGCGTCTCCGCCGAGGCCGCCAAGCTGGTGAATGCGCTGAGGAACGCACCCAAGGCGCGGGGCCGCTGGGGCGAGCAGCAGCTGCGCAATGTGCTTGAGACGTGCGGCCTTTCCGAACATTGCGATTTCGCGACCGAAGTCAGCGTCGCTGACGGAGAGGGCGGCCGACTTCGGCCTGACGTCGTCGTCCGGGTTCCGGGCGGTCAGTCGCTGGTGATCGACGCCAAGGTTTCGCTGAATGAATATCAGGATGCCTTCGGTGCGGTCGACGAAGCCGTCCGCGAGACGCATCTGACGGCCCATGCCTTGGCCATCCGTACCCATGTGAACATGCTAGGGGCGAAGGCTTATTGGTCCCAGTTCGAGGATGCGCCCGACTATGTCGTGATGTTCATCCCCGGCGAGCATTTCCTGACCGCTGCGCTCGAGCAGGATCCGAACCTCTGGGATTACGCCTTCGATAAGAAGGTGCTTCTCGCAACTCCGACGAACCTGATCGCGATTGCTCGCAC
>JBKPOR010000060.1:0-20900 GCA_046765675.1 Pseudomonadota bacterium
GAATTGAGTGTCGTCGGCAGCGTCAGATGTGTATAAGAGACAGCTCTGGGCCGGCGCGGACGCTTGCCTCGACGACGCCTCGATGCAGCGCATCACCGCATCCACCGCCTCGGTCGAGCGCATCGTCGCGGGCGGCGAAACCGTCTACGGGGTCAACACGGGCTTCGGCCTCCTCGCCAACACGCGCATTCCCGACGACCGCCTCGCCGAGCTCCAGACCAACCTCATCCTGTCCCACAGCGCGGGCCTCGGCGATCCGCTCCCGCGTCATGTCACGCGGCTGATGATCGTCCTGAAGCTGCTCGGGCTGGGGCGCGGCTATTCGGGCGTCCGGCCCGTCGTGATCGAGGCGCTTCAGGCGCTGCTCGACCGCGATGCGATGCCGCTGATTCCGGGCCAGGGCAGCGTCGGCGCATCGGGCGACCTCGCTCCGCTCGCCCATATGACGGCCGCGCTGATGGGCCATGGCGGGATCGACCTCGCCGGCGAAATCATGCCTGCCGCCGAAGCCCTCAAGAAGATCGGCATGGAGCCGTTGCAGCTCGGGCCCAAGGAGGGGCTGGCCCTGATCAACGGCACGCAAATGTCGACGGCGGTGGCATTGGACGCATTGTTCGTCGGGGAGCGCGTGTTCGCCGCTGCGATCGCCGCGGGAGCGCTCTCGGTCGACGCGCTGAAAGGCTCGGCGAAACCCTTCGATCCGCGAATCTCCGAGCTTCGGGGGCAGCCCGGCCAGATCCGGGTCGCGGCGGCCATTCGCGACCTCATCGGCGGCAGCGAGATCCTCTCCAGCCATACCGGCTGCGCCAAGGTGCAGGACCCGTACAGCTTCCGCTGCCAGCCGCAGGTCATGGGCGCCGCGCTCGATCTGCTCGCCAATGCCGCCCGAACGCTGACCATCGAGGCGGGGGCAGTCACCGACAATCCGATCGTCTTCGGGCCTGATGAAAACCTCGGCTCGGACACGGCGATCTCGGGCGGCAATTTCCATGCTCAGCCCGTGGCCTTCGCGTCCGACATGATCGCAATTGCGCTGTGCGAGGTCGGGTCCCTGTCCGAGCGGCGGACGGCCGTCCTCATCGACCCCAAGATGAGCGACCTGCCGCCCTTCCTCACCGAGGACTCGGGGGTGAATTCGGGCCTGATGATCCCGCAAGTGACCGCAGCGGCGCTGGTCAGCGAAAACCGAAGCCTCGCTTTTCCGGCAAGCGTCGATTCGATCCCGACGTCGGCGGGGCAGGAAGATCATGTCTCGATGGCGCCCATTGCGGCGCGCAAGGCGGCGACGATCGCTCGCAATACGGCGGGCGTGGTAGCGGTCGAGCTGATCGCCGCTGCTCAGGGCATCGACTATCACGCTCCGTTGAAGACGTCGGCGAAGCTTCAGGACGTTCATTCCAAGGTGCGTGAACATTCGCCGCACCTCGTCTCGGATCGTTATTGGGCGGTCGAAATGGCGGCGCTCCAGGCCGCTGTGCTCGCGGGCGACTTCGGGCACACCGAATTCCTGGGCCCTTCGGGGTAGCTACTGTATTGCTGGCGTGATACAGCGCTTTCGCAGAGTCGGAGGCGCGTCATGAACGAGCAACGCAGGGATTTCGAGGCCGCAGCGGAGATGGCGGCAATGACCGAACTGGTCATCAGTCAGGTCCGCAAGCTTGCCGAGCTGCACGAAGAGGGAATCCTCACGGACGAGGAATTCACCGCGAAGAAGCAGGAGCTGCTCGCGCGTCTTTAAGCGTCAGCTGACGCGGGTCCAGCGCTGCTCTTTGCACAGCAAGCCCATCACCGCGCAGCCCTTCACGACCATGACATTTGGTCCGTCCTGGTGCACCGTGGCCGATCCGCTGATGTTGCGCTTCGGCTCCAGCGCACGACCGCGATAGACCCCGCCGCCCAGCGGCTTGAGACCGGTCAGCACCCGCGTTCCGGGGGTGACTCCCCGGTCCTTGTTCTTTGGCGTCGCCCAGCTCACCGTGCCGCAGAGAGCGTCGCCACAGCGCGTGACGCTGACGATCACGCTGTGCTTGGGGTTCGCCCAGCGGCCTTCCAATGCCGCCTGCGCCTGTGCGGTGACCGGCACTGCGGTGGCGAGAAGGACAATAAGGATTTTCGTCATCATTCGAATCATGCTGGCGATCTAGCGGGATTTTGTGGCGGAAATGGCACCTTGAGCTTGCGCCAAGATTAATGGAAATCGCGGCTCTTCGGGATGATTTCGACGTCCCGAGGATGTCGCGGGACAGGCGGTCGGATCGTTCCGGGGGCGTCGCCGCGCGACAAAGCGGGAGTCACCAGCTCGTCGCTGAGGTTCCGCAGCATATGCGTATGATCCTCCAATTTCCGGGCGACGACGTGGATCACGCCATCGTCTTCGTCGCGCTGGACGATTCCGTGAACCGCCATCAGCCGCGCACCCATGACGATCTTTCGCTGGGATTCGAACACGTCGGGCCAGACGACGAGGTTGGCGATCCCGGTCTCGTCCTCGAGGGTGATGAAGACCACGCCCTTGGCGCTCCCCGGCCGCTGGCGGATCAGCACCAGGCCGGCGATCGACAGGCGCTTTCCGTCGCGAATGATCCGGAGTTGTTCGGCCGTGATGAACTTTCGGTCCGAATAATGCTCGCGAAGGAATTGCATCGGGTGCGCCTTCAGTGACAGGCGGATCGTCTGATAATCGTTCACGACATGCTCGGAGAGCGGCATTGAGGGGAGCTGCGCAGGTTCCGATTCCAGGCCTTCGTCGCGGGCCTCGGCATGAACGAAGAGCGGGAGATCCTCCGTTTGCCTCAGCGCTCGGGAATCCCACAGCGCGGCTCGCCGGTCGAGACCGATCGAGCGGAAAGCGTCCGCCGCGGCAAGGCGCTGGATGGCATGCACGGGGACTCGGCCTCGCGATCGCAACTCCTCTACGGTTCGATACGGCCGCGCCGCCACCAAGCGGTCCGCCGCCTCGCGCTGAAGACCATCGATCTGGCGCAGACCTAATCTTAGAACGGAGATTGGAGAGCACTCCACCGGCTCCAACGTGCAATCCCACTCGCTCAGGTTCACATCCACCTCGCGCACCTCGACCCCATGCTCGCGCGCATCGCGGACGATCTGCGCCGGCGCATAAAAGCCCATCGGCTGGGAGTTGAGGAGAGCGCAGGCGAAGGCCGCGGGATATTTCCATTTGAGCCAGCTCGACACGTAGACGAGGTGCGCGAAGCTCGCCGCGTGGCTTTCGGGAAAGCCATATTCGCCGAAGCCTTTGATCTGGTCGAAGCAGCGCTGTGCGAAATCCGGATCGTAGCCGCGGTCGACCATCCGCCCGACCATCTTGTCCTGAAGCACCTCGATGTTGCCCTTGGATCGGAAGGTCGCCATCGCCTTTCGCAGCTGGTTCGCTTCCTCCGAGCTGAATTTCGCAGCGTCGAGCGCGATCTTCATCGCCTGCTCCTGGAAGATCGGGACTCCGAGCGTCCGGCCGAGGATCTTCTCGAGCTCGTCGGGCGGGCCGTGCGCCGGGTCGGGGCAGGGGAAGGTCACCGCTTCCTTGCCGGACCGGCGCTTCAAAAAGGGGTGGACCATGTCGCCCTGGATCGGGCCCGGCCGGACGATCGCGACTTCGATCACCAAGTCGTAGAAGCAGCGCGGCTTCAACCGCGGGAGCATGTTCATCTGCGCCCGGCTTTCGACCTGGAAAACGCCGAGCGAATCCCCGCGGCACAGCATGTCGTAAACCTCCGGAACTTCCTGCGGGACGGTCGCCAATTCCCAGCGTTCGCCGTGATGCTGCTCGATGAGGTCGAAGCATTTGCGGATGCAGGTCAGCATTCCCAATGCGAGTACGTCGATCTTGAGGATCCCGAGCTCGTCGATGTCGTCCTTGTCCCATTCGATGAAAGTGCGGTCGTCCATCGCGCCATTGCCGATCGGCACCGTCTCGGTCAGCGGCCGTTCGGTGAGGATGAACCCGCCGACATGCTGGCTGAGGTGGCGCGGCATTCCGATCAGCTGGCCGGCGAGCTTGACCGTCCGCTTCAGATGCGGGTCGGAAAGATCGAGACCGGCATCGTCCGCGCGCGCGTCCTCGAGCTCGGCTTCCATATGGCCCCAGATGGTCGAAGCGAGAGCTCCGCAGACATCCTCCGAAAGGCCCATGACCTTGCCGACTTCGCGGATCGCCGAGCGTGGGCGATAGTGGATCACGGTGGCGGCGATCCCGGCGCGGTCGCGGCCGTATTTCTCGTAAATGTGCTGGATCACCTCCTCGCGCCGCTCGTGCTCGAAATCGACGTCGATGTCGGGCGGTTCGCGGCGCTCTTCGGAAATGAAGCGTTCGAACAAGAGGTCGCTGGTTGCCGGATCGACGGCGGTGATCCCGAGGCAATAGCAAACCGCGCTGTTCGCCGCCGAGCCGCGGCCCTGGCAGAGGATCGGCGGGTCGAGGCTGCGCGCATAAGCGACGATGTCGTGAACGGTCAGGAAGTAGCGCGCAAAGTCGAGACGCTCGATGAGCGCGAGCTCATGCTTGAGCTGCTTCAAGACCTTGTCGGAAATGCCGCCCGGCCAGCGTTCCGCCGCGCCTGTCCAGGTCAGGACTTCCAGATATTGCTGCGGTGAACGGCCGTCGGGCACGGTTTCCTTCGGATATTCGTAGCGCAGCTCGTCGAGGCTGAAATGAAGCGCATCGGCGAAGTCGCGAGTCGCGTTAATCGCGTGCGGCCAGCGCTCGAACAGCCGCATCATCTCGGCCGGCGATTTCAAATGCCGCTCGGCATTGGGGTTGAGCAGGAAACCGGCCGTCGCGATCGTCACTTTCTCGCGGATGCAGGTGACGACGTCCTGCAGCGGCCGCTTCTCGGGCGCGTGATAATGGACGTCGTTGGTCGCGAGGATCGTGCAGCCATTTACACGCGCCAGCCGGTCGAGCCGCTCGATCCGCGCATTATCGTCGCCGCGATAAAGCCAGCTCGCCGCGACGTGGCGCAGTGACGTCAAGGCCTCGCGAAGCCGCGGCAGCTCGCCTTCGAAGACGTCGAGGTCGTCGTTGGGCCAGGCGATGAAGGCAATGCCGTCACTATGGTCGGCGACGTCGGCCAGGGTCAGTTCGCACTCACCTTTCTCGGCGCGCATCTTGCCGAGGCTCAAGAGCCGTGACAGCCGGCCGTAGCCTTCCCGATCGATCGGGTAAGCGAGCAGGCTAGGGGCATCGGTGAGATCCAGCCGGCAGCCGATCAGCGGCCTCAAGCCCGCGGCCCCGCACGCGCTGTGCATCCTCACCACCCCGGCGAGCGTGTTGCGGTCGGCGATTCCGATTGAGTCCATGCCGAATTCGAGCGCTCTCAAGGTCAGCTCGATCGCGTCCGAGGCCCCACGCAGGAAGGAGAAAGGCGAGGTGACGCCAAGCTCGACATATGGGGCTCGTTCGACCGGAGGCGGCGGCATGTCCTTGCGCCGCACCAGCTTCAGGCGGGAGAATCCGACCTTCTCAGGCATGCTGGCGCCCCTGAGCCGTCATTGCGAGCGCAGCGAAGCAATCCAGTGCGGCAGCTGGATTGCCGCGTCGCCTTCGGCTCCTCGCAATGACGAAGAAGACAGCCATCATCCGAACAGCCCGTGGATGAACCAGTTCGGAGCTCCGCCGCGGCCGTCTCCGGCGAGGCCCTCGCGGTAGATCCAGTAGCGCTGGCCGGCTTGATCCTCGACGCGATAATAATCGCGCAGCCGGCTCGACGAGGGTTGCCGCCACCATTCCGGCGCGATCCGCTCCGGCCCTTCGGCGCGGGCGATGTCATGCACCGCGCGGCGCCACACGAAACGCCGCGGCATGCCTTCGGGAGTGGCGTAAATGACGTCGATCGCTTCCGGCCGGTCGAGCAGGCGTTGGGGGCTATTCCTCCCCGAGCTCGCTCGGGGAGGGGGACCATCCAACGAAGATTGGATGGTGGAGGGATTTGCCGCAGCAGCAGTGCCCCTCCACCGCCTTTGGCGGTCCCCCTCCCCCAGCAAGCTGGGGGAGGAATTAACAGCAGCTCCCCACCCGCTCGCCCGCTCGGGCAAATGACTCTCTTCCGCCTTTGGCTTGCGCACCGCAGCCGTTCCAAGCTTCACCGTCAACCGGTCGACCAGCCGCGCGATCTCCTGGCTGCCGTTGGGCTCGCCGATGAGGCTGTCCTGAGCCGAAGCGAGGGTCTCGGCCCAATCGGCCTGGAGTGCGAAGGCGTCGAAACCGAATTCCGGATTCAGCGCCGCGGCCTTGTCGGCCAGCAGCCGCTTGAGATGGTTCGGCTCGCGGCTCGGGATCGCGGTGGCGGCCGAGGCGACCGCGACGCTGCCGTCCACCCGGTAGCCGCTTAGCGACAGATGGCGGGCGCCCAAATGCCGCTCCTGCAGCTGCCGAACGAGGTCGGGCACCAGCCGCTCCAGCGCTTGGCTTGCAGCTTCGGGATGGGTCGCCGGCTCCTCGAGCTTGAGCAAGGCGCGCGGCGGCGGATCGATCGGCGCGGCGGTCAACGGTTCGGGCTTTTTGCCGAGCATCCGGTCGAGCGCATCGACGACGCTTTCGACTCCCCGGAATCGCCTTGCCAGAGCCAGCCGCGGCATGGCGATTAGCGCGCCGATCGTCTTCAAGCCGAGCCGTTCAAGCGTTCGCACCGTGTCGGAATCGAGGCGGAGCGCGTTCACTGGGAGAGAGGAAAGCTCAGAAAGCAAACCCTCACCCTCCCGCTCTGCCGCGGGTCCCTCCCTCTCCCGCGCGCGGAACAGGGTTGGGGTGAGGGTCTTCTTGAATCTCGTCAGCGCCCACGCCGCCGCGGCCGTGGGAGCGATCGCGATCCGGGTCGTGAAACCGGCCCCTGTAAAGCGGCGCTCGATATCGCGGATAAGCCGCTGCTCGCCGCCGAACAGATGCGCCACTCCGCTGACGTCTAGCCTCAGTCCGTCGCCGTCGGCCTCGACCAAAGGCGACCAGCGTCCGGCCCAGCGCGCAAGACGTTGAACGAGCGCGCAATCGCCTTCCGGATCGGCCGAGGCCGCGATCAGCGCCGGATCGAGCGCCCGAGCATCGGTCAGGCGCGCGCCGGGCCTCGCTCCGCGCTCGGCGGCCGCGTTGGTAACCGCATGGATGACGGGCCCGTGCGGGCCCTCGACGGTGAGGACGACGGGATCGTCAGGCGCTGAGTCGGCGCTTTTCGCCCAGCGCTCGATCGCCAGGTGGGGCAACCAGATGAAAGCGATCCGCGTCATGAACGAGGCTCCAGCGGCCCGGAGGCGCGCCACGCGCCCGGAATAGCTCGGCATCCCATACGGGCGTTCCCGGAGCGCGCGGATCGAGCGGGTTCACGAGCGAGGGCGCGCTCGCGATCCGCCAGCGCATCCTGGCGCCGCTCAAGTCCGCGCTGCCGCCGAGGCGCACCAGCCAGCAGGGCACGCCCGACCGCTCCGACGCCACCGCGAGCCGCCGGGTCGCCGTGAAATCGAGCGCCTTCGGGTCGCCCCAAATTTCGCCGATGACGCAGGAGAGGGCCGAGCATCTTACGCCCTCCTCCATTGCCCAAAGTGCGGCGCGGGCATCGCGCGCTTCGACATGGATGAGGTCCTGCGTCGGAAGTCCGGGCGGATGGATTCGCCCTGATTCGAGGATGGACATTCGGTCCTGGACCCAGAGCAGGGGGTTTCCGGTCGCAACCTTGGCGAGCAGGAAGCCGGCCCAGCCCCCGTCGCGGGGATGCGCGGCGAAGATTTCGGAGAGGGTGGGCATCCTCCCCTCGATTTCGAGGGGAGGGGGACCAGCGAAGCTGGTGGAGGGGCCCCTTCGTCGCGCTGCGCGCGCCACCTCCCCGAGAAATCTCGGGGAGGATGAATTAGCCGCGCGGACAGCTCCGCCGGCGACCAGAGATAAGCCTCTTGCCACACGACTCACAACGTTTTTGTTCTACTTTTGTTCTTGTCCCGCGATTCGGGCCAAAGAGTCAATGCTGCGACTCAGGCGCGACCCCAAGTTCTTCCAGGAAAACGCTTATTTCGCGGACCACATCGCGCGTAAGTCGGCCCGACACGCCGAATGCCATATGCGAGCAGCGCATTTCGACCGCTTTGTCCCGCTCATCGTCCAGCCCACGCGCCGAGCGCGGGGCGACGATCCCGTCCCTCCGCGACCACAAGGCGAGATGCGGCACCGGCGGCTTCTCGGTCACTCGCGGAATCGGCGGCTCGTCGACCTTGTGGCCGGCGATCCACTCGTAGAGCCGCCAGACATTGTTCTGGTGAGGATCGCCCGAGAAAGGAGAGCCCAGCGTGACGACGGCTCGCACCTCCTCCGGCACCGCTCGCGCCAGTTCGCGCGCGTAAACCCCGCCGAGGCTCCAGCCGACCACCAGCACCGGCTGCCCGTTCCCGATCTCGGCCAAGCGCCGCCGAAGATGGTCCACCGTCTTGGCCGTCGCGCCGCGGTTGAAGCCGAGCTCCCAGCCGTGCACTCGCCACCCCGCGCCGGCCAGCGCCCTTCGCAATGCGCGCGTAGTTCGGTCGCTCGCGACCCAGCCGGGAATGACCAATGCCGGCGGACCGCCTTCAGGGCCAAGACTCCGAGCCGGAGCGAGGATCGTCAACATGCGCGGCACGAGCCAGGCCGCCTCCGTCAGTCGCCGCCAGTTCGGCGGGGGGCGATCGTCAGGGTCTGTCCAAGTGGGCTTCAACTCAGAGATATTCTGATCCCATCAATTCCTGGAGCGCTTTTGGTAACCGCACCCGGCCGTCGGCGGTCTGATGGTTCTCGAGCAGCGGCACCAGGATTCGCGGAGAAGCGAGCGCGGTGTTGTTGAGCGTGTGCGCGAACCGCACCTTGCCGTCGCTCCCGCGGTAACGGATGTTCGATCGCCGCGCCTGCCAGTCGTGAAGCGTCGAGCAGCTATGGGTCTCGCGATACTTTCCGAGGCTCGGCACCCAGCTCTCGATGTCGTTCATTCGATATTTGCCGAGCCCCATGTCGCCGGTCGACGTTTCAATGACCTGGTAGGGTATCTCCATCGCGTGGAGCAGCTCTTCGGCCAGCCGAAGCAGGGTCGTGTGCCACTCGGCTGACTTGGCCTCGTCGGCCTCGCAGATCACATATTGCTCGACCTTCACGAACTGGTGGACCCGGAGCAGCCCCCGCACGTCCTTGCCCGCGCTACCCGCTTCACGCCGGAAGCAGGGCGAATAGCCGGCGTAAAGGACCGGAAGCTTGTCGGCCTCGATGATCTCGCCCGAATGGAGCGAGGTCAGCACGACCTCCGCGGTCCCGGCGAGCCAAAGATCGTCGTTGGGAAGCTCGTAGGTTTCTTCGCGATGGCCGGGGAACTGGCCCTGGTTCAGGAAGGCCTGCTCGCGTGCGATCGCCGGAACGGTGATGGGCACGAAGTCTGCCGCCGCGATTCTCTCCAGCGCCCAGGCCATGAGCTTGGCCTCGAGCAGCGCCAGCGCGCCCTTAAGGCAATAGGTCCGGCTGCCGGAGACCTGGGTCACGCGCGACAAATCCGCCCAATCGTTCTTCTCGATGAGGGCGACATGGTCCAGCGGGTCGAAGTCGAACTTGCGCGGCTCGCCGACGGTCCGGGTGACGGTGTTGAAGCTCTCGTCTGGCCCGACCGGTGCGCCCTCGTAGGGGATTCCCGGAAGCTGCAGCATCAGTGCCGTCAGCTCGCCGTCCTTCGCCGTGAGATCGTCCTCCAGCCCCGACGCGCGAGCACCGGCCTCCTTGGCCTTTCGCCCGAGCTCGGCCTTCTCTTCTGCTGCGGCCTTCGGGAACTGCGCGCTGATCGCGTTGCGCTCGGCCCGAAGCGCCTCGATCTCGGTCTTGAGCGCTCGGATTTGCCCATCGAGCGCGAGCAGCGCGTCGAGGTCGAGCTGGACTCCCTTATCGCGCATCGCGCGTTCGACCGTCTCGCGGTTCGACCTGACGAAATCCAAAGCCAGCATGCGCGCTTGCTAGCGGAAGCTAGTCGAAGTGCAAACGCCGGTACCTGCCGCGAAAGAACAGCAAAGGGTCCAGGCTCGCATCGAAACTCGCTTTGGCGACCTGCCCAACCAGGATGTGATGATCGCCACCGTCATAGACCGCGAAATGCTCGCATTCGAACACGCACAGCGACTCTTCCAGGATCGGGGCGCCCGCCTCGCCGCACGACCAGGCGGTATTGCCGAAGCGGTCCTCCACACGGGTCGAAAAGGTGATCGAGGCGGGCTGCTGCTCGTTCTGCAGCACGTTCACCGCGAAGTGCGGCGACGCGATCAACGGGACCGCAGCGGCCGCCTGCTTGTGGAGGCACACCAACAGTAAAGGGGGGTCGAGCGACACCGAAGTGAAGCTGTTGACGGTAATTCCGGCGGGCTTTCCCGCATCGTCGAGGCAGGTGACGACCGTTACCCCGGTCGCGAAGCAGCCGAGCGCGTCGCGCAAGGTCCTGGGGTCGTGCCCGCTGCGATATTCGTGCCGGGTCGGCTGATCGGCCATGGGAGCGCTATAACGCTCAACGCCGTCATTGCGAGCGTAGCGAAGCAATCCAGCCTTGTTCTGGATTGCCGCGTCGCCTTCGGCTCCTCGCAATGACGGCTACAACGCCAACATCTCCTCCGCCGTCAGCTCCAGCACCTCGGCGATCGTTCGCTCGAGGGTTTCGGACACGAGGTAGCGCGGCTGGAAAGCGTCATGCTTGTAGGGCGTGTTGACCGCCTTCCCGACCGAGAAAGGCAGACGCTCGATCTCATCGCTTTCGAGGCTGAAATGCGCTTCGCCGAAGCTCGACGCGAGGCCCGCGCCGAGGATCTTCAGCTCGCCATGCTCCTTGGCGAGCCCGAATTCGACGCTGTGCCAGTAAAGCCGCGCGGCCTTATGTCCTTGCTCTGCCGCGATTGCGGCTACGCCAAGCTCACCGATGTGCCTGGTCATCTCGGCATAATCATGGTGCGCGAGCATCGGGATATGGCCGAACATGTCGTGGAAGCAGTCGGGCTCCTCGAGATAGTCGAGCTCTTCGCGCGTCCGGATGAAATTGCCGACCGGGAATATGCGCGCGCTCAGCATCGCGAAGAAAATCTCGTCCGGAACCAGGCCGGTTACCGCCACCGTCCGCCAGCCGGTGCGCGGCTCGAGAATCGCGTTCAGCCCCTCGAGGTCGGGAACGCCCGGATGCGATAGGCGCAGCAGGTCAATGCCGTCGAGGAAAGGAGTGACGACACGCGTGCCCAGCAAATCCACCTGCCGCGCGAACAACAGGTCCCACACGGCGTGGTCGTCGTCCGTGAAAGACTCCCACTCCTGCGGCACGACATAGTCCTGCCAGCCGCGAGGCTGTCGTTTGGTGGCGATGGCTCGATGAAGCATTGGTCGGTCCTTATCGGGGCAATAAAAAACCCGCCGCGGGAGCCGGGGCGGGTCGAGGTTGGTCGTCTGAGCTTTACGCGCGCGTCAGCCGGTCCCAACCTCGTGGGGATAATAATAAACGGCGCTGATCGCGTTCCGGGTCATTGCGGGTCCGTATCTCATTCCCTGCCTTAACGCACAATGGCCGAGTTTGAGCCCGTGCGAGCCGTCCGCCTCACCACAGGAACCACGCGATGAGGCCGGCAATCAACATCAAGACGATGGCGCACGTCCACGGGGAGACGGTCGTGCCATCTTCATGTTCGCCCGTTTCAACGAAGCGCCTGACTTTATCGCGCTGATGCTGGCCATAAGCCTCATCAGCGAAGCGAATATCCGAATCGTCCAGATAGTGATCGACGATTTCGGGGCAGGGAGTGCGAGGCTCCGTCATCAATTGTCGCTGCAACTCGTCGATGAGACGCTCGACTTCCGCCCAATCTCGTGGCTCGGCTTGCTCAACAGCGAGGATTGCGCCGACGCGGCGGCGGAGCTCGGAGATATCCAAGACCTCAACTCAGCCGATTGATCGCCTCAGCCAGCTTCACATCGCGATCGGTCACTCCTCCCGAATCGTGGCTGGTCAGCCGGAAGTCGACGCGGTTCCAGACGCTGGTGAATTCCGGGTGATGGTCGACCTTCTCGGCGTGCAGCGCGACGCGGGTCAGGAAAGCGAACGCCTCGCTGAAATCCTTGAACTTGAAAGTTCGCAGCAGCGCCTTGCCGCCATCTTCGAGCGTCCATCCCTCGGGTGCGTCCATCGCCTTTCCTTTCGTCACCCCCGCGAAAGCGGGGGTCCCGCTGCCTTAGTCTCGTTGTGGATGCCACGAAAAGCGGGATTCCCGGTTTCGCGGGAATGACGAGGCGCCGCTTGAAATGCCGTCACACTCGGCGCAGTTGGGCCGCAAGGGAGACCGAAATGGCGACGTCAGTGGACGAGAAAACCGCTACCGGGTTCGCCAACCCGATGGGCACCGACGGCTTCGAGTTCGTCGAATATACCGCGCCCGATCCGCGGCTGCTGCGCGAGCTGTTCACGAAGATGGGATTTCCGGCCGTCGCCAAGCACAAGCGCAAGGACGTCACGCTCCACCGCCAGGGCGAGATCAATTTCATCATCAATGCGGAACCCGGCAGCTATGCCGAGACCTTCGCCCGCGATCATGGCCCCAGCGCTTGCGCGATGGCCTTTCGGGTGAAGGACGCGAAGTTCGCGCATGAGCGCGCGATCGGCCTTGGAGCGACCCCGGTCCAGACCGACGTCGCGAAGGGCGAGATGGACATTCCGGCGATCGAGGGGATCGGCGGATCGCGCCTGTTCCTCGTTGATCATTATGGCGACAAAGGCTCGATCTACGACGTCGACTTCGACTTCTTCCCGGACTGGAAGCAGCGCATGGCCGAGCTCGACAGCCGGCTCACCTATATCGATCACCTGACCCACAATGTGAATCGCGGGCAGATGAGCGTCTGGGCCGGTTTTTATGAGCGGCTCTTCAACTTCCGCGAGATCCGTTATTTCGACATCGAAGGGAAGCAGACCGGCCTCTTTTCCAAGGCGATGACGTCGCCTGACGGCAAGATCCGGATCCCGCTCAACGAAAGCCAGGACGACAAGAGCCAGATCGAGGAGTTCCTTCGCGAATATAAGGGCGAGGGCATCCAGCACATCGCGCTCGGCACGTCGGATATCTACGAAGCGGTCGACATCCTCCGCGGCCGCGGAGTCGCCTTCCAGGACACTCCCGACACTTATTACGAGCTGGTCGACGAGCGCGTGAAGGGTCACGGCGAGCCCACGGCCGAGCTGAAGAAGCGCGCCATCCTGGTCGACGGCGCTCCGACCGAAGGCCAGGGCCTGCTGCTTCAGATCTTCACCCAAAATGTGATTGGGCCGATCTTCTTCGAGATCATCCAGCGCAAGGGCAACGAGGGCTTCGGCGAAGGCAATTTCAAGGCTTTGTTCGAATCGATCGAGCTCGACCAGATCCGAAGGGGCGTAATTTGATCCTTCGATACGCCGCTGACGCGGCTACTCAGGATGAGCGGATCTGTGTAGCAGCAATCCCACACCGCTCATGCTGAGTAGCGACTGAGCGAAGCCGAAGGCGCGTATCGAAGCACCATGACCGAAGCCTTCATCTGCGATTATGTGCGCACACCCATCGGCCGTTATGCCGGAGCGCTGGCGAGCGTCCGCGCGGACGACCTCGCCGCGATCCCGATCAAGGCGCTGATCGACCGCAACCCCAATGTCGACTGGGCCGAGCTCGACGACGTGATCCTCGGCTGCGCCAACCAGGCGGGCGAGGATAACCGCAACCTCGCGCGGATGGCTGGGCTGCTGGCCGGGCTTCCGGACAGCTCGGGCGGAGTCACGCTCAATCGGCTATGCGGATCGGGGCTCGACGCGGTGGCGATGGCCGCTCGGGCGATCCGCGGCGGCGAATCCGAGCTGATCGTCGCGGGCGGGTCGGAAAGCATGAGCCGGGCGCCGTTCGTCATGGCCAAGGCGACCAGCGCCTTCGATCGCAATGCCGAGATGTACGACACCACCATCGGCTGGCGCTTCGTCAATCCGAAGATGAAGGCCGCCTACGGCGACGACACCATGCCAAGCACCGGCGAGAATGTCGCCCAGGAGTATCAGGTCAGCCGGGAGGACCAGGATGCCTTCGCGCTGCGAAGCCAGGAGAAAGCCGCGAAGGCGCAGGCCAATGGCCGTCTGGGGAGGGAGATCGTCGCGGTCGAGATTCCGCAGCGCAAGGGCGATCCGGTCGTGGTCGACAAGGATGAGCACCCTCGTGCGACGACGATGGAAGCGCTGGCCAAACTCAAGCCGATCGTCCGGCCCGACGGGACGGTGACTGCCGGCAATGCCAGCGGGGTCAACGATGGCGCCGCCGCGATCGTCATCGCCTCGGAGGAGGCTGCGAAACGCAACGGCCTGACACCGCTCGCGCGGGTGCTCGGAGCCGCCGTCGCCGGAGTCCCGCCGCGGATCATGGGTATCGGTCCCGCGCCGGCGTCAACGAAGCTGATGACGCGCCTCGGCCTCAAGATCGGCGACTTCAACGTGATCGAATTGAACGAAGCGTTCGCGGCGCAGGGCCTGGCCGTGCTCCGGCAGCTCGGGATCGCCGACGACGATCCGCGAGTGAACCCAAACGGGGGAGCGATCGCGCTCGGGCATCCGCTCGGAATGTCGGGCGCGAGGCTTGCGCTCACCGCGACCGAGGAGCTGCAGCGGAGCGGCGGCAAGCTCGCTCTCGCGACAATGTGCATCGGGGTCGGCCAGGGAATCGCGCTCGCGCTCGAACGGGTGTAAACCGCTGAGATGGGTGCGGTGGCGGAGAAAGTGCTCGATAGAGCGGCGATCATGGCCGTTCTCGACCGCGTGCCCGATCCGGAAATCCCGGCGCTCACCATCACCGACCTCGGCATCGTCCGCGGCATCGCCGAAAATCCGCCCCGCGTGCTGGTCACACCGACCTACACCGGCTGCCCGGCGACGGTGGCGATCGAGCAGATGATCCGAGCCGCGCTCGACAAGGCCGGTTTTTCCGGCGTCCATATCGAGCGCGTGCTGTTTCCGGCCTGGACCACGGAATGGATCAGCGATCGCGGGATGCAGCGACTGAAGGCCTACGGGATCGCGCCGCCCAACCCCTCAGCCCTCGCCGAATGTCCGAAATGCGGTTCGAGCGATACGGAGGAAGTCAGCCGCTTCGGCTCGACGCCGTGCAAGGCGCAGTGGCGGTGCAAGGCCTGCCTGGAGCCGTTCGACCGCTTCAAGTGCCATTGAGCGGCTAAATCACCACTCGGCGAAACTGCCGTCCAGCGTTCGGAAGATGGGGTTGCGCCAGCGGTGGCGATCCTTGTTCGCCTCCCGCACCGCGGCCTCGTCGATCTCGACCCCGAGCCCCGGCTCTTCGGGAACGGGCAAATAGCCGCCTACCGGGGTCAGTGCTTCTTTGTTGGCGCAGAAATTGAGGAGGTCGTGCCCGCCGGTGTTGTAGTGGATCCCGAGGCTGATCTCCTGGATCGCATGGTTCGGAGTGCACGCCGCGATCTGCAGGCATGCCCCGAGCGCCAGAGGCCCGAGCGGGCAGTGGGGCGCGACCGCGACGTCGTACGCCTCGGCCATCGCCGCGATCTTTCGCACTTCGAGGATTCCGCCGGCGTGGCTGAGGTCCGGCTGGATGATGTCCACCGTTCCGGCTTCGAAGAACGGCTTGAAGTCCCAGCGGCTGAACAACCGTTCGCCGAGCGCGATCGGTGTCGAAGTCAGCGCCGCGATCTGCGCCAGCCCTTCCGGGTTTTCGGACAGCAAGGGTTCCTCGATGAACAGGAGACCGAGCGGCTCGATCGCCTTGGCCAGCTGTTTGGCGAGCGGCCGGTGGACTCGCCCGTGGAAGTCCAAGCCGACGTCCATTCCCTTCGCCTGGGCGGCTTCGACCCGCTTTATCACCGCATCGAACTGCCTCGGCGTTCCCATCCATTCGAGCTCGGCGGTCGCGTTCATCTTGACCGCGGTGAAACCCTGGTTGCGGCGGACCTCGGCGGCATCCGCGATCTCGTGCGGCCGGTCGCCTCCGATCCAGGCGTAGGAGCGCACCTTCTCGCGCACCTTCCCGCCGAGCATCTGCCACGCCGGCAGTCCCAGTGCTCGGCCCTTGAGGTCCCACAAGGCCTGTTCGAGCCCGGCGAGCGCCGACATCAGGACCGGCCCGCCGCGGTAGAAGCCTCCGCGGTAGCCGACTTGCCAGATATCCTCGATGTTGAAGGGATCGGCGCCGATGAAGCGGTCGCGAAGGGCCTCGAACGCTCCGTCCACAGCCTCCGCCCAGCCTTCGAGGCTCGCCTCGCCCCAGCCGAACGCTCCGTCCTCAGCCTCGACGCG
The DNA here is from genome assembly GCA_046765675.1 of Pseudomonadota bacterium. Taxonomy (GTDB): domain Bacteria; phylum Pseudomonadota; class Alphaproteobacteria; order Sphingomonadales; family Sphingomonadaceae; genus Sphingomicrobium. The sequence continues at coordinate 16,296 of JBKPOR010000060.1, forward strand.
TACGAACAGCCAGCGCGGCGGGGTGTAGAAAGTCTCGATCCGGCCGATCTTCCGCTGGCTCACGCCTCGGCCTCTTTCGCCTGGGTACCGCTTCCGCCGAAGTGACGTCCGGCCGCGTCGTCATATTCATCACCGGGATAATCGCTGAGCTTCTTGATCGGAACGATGAGGCATACGCTTTGCGCTGGAAGCACGTTGCGCCAGTCGGCGATCAATTGCTTGTACGCTCGCCCGACGTTGCGGATCTTGCGATCCAGATCGAACAATCCAAGCGGGTTCACATTGCCGTTTTGCTCGCGAAGCGCGGTGTCCCAGTCGACCTGGTCGGTCAGCGAGTACCAAGTGAATCCCACGGTGGGGATTCCGACGTTCCGGAGGCGCAGGACGTTGGCCCATTCCTTCCACAGCCATTTGACGGCTTCGTCGCCGTGCGGGCCTTCCCACAGGTTCGTTTCGGTGTGCATCACCGGCACTCGGTAGCGGTTGTAATATTGCCGAGTGATCTCGGCGTAGCCAAATGTTTCCCCGGCAGCGACCGTATGGCCGTCGGCGAATACGCGATGCTCGTTGAGCTGGTAATAATCGTTGCCGAGGATGCAGTGCTGCTTCAGCCGATGTTCGAGGAACCAGCCATATTCCTCGCGGGTCATGCCGTTGTCGACGAGGAACTCGTACATTCCGCTGTCGACTCGCCGACCGTAATTGAGGTCGAGCGACAGGAACCGCATCTGGTTGAGGACTTCGGCCCGCCCGATCGCGGCAGGCGAGTCCGCATGATAATATTCGGAGCTCTCGCTTTGGATGAAAATCGCGTCGTGCCGGCGTTTGAGGATCTCGATCATCCCCATGATGTTGGCTTTCACGAGGTGTTTCAGGGCGGTGACGAATGAGCGATCGTCCTTCTTCTGCTCGTTCCACCAGCCATATTTCGCGGAGAAGACCGCGCAGATGAACATCTCGTTGATCGGGGTGTAAAGCTGCACCCAGGGGAAGCGCTCGGCGAAGGCTCCGGCATAATCCGCGAACAGGCGCGGGAAATCCGGGTTCTGGAAATTACCGAGCCAGTTCGGGACTCCGAAGTGACAAAGATCGACGATCGGAGTGATTTCGCGCCGCCTCAGTTCGGCGAAGGTGAGGTCCGCGAATTCCCAGTCGAACTTGTGCGGTCCGAGATAGCATTTGTGCAGCGGCGGACCGTAACGCAGGAAGTTGATGCCGATTTCCTGGACGCAGTCGAAATCCTCGCGCCAGCGCTCGTAATGGCCGCAGACCTCCATCTCGTCGACCCGGGTCTTGCCATGGTTGATTGTCGGGATGCTGTTCTCGATCCCCGTCGCGAACATGAAGTTGGCGATCGTTCGATCTCCTCACATCGTTCTGGTCAGCCGGCGAATGGCCGCTCCGGAAGCCCCCGTACTCCCGGAACTAGCATAAACAACCCCCCGGCCTTTGGTTGCATTTCAAGCGCCTTCGAATCGAGGTCCCGCCTCGCCGACGTGACGTAGAGCCGGTCGCAATCGAGCCCTCCGAAGGCGCAGCTGGTCGGGCGCGAAACCGGCAGTTCGACGGTTTCCAACCACTCGCCCTGACCGGAAAAGCGCCTCACGCAGCCGCCGTCCCAGAAGGCGATCCACAAGCAGCCCTCGCTGTCGACCGTCATTCCGTCAGGAAAGCCCTGCCCTTCGCCGAATTCGATGAGGGCCCGCCGGTTCACGGCCGTCCCATCTTCCAAATCGAAGACGTAGGTCACTCGGCGCGCCGAATCGTTGTGATACATCTTGTCGCCCGTAGGACTGAATGCGGGGCCGTTCGTGACCCGGTAGCCCGCATCGACAGCGGTGCACGCCATCGTTTCGTCGAGGCAATAAAGCGTTCCGGTCGCAGCTTTTTCCTCATCGTCCATCGTTCCGGCCCAGAAGCGCCCGCGCCGGTCCACCTTGCCATCGTTGAAACGATTGCCCGGCAGCTGCTCTTCCGGCCTTGCGACGATGTCGAACCGGCCTGCCTGAGGGTCGACATCAGCGATGCCCTCGTCCGTTCCGGCTATGAAGCCGCCGCTTCGCCGCGGCACGATGGATCCGATGCGAAACGGGCTGGACCATCCCCTAAGCTCGCCGGACTTACCCAGCCGAAAGATCTTCCGGCCTTCGATGTCGACCCAATAAAGCGCCTGCTCACGTTCGACCCAAACGGGCCCTTCGCCGAGCACGGCCCGGACATCGGCAACGCATTGGACGTTCGAATCGCTCGTCACGACCGTTTCGATATAGGGTGAAAGCGAAAAGCTTAAGGAGCGAAGTCGCCTCGCCGGTTTTTTGGGCTATGGGCAAGCGGCATGAAGTGGCCAAACGGGTTCATCGCAGTTGACTGGGGCACAACCAACCGGCGCGCCTATTTGATCGACGGCTCCGGCGAATGTCGCGACGAGTTCGAAGACTCGAAAGGCGTCCTGTCCATCGATTCGGCGGGCTTTGCCGGCGCGGTGGCGGAAATCCGCGAGTGTCTCGGGACTCATCCGATGCTCCTCGCTGGAATGATCGGATCGAACCGGGGTTGGAAAGAAGCGCCCTACGTCCCTTGTCCGGCGGGACTCGACGAGCTTGCCGGGAAGGTCGTCTGGGCCGGTGAGCAGGAGGCCATCGTTCCCGGAGTCAGCTACCTCGGCGAGAATCGAGCCGACGTCATGCGCGGCGAAGAGGTCCAGCTTCTCGGCGCGGTTGCGGCCGGACTGGTCAGACCGGATGCGCTGGTCTGCCACCCGGGCACTCACAACAAATGGGCCCTGCTCCGCGGCAGCGCGATCCAGTCGTTCCGGACGGTCATGACGGGCGAGTTGTTCAGCCTCCTCAAGGACGACAGCATTTTATCCGATCTCATGACCGGCGAGGTCGCCGCGAACGACACATTTCGCTCGGCCGCCCGTTACGCACTCCGCAATGACGATCTCCCCGCCGAGCTGTTCGCAGTCCGCGCCCGAGTCCTTCTCGGGCAAGCGGAGAAGAAGGGCGCCGCCTCTTACACCAGCGGATTGCTCATCGGCACGGACGTCCGGATCGGCTTGGCCGACTCCACAGCCGAGGATGTCGTGGTGATCGGAAGGTCCGACCTGACGCACCTCTACGCGGCGGCGATTGCGGAGGCCGGGAAGGCGGCGACTGAACTCGACGGCGAACAATGCTTTTTGTCCGGAATCGCCGAGATCGCGAAGAGGATGTCGTGAGCGCAAGCGAATTGCTGCACCGTTACCTCGACGAATGCCCGTTGATTGCGATCATCCGCGGGGTCACGCCGGACGAGGCCGAGTCTATCGGCGAGGCGGTCTATGACGCCGGAATCCGGATCATCGAAGTGCCGCTGAACTCGCCCAACCCGATCGACAGCATTCATCGGCTCGCGACCAAATTCGGCGAGACCATGCTGGTCGGCGGCGGGACGGTGCTCGAACCGGTGCAGGTCGGCGCAGTCCAGGCCGCTGGAGGCAAGCTGATCGTCTCGCCCAATACGTACGTCGGGGTCATCGCCGCGACGGCATTGGCCGAAATGGTTTCGATGCCCGGCTATTTCACGCCGTCGGAGGCATTCTCGGCGATCGGCGCAGGCGCGACCGCGCTCAAATTATTTCCAGCCGAAGCGGCTGATCCGGCTGTTCTGAAGGCTCATCGGGCGGTGATCCCGAAGGACGTCCCGATCCTGGTGGTCGGCGGGATCAAGCCGGACGGAATGAAGCCGTGGCTCGACTCCGGCGCCGACGGGTTCGGGCTTGGCGGCGGTCTTTACCAACCGGGCCAATCCGCGGCCGAGACCGCTGAAAAGGCGCGGGCCTATGTTGCCGGGGTGCGCTCATGAAACCGATCAGGATTGCGATCCTTGGCTTCGGAAAGATCGCCGGCGACCAGCATGTGCCCGCAATCGCTGCCAATCCGCGCTTCGAGCTTGCGGCGACGTCGAGCCGCTCCGGGAATGGGCCGCAGCCCGCCTTCGCCGATTGGCGGGAACTCATCCGAAGCGTCGAAGGGCTGCAAGCGGTCGCGATCACCACGCCTCCAGGCCCGCGCTACGACATCGCTCGCGAGTGCATCCTCGCCGGGCTTCACTGCCTGCTCGAAAAGCCGCCGACGGCGGGGCTCAGCGAGATCGCCGATCTCGAGTGCCTCGCCCAGGCGCAAGGCGTGACGCTCTACACGACATGGCATGCGCAGCATCATGCGACGGTTGACGCAGCTGCCCGGGCGCTCGCCGGCAAGCGCATTCGTTCGATGCAGATCCTGTGGCACGAAGATGTCCACAAGTGGCATCCGGGCCAGACCTGGATTTGGGATCCGGGCGGCTTCGGTGTCTTCGATCCGGGAATCAATGCTTTCTCGATCGCGACGATGATTTTTCCGGGAAGCCTGTTCGTTCGAGACGCGCTGCTGAGCTTTCCGGAAAATGCGCAAAGCCCGATCGCGGCCGACGTCAATTTCTCGAGCCCGGAGGCCGATGGCCCGCTCACCGTTAGCCTCGATTGGCGCCGAAGCGAAGGCGAAGAATGGACGATCAAGTTCGAGGCCGTAGACGGCACGAAACTGCGCCTTGAGGAGGGCGGCGCAAAGCTGTTCCTCGGCG
>JBKPOR010000061.1:0-5918 GCA_046765675.1 Pseudomonadota bacterium
GGTGCTGCTCGACGCTAGCGACGTCATCTATCCGGCGTTTGCGACGCACAATGCCAACACCATCGGACAGGTGAAGGCGCTCGCCGGCGATCGTCATTTCGAATTCCAGCGGCTGCATGGGATGGGAGAAGCTCTCTACGAGGAGCTCGCCAAGCTCGAGGACGGCATCGGCGATCGTCGTACGCCGGTCCGCATTTATGCGCCGGTCGGAAGCCATAAGGAGCTGCTGGCCTATCTCGTCCGCCGACTGCTCGAGAACGGCGCCAATTCCAGCTTCGTCAACCGCATCGCGGACGAGCAGGTGTCCCTCGACGAACTCGTCAGGAACCCGGTCGCCGAGCTCGATACGCTCGAGCCGAAACGCAACCCGAAGATCGTCCTTCCGCGCGAGATATTCGGGGAGCAGCGCCGCAACAGCGCGGGCGTCGACCTCAGCGATCCGTTGGTCCGCGAGCCGTTGCTCGAGCGCCTGGAAGCGCTCGAGAAGCGCAATTGGACAGCGAAGCCAGGCATCGGAAAGGGCGAGGCCAGGCCGATTGTGTCGCCCCAGGACCATCGGGTGACTGTCGGGACGACATTCGAGGCGACAGCCGCGGAGGTCGATAGAATGGTTCGTGCTGGGCATGCCGCGCAGCTCGACTGGGATGCGCTTGGCGGCGAAGCCCGGGCGAAGTTGCTCGAACGCACGGCCGACCTCTACGAGGCGCATGCGGAAGAACTCTTCTCGCTTTGCATTCGTGAAGGCGGGAAGACGTTGATCGATGCGGTGCTCGAAGTGCGTGAGGCAGTCGATTTCCTCCGTTTCTATGCGTCCGAAGCCCGGCGCCAGTTCACGAAACCGCTTCCACTTCCGGGGCCGACCGGGGAACAGAACGAGCTGCGGTTGCATGGCCGCGGGGTGTTCGCGAGCATTTCGCCGTGGAATTTCCCGCTCGCTATCTTCACCGGCCTGGTGTCGGCGCCGCTGGCTGCCGGCAATGCCGTAATCGCCAAGCCTGCCGGGCAAACGCCGCTGATCGGCGCTTTGGCAATCGAATTGATGCATGAGGCGGGTGTTCCGAAGGACGTGGTTCAGCTCGCGCCCGGTTCAGGCAGGGTCGTCGGCGGAACGCTGACCGCGCATCCGCTGCTCGCGGGTGTTGTTTTCACCGGCTCGACCGAGACCGCGCGCATGATCAACCGCACGCTGGCCGAGCGCGACGGTCCGATCATCCCCTTCATCGCCGAAACCGGCGGCCAGAATGCGATGATCGTCGACAGCTCGGCGCTGCCGGAGCAGGTGACGCGCGACGTGATTTCGTCAGCATTCCAGAGTGCCGGCCAGCGCTGCTCGGCCCTTCGGGTCCTGTTCGTCCAGGATGAAGTCGCCGACGGAATGATCCGGATGATCGCGGGGGCGATGGAGGCTCTAACAGTCGGCGATCCGAATAATCTCGTCACCGACGTCGGCCCGGTTATCGACGCGGATGCGAAGAAGGCGCTCGACGACCATCTCAAATGGCTTGAAAAGAATGCGAAGCGCATCTGCCGCCTCGAACCGCCGAAGGAAGCCAAGCAGGGCTGCTTCGTTCCTCCCGTCTTTTATGAGATTCAGTCTCTAAGCCAATTGAATCGCGAGAATTTCGGGCCGATTCTGCACGTCATTCGTTTCAATGGCGAGAAACTCGGCGAGGTGGTCGATGCAATCAATGCCACGGGCTATGGCCTGACACTCGGGCTGCAGAGCCGGATCGATACGGTTCGCGACTATGTCGAAGAGCATGCGCGGGTCGGAAACTTCTACGTGAACCGCAACCAGATCGGCGCCATTGTCGAAAGCCAGCCGTTCGGCGGCGAGGGCCTTTCCGGCACCGGTCCGAAGGCCGGCGGCCCGCATTACGTCGCCCGCTTCGCGACCGAACGCGTGACCTGCATTGACACCACTGCGGCTGGCGGTAACGCGAGCCTGATGGCCGCGTTGGACGGCTAAGCCCCTTGTCCCACCAGGGGACTCCCTATAATTTTTCCTTGAATTTGATACACAAAGCATGGCTTTTGGTTTGAGGAGCCGGGCTTTGCTGGCGCTTCGCGGGGCGGGGGAGTTCATGTTTCTGACGTCTGCGGAGCGCTGGAGTTGCGGCGTGCGCGTGCGTGGAGGTCGTCAATGAGGCTTGCCGGTATCGAGCTTCCGCGCCTCGTTAAGGATGCGCTTGCCGACTGCCGTCAACATTTTGTGGCGGCGGCGGCGTTCAGCCTGCTTATCAACCTGCTCTACCTCGCGCCCACGATCTACATGCTGCAGGTCTACGACCGTGTCGTGCCCACCGGCGGCAAGACGACCTTGCTCTTTATCACGGTGGCCCTGGCCCTCGCGCTCCTTACTCTTTCCATGCTCGACATGGTTCGCAACCGGCTGCTCGTGCGAGCCAGCCAGCGGATCGATGCGCTGATCGCTCCAAGGCTCTTGCGTCAGATGATGGCCGCCGATTCCGGGGCCGCGGCCCAGGCAATGCGGGATTTCGACACCGTCCGGACCGCGATGGCCAGCCCGGCGGTTGCTGCGATCTTCGATGTGCCGTGGACTCCGGTGTTCCTGGCCGTCGCCTTCATGCTTCACTTCTGGATCGGCATCATGGCGATCGTCTCCGCCGCGCTGCTCATTTCGCTCGCCTGGGCTAACCAGAATGCGACCCAGCGGAAGATGGAAATCGCGACCTCGGCAATGGCCGCGGCGCACAATTCGCAGCAGGCTACAGCAGTTCATGGGACCACCGTCAAAGGCCTCGGAATGACCGGAGCCATGGTGGATCGGCAGCTTGGGCACCGGCGCGTGGCTCTCGCCAATATGCTAAGCGCCCAGTTCGCGGGCAGCCGCCTGACTGCATCGAGCCGCTTCTTCCGCCTCTTCGTTCAATCTGCGGCGCTTGGCCTGGGCGCGATTCTGGCGCTGGCCGGAGACATTTCGGCGGGAGCGATCATCGCTTCCTCGGTTTTGCTCAGCCGCGCGCTGCAACCGATAGAGAGCATCATCGGTGCATGGTCCTCGCTCGCTTCCGCACGCGCGGCGATGCGCCGTCTTTCGCAGGCGTTGGAAACGGTCGACGAGCAGCGAATCTACACCATCCTGCCCGAGCCCGAGGGTGTGCTCGAGGTCGAAGATGTCAGCCTGCGTGGTCGCGACGGCCGTCCGATCCTGCTGGGAGTGAGCCTGCGTGCCGAACCGGGCAAGATCCTCGGAATCATTGGGCCAAGCGGTTCGGGCAAGACAACCTTGGGCAAGATCATGATCGGCGCGATGCAGCCGACCGTGGGGACCATCCGGATCGACGGCGCGAGGATCACCGACTGGGACCAGGACGAGCTTGGCAGTCATTTCGGATACATGCCGCAGGAACCGTCGCTCTTCGAAGGTACGCTCAAGGAAAATATCTCGCGGTTTGAGCGGGTCCGGAGTGACGGCCACGCAAAAGAGATCGACGAGGCGGTTATCAAAGCCGCTAAGGAAGCCGGAGTTCACGAGCTCATCCTCCAGCTACCGAAAGGTTATGACTCGCCGCTGGGACTGATGGGCGCGGGATTGTCCGCGGGCCAGGCGCAGCGGGTCGCATTGGCGCGTGCCCTCTATGGTGAGCCGCGGGTGCTCATGCTCGACGAGCCCAATGCATTCCTCGACCAGGCGGGGGAAGCCGCGCTGGTCATGGCGATGGCCAAGGCGCGCGCGCGAGGCGCAACCGTGATCATCATCGCTCATCGCCGCGGCATTCTCTCCGCCGCCGACCACCTGCTCGTGCTCGATTCGGGCAGGCCCCGAATGCTGGGAGCGGCGGAAGAGGTCGCTGCCCGGCTGGCTGGGCCGAAAAGTGAGGACGCGGCATGAATGAAGTCGTCGCGCTTCCGGCGCCCATCCACAGCGATGCCGGCGATCCCATTCGGGAAATCCGGATCGGAGCAGCCATTGCGGGCGCCTTCTTCATCCTGTTCCTCGGTTGGGCGGCCTTCGTTCCGCTCGACGCCGGAGTGAATGCAGCGGGAACGATCGCCGTAGCCGGCAATCGACAGACCGTGCAGCACAGGGATGGAGGCGTGGTAACCGCGATCAACGTTCGCGAGGGCCAGCATGTGAAGGCGGGGGACGTCGTGATCGAGCTGTCGGCGCCGGAGTTGAAGGCGTCGGAACGGGCCCTCACCAGCGATTACCTGACTTTGCTCGCGCAACGGGCACGGCTCATGGCGGAGCGCGTCGGGCGGCACGATTTCGCGCCTCCCGCCGAGTTTGCAACGCTCAGCCCCGCGGACCGTGAAATGGCGACACAGGTCCTGGAGATGCAGCATTCCGAACTGCAGGCCCGTTCCGGCGCCTTGTCGGCGCAGCAATCGGTGCTCGGGCAACGTGCCTCCCAGCTCGTCCAACAGCAGGGCGGTTATACTCAGCAGCGCGCCGCCCTCATCGAACAGCAGCGGCTGATCGCCGAGGAGCTTGAAGGGCTGAGGAAGATTGCCGCCAAGGGCTTCGCATCGATCAACCGAGTCCGTGCGCTCGAACGGGCGCAAGCGGATCTTCGGGGCCAGGAAGCCGCGATGCGGGCCGAATATGCCAAGGCTGGCGAGGGCATCGGCGAGACCCGAATGCAATCGCTGAGCGTCTCCCGCGATCGTCTGCAGCAGGTCGAAGCGGAGCTCAAGGACACGCAGGCGAAGCTTTCCGAGGTGCTTCCCAAGCTAGTTGCGACACGCGAGCAGCTTCAGCACTCGCAGGTTCGTGCGCCGGCAACTGGCCAGGTCGTCGGCCTCACGATCTTCACCGTTGGCGGCGTCGTCGCTCCCGGCCAGAAGCTCATGGACATCGTTCCCGATGGAAAGGAACTCGTCATCCAGGCGCAACTCAAGCCGTCCGACGCGGACGACGCTTTTTCCGGCCAAGACGCGCAAATCCGATTCTCGAGTGTCCGCAATCGCTCGCTTCCATTGTTCACCGGTCGGGTGCGCACCGTATCCGCCGACAGCTTCACCGATGAGAAGACCGGTCGCTCCTTCTTCCGGGCTGAGATCGTTGTGCCGGAGCCCGAGCTGAACAAGGTGCGGGCGGTCCTTGGCAACGGCGAAGTCCGTCCCGGACTTCCGGTCGAAGCGGTCCTGACTGTTCGCAAGCGAACTGCTCTGCAATATCTGCTCGAGCCGCTGACCACGAGGCTTTGGCGATCGGGCCACGAGGACTAAGCTCCGCTCGGTGCTGTCCCACGATAGGACGTCGCCGAATAGGCTCTGGAGCGCCGGCCGCCAGCAATGGTTGATGAGGATGCGGGGTGGTCTTTAGCGAGACACGAACGCACCTCGCCGAGGCGGTCGGGCTCTCCGGGCTCGGCCGCTTCGTTGTTTCGCCGGGACCTAGTGAGGGGTGTCCGACTTGGTCAGAGCGTCGCCCTGACCTTCGGAAACTCGGCCGGAGGCCGACATCCGCGTGCGTTCCTCGTCCACGCGAGTCCATTCTTCTTGCGTCAGGCAGCGGCGCCCTCTGCGAATGTGGGAGCCGGTTTCCCTTTCAACCTCGCGACAGATCAGAAGCGGCTTTTCGGGCGTCGTGGCCGCGGCTGCCGGCGATGCCTGCGCAGCCAGCTGCAACACGAGAAGTTCTGGACCCATGTTGTCCTCCGCTGCCAGGAATCGGCTTCGCGGAAAGACGAGTCAATTATTGCCCAGCGAAATGCAATCGTTTCGAAAAGGAGATGGCTCCCCGGGCCAGAATAGAACCAAATACCACTAACTACTTAGGAACTAACGGTTAGCCAGAAAAAACAAGACGCCTCTTGATCGGCTTTCCCACACTCAGTCACCATCTTCTGACGGGTTTGTTTCGGCGAATGCGCAGCCGCCGAGCCCGCGGAGGCAATTCCAGATCACGCAGAGCCTCGTCGATTCCTGGCGGCGGTGCGATCTCGGAC
>JBKPOR010000062.1:0-4095 GCA_046765675.1 Pseudomonadota bacterium
GAGCAGGGGCCGTCTGGACCCCTGCCTTCGCAGGGGAACAGAACAACAGTTGCGCGACTCAGTGGTTAGTGGTTGGGTCGCCGCCCTCTCGAACAGGGGGAAGAAATCATGCCCTATCTGACCAAATCCTTCGCGTTGCTCGGTGCTGCAGCGCTGGTTGCCAGCGCGAGCGCATGCCAGAAATACGAGAGCAATGCCGGTGGCAATGCCGCGGCTCCTGCCGCCGACACAGGTGCGGTCACGGACGCCATCAAAGCCGACGAGAAGAAGTGGAACGATGATTTCCACGCGAAGAATGTCGACGCGCTTCTCGCCCATTATGCGCCCGACGCCGTCGCGGTGTTCCCGGGAGCGCCGTCCGTAACCGGGGACGGCCTTCGCAAGGTCTATGAAGACGCCGTCAAAGACGCGAATTTCGACGTAAGCTTCTCCAGCGACAAAATCGATGCGTCAGGCGACCTGGCCTATTCGCGCGGGCATTTCACGGAAAAGTACACCGACCCGAACACCAAGGCGGTCGCGGCCAACAGCGGGACGTACATCACGGTCTACAGAAAGCAGGCCGACGGCCGCTGGAAGGTGGTGGAGGACTTGACGGCGGTTGAGCCGGCGGCAGCGCCTCCTGCAACTCCAGCCGCGCAATAAGATTGGCGAGGCCGGACCGCGGTTATTTGGCTGGTCCGGCCTTGCTTTCCATGATCGCGCTCGTCGCGCGGATCTGGCGGAGGTAAGTGTCGGCTACGCACGAGTCCGAGCGGCAGGCCTTGCGCTCGGCTTCCGATCGATCGCGCGCCGCCATGAGCAAGGTCTTTTTCGACTTGTCCGCATGGGTCATCGATTGGCTGAAGAAGCCTGATGACATGCGATTGAGCGTCGCAACGCGATCGCTTTGAGGAGCCGAGGCGGAGGCGAATGTCTTGCTCGTTTGGGCGGCTTTGGGCGCTTTCGACTGATCCGCCGGGACAATCTTCGGCCTGGACATCGTGGCAATCGGCCTTTCATGTGGAACCGTCGAAGTGCTCAGCGGCGGCACCGGAGCGAGATCGGCCTCGACGATGGGTGAAACGGTCGGAGCCGGCGGGGCAAGCCTGGCAAGCCGTTGGGCTTCAGGTTCCAGCGGCTTGGGCGGCGGCGCGGGAGCCTGCTCAGCCTTCCGTGCCTGGCTGGCGTGTGTCGCGACGGTCGAATTGCTTGCGGGCCGATTCCCCTGCGACATCCAAACGGCGCCAACCAGCACGGCGGCAAGCGTGACCGACGCGATCGCGGCCGAGCGCATCGGCGGCGGCTGCCTCGGAATTTCTTCGACATCCCAGAACTCATCGCCCGCCGTTCTTCGGGCATCATATTCCGCGCGGCTGACCGGATCGCGAAGCACGGCATAAGCCGCCGTAATCTCGCGAGCGCGCGCCTGCGCCCTTGGGTCGGCATTCGTATCGGGATGGTAATGGCGCATGAGCGCACGGTAAGCGGCACCGATAACGACATCTTCCGCCGCCGGCGAAACGCCCAAAATTGCGTAACAGTCCGAACTCACGGCACCGCACGCCCGCCTGATTTCACCGCCGCACCCTATTCACAGGTGCAAGAAAGCTCAACGGGCCACTCGGCGAAATTCAGGCGGGCTGCTGTTCGGGCGCGGCCTGCGCCGCCTCCTCCTCATCGAGGCCCGGCTGCCGGACGCGTCGAAGATAGGGGAGATCGCTCGTCCAGCCGCTTGGAAACTGGGTCCGCGCTTCCTCGTCCGAAACAGACGGAACGATGATGCAGTCCTCGCCATGCTTCCAGTTTACCGGAGTTGCGACCTTGTGCTTGGCGGTGAGCTGGATGGAGTCCAGGAGACGGAGAACCTCGTCGAAGTTGCGGCCGCTCGACATCGGGTAGATCAGCATCGCCTTGATGAGCTTGTCGGGCCCGATCATGTAAACCGTTCGAACGGTCGCATTGGTTGCCGCGGTGCGGCCCTGCGACGAGCCCGGCTCTTCTTCAGGAAGCATGTTGTAGAGCTTCGACACGTTGAGGTCGTGATCCGCGATGATCGGATAGTTCACCTTGGCGCCGCCGTGGCTCTCGACGTCCTTCAGCCAGCGCCCGTGATCGTCCACCGGATCAACCGACAGGCCGATGATCTTGGTGTTGCGCTTCTCAAATTCGGGCTCGAGCTTCGCGAGATAGCCAAGCTCGGTTGTGCACACCGGAGTGAAGTCCTTCGGGTGCGAGAAGAGAATGCCCCAGCTGTCGCCCAGCCATTCGTGAAAGCGGATTCGGCCCTGAGTCGTGTCCGCCTCGAAATCCGGTGCCTTCGAGCCAATGCGTAGCGTCATGATCGTGCCTCCCGCGGGATGTGGTTGAATGCCGCTCTACAGATGGGGCGCGGCATATCAGAAACAACCGCGAGTCGATACGGACTAGGTCGTTTCAACCTCGACGAAATCAGCCCGCGAATGGTGCTTGCGATCGAGCCATGAGGGCACAGGCAATCCCTTCGAGCGAAGGAACTCCGCGTTGAACAGCTTGGACTGGTAGCGGTTGCCGTAATCGGCAAGGATGGTGACGATCGTATGGCCAGGCCCGAGCTCGCGGGCGAGGCGGATCGCACCGGCGACGTTCACGCCAGACGAGGGACCCATGCACAAGCCCTCATGCTCGAGCAGGTCGAAGCAAACCGGCACCGATTCCGTATCGGGGATCTGGAAGGCATGATCGACCTCAAGGCCCTCGAGGTTGGCGGTGATCCGTCCCTGGCCAATGCCCTCGGTGATCGAACCGCCCTCGGCCTTCAGCTCACCGGTCATGTAGTAGGAATAAAGCGCAGCGCCGGGCGGATCGGCGAGGCCGATTGCAACCTTCGGATTGCGCTCGCGAAGGGCAATCGCCACCCCGGCGAGCGTTCCGCCGGTGCCGACCGCGCAGATGAAGCCGTCGACCTTGCCCTCGGTCTGCTCCCAGATTTCGGGACCGGTCGTCTCGATATGCGCCTGGCGGTTGGCGACATTGTCGAACTGGTTGGCCCAGATCGCTCCGTTTGGCTCCTCGCGGGCGAGCCGATCGGCCATCCGCCCCGAGATCTTCACGTAATTGTTCGGGTTGCGGTACGGGACCGCGGGCACTTCGACGAGGTCGGCGCCGAGCGCTCTCAGCGTGTCTTTCTTTTCCTGCGTCTGGGTGTCGGGGATGACGATCACGGTGCGCATGCCGAGGGCATTCGCGACCATCGCGAGGCCGATCCCCGTGTTGCCCGCGGTCCCGTCGACGACCACTCCGCCGGGTCTGAGCTCGCGGCGGCGAATGGCGTCCTGAATGATGAACAGCGCCGCCCGGTCCTTGACCGACTGGCCGGGGTTCAGGAACTCGCACTTGCCGAGAATATTGCAGCCGGTCGTTTCCGACGCCTTGTGAAGCCGGATCAGCGGCGTATGGCCGATGAGGTCGATAACGCTGTCTTTCATATTCATTGCGGCTGGAGCCCATGCTTGAGGATGGTGGATGCGCCGGTTGTCGGTAGGTCCGTCGCGCGCAACAGGATGAGCGACACGTTGTCCGGCGCCTCGCGGTCGAGCGCGAGCTTGAGCAGGCTGTCGGCCGCGGACTCGATGTCGCCGTCCCGAAGCTCGTAAGATAGCTCATCGTCGCTGACGAGGCGGGTCAAGCCGTCGCTCGCGAGGAGAAAGACGTCGCCGGCGCTGACGTCTCCCCCGACGGTATCGACTTGAAGCTCCTCCGATACTCCGACGGCGCGGGTGATGACATTGGCATTGGGGTGGGTCTCGGCCTCGTCCTCGCCGATCATTCCGCCGTCGACCAGTTCCTGGACAAGGCTGTGATCTCGGGTGAGGCGAGTGAGTTTGCCGTCGCGCAGCCGATAGGCGCGGCTGTCCCCCGCCCAGAAGCAGGTGATGCGGCCGGAGTTCGCGGTGAGGCCGACCACGGTGCTGCCGATGGTCCGATTGTCGCCCTCGGTCCTTCCCATTTCGATGAGGCGGGCATTCACTTCGGTGAGCGCTGCGATAGCGGCTTCGACCCCTTCCGGGCATGTCGCCAAGGCTTCGACCACCATCGCGCTGGCGACTTCGCCTGCCTCATGCCCGCCCATGCCGT
>JBKPOR010000063.1:0-3454 GCA_046765675.1 Pseudomonadota bacterium
GGGCTCGGGGTTGATTCGATGGACGGGATCAAAGTTGCGCTGCCGCAAGGTTGGGTTCACGTGCGTGCTTCGAATACGGAGTCGATGATCCGGATCATCGTCGAGGCGGAGGAGAAAGCAGCCGCACGCGAGTTGTTAGACTGGGCGCGCGATAGGATTAGGAAGTGAGCCGCAGTTGAACGCGGATAAATGCGGATCAGCGTTCATCTGCGTTTATCTGCGGCCTTACTGATTACATGAGAGCGATACCGACCTTAAAGATCAGCATATCGGGCGTGCGTGGCGTCGTGGGACAGTCGCTGACACCCAAACTTCTAACGCGCTTCGCCCAGGCGTTCGGTACGCACACCGGATCCGGCACCATCGTTATTGGTCGCGATCCACGAACGTCCGGTGAGATGGTTAAGCACGCAGTCGTCGCTGGAATTTTGTCTACCGGAAGCCGCGTCATCGATATCGGTGTGTGTCCCGTTCCCACAGTTCAACTTCAAGTGCGACACAGGCGCGCGCAAGGTGGCATCGCGATCACAGCCAGCCACAACCCTGCCGAATGGAATGCGCTGAAGTTCATCGGTTCAAGCGGGCTGTTCCTCGACGCGGGCCAGGCGCGCGAGTTACTCGATATCTATCACCAGGGCCAGTACACGAAAGTCGGCGGCGCTGACCTAAGGACCGTTGAAGAGATTGAAGGAGCAACGGATCTGCACATCAAGTCAATTCTCGACGTGCTTGGTCCCCTCCCGCACACTCAGAAAAAACTGCGCGTAGTCCTTGATTCCTGTAACGGCGCGGGCTCGCTAGTCGGTCCGAAGTTAATCCAAACGCTTGGAGCGGAAATCATTCCAATAAATGCCACGCCTGATGGTTCGTTCCCACGTCCAGCCGAGCCGCTGCCTGAGAATCTCGGAGATCTCTGTCGCGCAGTCAAAGAGCATCACGCTGACATCGGTTTCGCCCAGGATATGGATGCCGATCGCCTGGCAATCGTTTCAGATCAGGGCGAAGCAATCGGCGAAGACAACACGCTCGTGCTCGCCGCACTTTACGTACTCGGACACGAGAAGGGACCTGTGGTCGCTAATCTCTCGACTACCTCAGCCGTTGCAGATGTTGCCAAAAAGTTCGATTGTCCGGTGTTTCTGACGAAGATCGGGGAAGTGAATGTTACTGATGCGATGCAGCAGCACAAGGCTGTGATCGGTGGTGAGGGTAATGGCGGCGTCATCTATCCGCGTATCAACTTCGCGCGAGATAGTTTGGTCGGCATAGCACTGGTACTTCACCTGCTCGCGGAATCAGGAAAGACTGTGACTGAGTTGCTCCAGACTGTTCCGCGGTACAGCATCGTGAAGGAGAAGATGGCTTGCCCGTCAGACCGAATCCCTGCGGTGCTCAGGATGGTGCGGCAGGAGTTTGCGAAATTTCAGATGGACACGCGCGACGGTGTTAAAGTCATGCAGCCTGATGGGTGGTTTCTGGTAAGAGGTTCAAACACTGAGCCGATCATCCGCATCGTTGCGGAAGCAAAGAGTGAAGACCGTGCCCAAGAAATCGTCAACGCAGTGATGGGTTCATGTAAATCGTGTGAATCCTGAAATATAGTCCCGGAAAGGAATTAATTAATGAAGCGTCTTGCCCTAATAAGCTTGATGATCTTTTTTGCCCAACTCACGGCGTTTGCGCAACAGGCTGCAAATGCCACGCTCACCGGCACGATCACAGATCCTCACGGCGCTGTTGTCTCAGGCGTGAGCGTAACTGCTACTCAGAAAGCGATCGGCGTGAAACGCGAGACAGTGAGCAACGACGATGGACTCTACGTGCTTTCGAACATGGCGCCTGGAGATTACGAGCTCAGGATCGAAGCAAAAGGCTTCACGCCCAAGATCAGCAAGACAGACGTTTCACTCAAGGTTGGTCAAACGGTAACTCTGAACGTGCCGCTCGACATTGGCATCAGTGAATCGATGGTCATTGATCTGGTATCCAGCTTGCCACTCATCGATAACAGCGACTCGCTGATCCACGGCATTATCGAGTCGCGTGAGGTCCAGAGTCTTCCACTCAACGGCCGCAATTTTCTCGAACTGGCATTATTGATTCCCGGTAACACTCCCGCGCCAAACTTTGATCCCACAAAAACCAACACCGTTGTGATCTCCTCAGCCGGTCAGCTCGGACGAGGCGGGAACGTAACTATCGACGGTGTTGACACGAACGACGATGTCGTGGGCGGCTCGATACAGAACATCTCCCAGGAAGCGATCCAGGAGTTTCAGATCGTCACCAATCGTTTCTCCTCACAACTGGGCCGCTCCGGCTCTTCGGTTATCAATGTCATAACCAAAGCCGGCACAAACGATCTGCACGGATCGGGATCGTTTTACTTTCGGGATAGTAAATTACAGGGCCTGCCTGCCACTTTTGATCGCGGCCTCGATGAGTCGCCGCCGTTCGATCGACAACAGTACGCGTTTGCCCTTGGTGGTCCAATTAAGAAAAATCACGCGTGGTTCTTCGGCTCGTTCGAGAATCGAAACCAGGATGGTGTCGTGCTGGTGGGCACAAGGGATTTGGCTAGCCGTACGATCAGGCGTGGCTTTGCGGACTCGCCTTTGGACGACTTTATGACCACGGAGCGCGTCGATTGGACTCCCAGTCCAAATGATCGGCTCGACTTTCGTTATTCCTTTCAGCGAGAAAAGGGAATTGCCGCAAGCACGCTCGTCCGTTCAATCGGTTCCGCATCGCAGCGACAATCAAGCGAGAACAAGTCGCACTCGTTTGTGACCAACTACACTCGTCTCATTTCTCCGCGCGACGTTAACAGCTTCAACTTCAGTTTCAGCGATTTCATCAACGATACGCTGCCGGTTGCACCTGGACCACAACTGACCTTTCCGAGCATTCAGGACGGCGCGTCGTTCCGCGTGCCACAACAGACGAAGCAGCGTCGTTTTCAGTTCAGCGATACCTACACTTTGATACGTGGCAATCACGCGTTCTATCTCGGTGGTGAGATCCAGCGGGTGCAGTCAGACCTCGATCTCAAAGTTTTTCAGCAGGGCCGAGTCGAGCTGATTGAAGACTTCCCGGATTTCGATCGCAACGGCGACGGCCGCGTCGACGATAACGATCTGCTGTTTGCCGTCACGCTTCGCAGCGGATTTCCGGAACGCTCACTGCTCCTTCCCGATACAAACAACACGTACTTCGCCGCGTTTATCCAGGACGACTGGCGCGTGCATCCGCAGTTCACTTTGAATCTGGGTTTACGTTACGAGATCGACACTGACGTGAAGAACGTCAGCCGCACTGACGAGTTAAACCCGCTCATCCTGCCGTTCCTGCACGGCGAAAGAGGCAGAGACAAAAACAACTTCGCGCCGCGCATCGGGTTTAATTACTCAACCCGCGACATGCGCACGAGCATTCATGCGGGTTATGGCATTTA
>JBKPOR010000064.1:0-30189 GCA_046765675.1 Pseudomonadota bacterium
CGGCAAGCGTCAGTCCGCTCAGCCGCGCGTTGATGAAGTTGCTGACTTCGCTCAGCGCGGCTGGTGTGGTGCCCCCGTCTAGCGAGACGATCCGGTTCTCGACGCTTCCGTCAGAGCCGACGAGGACCGCCAGCGCGCGCGTATCGCTCAGCGGGACGAAGTTCAGCTGCTTGAGCCTGAGCTCCTGCTTTGGGGCGAGAACCACCCCAGCGGCGTGCGAAAGGCCCGACAGCGCCGACGAGGCCGCGGCCAGCGCATCCTCGATCGGCTGGTCGCGTGCGATCTGCCGCTCGATCTCGGCGCGCTCTCGCGGGTCCGGCGCCGAGGCCTGCATGATGCCGTCGACGAACAGGCGGAGGCCGCTTTCGGTCGGGAGCCGGCCTGCGGACGTGTGCGGGTGGGTCAGCAGCCCGCGTTCCTCCAGCTCCTGCATGACTCCGCGGATCGAGGCGGGCGAGAGGTTGACGCTGCTGACCAACGTCTTCGATCCGACTGGAACTCCGCGATCGAGATAAGCTTCGACCACGAGGCCGAAGATATCGCGCATGCGGTCGGTGAGTTCGCCGATGGGCTGGGTCATGGCGCCGCATCTAGGATTGACGCGGCCGCCGGTCTAGGGACGCAGCCGCACCAGTATCAGGAGACCAGCCGTATGCGCCCGTCCGGACGCGCCCCCGACCAGATGCGTGAATTGAATTTCGAGCCCGGCTTTACCCACCACGCCGAGGGGGCCTGCCTCGTGAGCTTTGGTCATACGCGCGTGCTCTGCACCGCCTCGGTCGAAGAGAAGGTGCCTCCCTTCCTGCGTGGCAAGGGCCAGGGTTGGGTGACCGCGGAATATGGCATGCTGCCGCGTGCCACCCACACGCGCGGCAATCGCGAGGCGGCGAAAGGCAAGCAGTCCGGTCGAACGCAGGAGATCCAACGGCTGATCGGCCGATCCCTGCGCGCCGTGGTCGACCTGCCCGCGCTCGGCGAGCGGCAGATCATCGTCGACTGCGATGTCATCCAGGCCGACGGCGGAACCAGGACGGCGTCCATTTCCGGAGGCTGGGTGGCCCTCCGGATCGCGGTCGACAAGCTGCTGGAATCGAAAGCGATTTCCAGGGAACCGATCCGCACGCAAGTGGCGGCCGTGAGCTGCGGGATCCACAAGGGCAATGCCGTGCTCGACCTCGATTATGACGAGGACAGCCAAGCCGGCTGCGACGGCAATTTCGTTCTCACCGCCGACGGGGCGATCGTCGAGGCACAAGTGACGGCCGAAGGCGAATGCTATGACGAGGAAGGCTTGCTTAGGCTGCTCCGACTCGCCCGCATCGGGTGCGACGAAATCTTCGCCGGGCAGCTGAGGGCGACCGGGCGATGAGGCCGATCGGCGACAAATTGGTCATTGCGACCCACAATCCGGGGAAGCTGCGAGAGATTGCCGAGCTGGTGGCGCCGCTCGGCATTTCCTGTGTCGGCGCCGCCGAGCTGGACCTCCCCGAGCCCGAGGAGATCGGCAACACCTTCGCTGACAATGCCGATCTGAAGGCGCGCGAGGCCGCAGACCTCAGCGGCCTTCCGGCGCTTGCCGATGACAGCGGCCTCTGCGTCGACGCGCTTCATGGCCGCCCGGGAATTTTCTCGGCGCGCTGGGCCGAGGACGAGGACGGCAACCGCGATTGGATGCGCGCGATGGAAAAGGTCTGGCGCGAGGTCGAGGCTGCCGAGCCCGACGGCGCTCCCGCCGCGCATTTCGCCTGTTCTCTCGCGATCGCCTGGCCCAATGATGGGCAGGTCGAGACGTTCGACGGCCGGGTCGACGGAACGCTCGTCTGGCCGCCGCGCGGCAACAAGGGCTTCGGCTACGATCCGATATTCGTCCCCGTCGGTCATGAGATGAGTTTCGGTGAGATGGAGCCGCTCGCGAAGCACAAGATGAGCCATCGCGCGGACGCCTTCCGCAAGTTCGTCGCGGCGCTGAACGAATGACCGGCGAGCCGCTCGCGCTCTACGTCCACTGGCCGTTTTGTGTGAGCAAATGCCCTTATTGCGACTTCAACAGCCACGTTCGCGCGGAGATCGACCAGGACGAATGGCGCGAGGCGCTGCTGAGGGACCTCGCGCACGAGGCGAGCCTGCTTCCGGAGCGAACGCTCAGTTCGATTTTCTTCGGCGGGGGCACGCCTTCGCTCATGGACCCGGCAACCGTCGAATCCGTCATCGATGCGGCGACCAACTGTTGGACTTCTTCGGAGGACATCGAGATCACGCTCGAAGCCAATCCGAATTCCGTCGAGGCGGCCCGGTTCGCGGATCTTGCACTCGCTGGGGTCAACCGGCTGTCGCTAGGCCTGCAGAGCTTCGATGACGCCGCGCTCGAGTTCCTCGGCCGAGCGCACTCGGCTCGCGAGGGGTTTACGGCGCTCGAGCTCGCGCAGCGCCATTTCCGCCGAGTCAGCTTCGACCTCATCTACGCAATGCCCGGTGACACCGAAGACAGCTGGTCGGCGACACTCGCCCAGGCGCTCTCGCTCGGCACAAGGCATTTGTCGCTCTACCAATTGACGATCGAGCCTGGCACGCGTTTCGCGAGCATGGTCGCACGGCATGACTTCGAACCGATGGATGTCGACCGCGCCGCGGCGCTCTACGAGCTGACCGACGTCATGACCTCGGAGGCAGGAATGCCGGCCTACGAGATCAGCAATCACGCTCGGCGGGGTCATGAGGGCCGGCACAATCTCTGTTATTGGCGCTATCACGATTATGCCGGGGTCGGCCCCGGCGCCCACGGCCGTCGGCTCGGCATGCGGACCGTCCGCCACAAGAAGCCCGAGAATTTCCTTTCGGCGCTCAGGCGAAACGGAAACGGAATTGCCGAAGACGCGCGATTGTCGTCGACCGAGGCGGCCGATGAGGCGCTCGTCATGGGGCTTCGGCTGACCGAAGGCATTGATGCGCAGGCCATCGCCGACCGCTTCGACTTGTCGTCGATTGTCGATTGGAAGCGGGTCGATCGCCTCGTCGGCTCAAACCATTTGTCGCGCAAAGGAAGCCGCATCGCGATCACTTCGAAAGGCCGCCTGCTCCTCGATGCGATCCTCGGCGAGATTGCCCTTCCCGAGCTTATTTCGGCGGGTTCGGAGCCGAAGCCGGAGTTGCTTGCACTGCAGGCGCGATAGGAGTCGCGGTCTTGGCTTTCGCGTCTGCTTCCGCCTTCGCGTTGTCGGCGGCGACTCCGGCAAGGAATTTGTAATTGTCGACCGAGCTCGCGAGATAATCATCGACGGTCAAATCGGCGTCCGAAGCGGCATCCTTGCGCTTGGTGCCGTTCTTGACCTCGAATGCGATGAGCGAATCCCTGAGGCGCGCGATCTGCGTCCCGCAGGCGTTGCGGGCAAAGGCCTCATATGCGTCGCCGGCAACCTTGGTCTTCTTCGCTTCGACGCTCGCTTGCTTGAGACAGTCCTTATAGGCATTCGTCGGCGCGGCAACCGCGGCCTGCGACCCGGCCAGAAACATCGCCGATGCGGCGATCAATACAATCATCGTACCTCTCCCCAGGCACTCACGATTCCGAGAATGACTCCTTTTGCGTGTGATTGGAAGTGCTTATCGGTGCGCGTCAATGACTGATCCGCTTCCTCCCGGCCTCTATATCGTCGCCACCCCGATCGGAAATCTCGGCGATCTCAGCCCCCGAGCGACCGACGCGTTGCGACGAGCCGATCGCATCCTTGCGGAGGACACACGTGTGACTGGCAAGCTTCTGGCGCATGTCGGGGCTAAGACCCGGATGACCCGCTACGACGATCATAGCACTGAGGACGAACGCAATGCGATCGTCGCTTCGCTCGGCACGAAGGCGGTCGCCTTGGTCAGCGATGCCGGGACGCCGCTGATTTCCGATCCGGGCTACAAATTGGTGCGCGCCGCTCGGGAAGCTCGCCGCCAGGTCGTCACTGTGCCCGGCCCTTGTGCAGCGATCGCTGCTCTCACCCTATCCGGGTTGCCCACCAACCGTTTCCTGTTCCTCGGCTTCCTTCCCGCCAAAGCGAAGGCCCGTTCGGATGCAATCGCCGAGATCGCGGCGCTCCGGGCGACCCTGGTTATCTACGAAAGCGGGCAACGGCTCGCGGAGACGCTTGGAGCGCTGAGGAAGCAGCTTGGGCCGCGCGAGGCCGCGGTCGCGCGCGAGATCACTAAGCTTCACGAGGAGTGCGTCACCGGCACCCTCACCGAGCTTACCGACCGTTATGCGAGCGTGGTTCCGAAGGGCGAAATCGTGATCGTCGTCGGTCCGCCGGTCGAGTCGGAAGCTGTGAGCGACGCCGAGGTCGACCGGCTGCTTGAGCAAGCGATGGCGCGGCTCTCGCCGTCGCGTGCCGCCGCGGAGGTCGCCGAGCTGCTCAACGTCCCGCGCAGGCGCGCGTACGCCAGGGCCCTGGACCTCACGCGCAAATGAGCCGGCACGCGGCCGAGAAACGCGGCCGAGGCGCTGAAACCATCGCCTGCTGGTACCTGCGGCTGCACGGCTGGCGGATCCTCGCTCGCCGGGCCCGCGTTCCTGGAGGCGAGGTCGACATTGTCGCCAAACGCGGGCGCACGCTCGCCTTCGTCGAGGTCAAGGCGCGCGCTGACGCCGATTCTGCGGGCTTTTCGCTCGATGAATGGCGCCTTCGGCGGGTCGCGGTCGCCGCCGAGCGGCTGATGGCGCGTTACATGGACGGCGTCGACGACGTCCGCATCGACGCCATCTTCATCGTCCCGTTTCGCTGGCCGAAGCATCTGCCCAACGTCTGGCAAGGGTGACAAAGCCGTAAGCCTCGCCTAGGCGCGGCGCCCATGCCGCTTCGCGTCGCCGTTCAGATGGATCCGCTCGAAACGATCAACATCGCGGGCGATTCCACGTTCGCACTGATGCTCGGCGCCCAGGCGCGCGGCCACACGCTCTATCATTATCTTGCGCAGGACCTCACGTACCAGGATGGCCGCCTGTACGCGGGCGTGCACGAGGTCAGCGTCCAGCCCGTTGCGGGAAGCCATTTCAGTCTAGGACCCTTCTCGATCCTCGACCTCGGCAGCGACATCGACGTCGTGCTGATGCGGCAAGACCCGCCGTTCGACCTCGGTTACATCACGGCCACTCACCTGCTCGAGCGGATCCAGGGGCAGACGCTGGTGGTCAATGACCCCGGAGCGGTCCGCAATGCGCCCGAAAAGGTGTGGGTGCTCGATTTCGCTCGCTACATGCCGCCGACGATGGTGACTCGATCGCTCGGCGCAGCTCGGGAGTTTCTCGCAAAGCACGGCGAGATCGTCCTGAAACCGCTGCACGGCAACGCCGGGAAAGCCGTGTTCAAGATTTCCCGAGACGGCGCCAACCTGTCCGCCCTGATGGAGCTGTTCAACGCGACCTATCGCGAGCCCCATGTGCTCCAGGCGTTCGTCCCGGAAGTTTCCGAGGGCGACAAGAGGATCATCCTCGTCGATGGAGAATTTGCGGGCGCGGTCAACCGCATTCCCGCAACCGGCGACATAAGGTCGAACCTCGCCTTGGGCGGCACTGCCGAAGCGGCCGATTTGACCGATTCGGAGCGCGAAATCTGCGAGGCACTCGGGCCTGAATTGAAGCGCCTCGGACTGCTCTTTGTCGGGATCGACGTGATCGGCGGCCGCTGGCTTACCGAGATCAACGTGACCTCACCGACCGGCATCGTGGCGGTCGACAAGTTCAACGGAACAGATACTCCCGCATTGATTTGGGACTCGATCGAGCGCCGGCTCTCGGAGCGCGGTTAAATGATCCGATACGGCGGAGCCTTTCCGAGAAAACCACCGCTCTCTCTTTCAGATCATTGATCCAGAATGGTTATTTAGCGGCTCGTTTACCGCCGATTGCGTAGCCGATGCCGGTCGCGGCGAGCCGCCTCCCCACTGGCGCATCGTCGCGACAAGTTCGGCCTGGCGGATTCAGGCACGGGGGTGGGCGTGGCGATAAACGTCAAGCAGACGTGCCGCGTCCACCGCCGTATAGATCTGGGTCGATGAAAGGCTCGCATGGCCGAGCAATTCCTGGAGAGCTCTCAGATCAGCCCCTCTCGCCAGTAAATGGGTCGCAAAGCTGTGCCTCAGCGCGTGCGGGGTTAAAGTATCCGGAAGTCCAAGCCGCCGGCGGGCGCTCGCGACGGAGCGCCTAACGAGGTCGGCATTGAGCGGGCCGCCGCGCGCGCCGACAAACAATGGAGCGTCGCCGCAAATCGGAAACGGGCACTGGCGGACATAATCCTCGATCGCTTCGCGGATCGCCGGGACGATCGGCACGATGCGGGTTTTCGAACGCTTGCCCGTGACTCGAAGAGTCGGGCCAATCGGAATCGCCCTCGCGGTCAGCGACAGCGCTTCGGCAACGCGTAAGCCAGCGCCATAAAGCAGCAGCAGGACGGCCAGGTCCCTGGCGCCGATCCACGGCGCGCTCGCAGCACTGGCGGCGTCTTCCGCAAGACCCATCGCCTCATCGGGAGCGGCCGGGCGCGGAAGCGTCCGCGGCCGTTTCGGGGCCCGGGTCCGCGGCAACTGCGCCGGCACTCCTGCCTCCTCCGCGGCATATTTGAGGAAGGCCCGCACTCCCGACAGTTCGCGTGCCGCCGAGGACGGCCCGAGCCCCTCGGCGCGGCGCTGGGCAAGGAAAGCGCGAAGGTCGGGAGCGGTCAAAGCGAGAAGCGCCTCGGGGGCGATCGCTTCGCCGCGATAGCGTCCAAGGAAGTCGATGAACCGGTGTGCCGTCGCCACATAAGCGCGGACCGTATGCGCGGAACGTCGGCGATCGTGCTGCAGATGGCCGGCCCAGCGCGCCGCCAGGGCTGACGCAGGTTGGACTAACTGACGTTCGGTTCGATCACCCACCGGCGGATAATAGCCGCAAGGCTCTGCCCTAGGAACAGCAGCAATTCGGAACCGTGGCGCGCATCTAGGCTAAGCTCGGCGCGCTGGCCGATCGCCAGGAGGCCCGACGGCAAGGGCGGCTCGCAATCGATCCGGACCAAGGCCTCGGCGCGGATGAGGTCGCAGGCCGGCCCAAATAAGGGATGGCCGCGCGCGACGGTCCGCATTTCTACTCCATCGACTTCGCGCACGGCGCGCTCGAGCAGGCGGGGCTCGACCACCTGCACGCCGTTGCCGTCGGCGCGAAAGCCCTTGTCCCCGACGATGAGCGCCAGGGCGACCGCGTCGATCCGGAGGATCAAGGGCCATTCTTGCGTGACCACGTGAAGGAGGGCATCCACTCCGTCGGCTTCCATCGCCGCGAGCACCGCCGAATGGATCGATGCAACCGCGCCGGAGTGGCCGCGGGCGAAAGCGATCAGGTCCTGGTTGGCTTCCTCGACGGCGCCCAGGCGTTCGCGCAGATGCGCCACCGCGCGTTCCTCGAAGGGAATGACCGTAGCCATAGCTGCAGAGGATACGCCCGAAGCGGTTAATTTCCTACTGAACGGCACCTAGCCAGCGGAAAAGACGATAAAAAGAAAGCGGCGGCGCCTTTCGGCACCGCCGCCCCATGCTGTTACGCGACGAACGCTTACAGCTTGTTCGAGACGTTATTGAACGTCGTGCCGAGCTTCGTGCCGATGTTCTGCATCGCAGTGATAGCGGCAACGGCAATCAGGGCCGCGATCAGACCGTATTCGATGGCGGTCGCGCCCTTGCTGTTTTTAATCAGCCTGAGAAATTTGCTCATGGTCTAGCTCCTGGTTCCAAGGGGCTCAGCGCCCCAATCCTGCGGTCCACGAAATGCAGGATTCCGAGGAATGTACGAGGTCAGCCGTTAGGAAAGGGTTACACCTGAAGGTTGACGCGCGTTAACCGCGAAGTCGGCCGGAGGTGTGCCGTCAGCCGATTTGCTGGCCTGTTTTCTGCCAATCGGCGAGGAAACTCTGGATCCCAACATCGGTCAGCGGATGCTTGAACAGCTGCCAGATGATCTTGGGAGGCGCGGTCATCACGTCGGCGCCGATCTTGGCGGCCTCCACGACATGCATCGGGTGCCGAACGCTGGCGACCAGGATTTCCGTCGCGAAATCATATTGGTCGTAGATCTGGCGAATGTCGGAAATCAGCTCCATTCCCGGCTGGCCAATATCGTCTAGCCGCCCAACGAAGGGCGAGATGAAGCTTGCTCCGGCCTTTGCCGCGAGCAGCGCCTGTGCCGCGGAGAAGCACAGGGTTACGTTGACCATCGAGCCGTCCGACGTCAGCGCCTTGCAGGCCTTGAGCCCGGCGGGCGTCAGCGGCACCTTGATCGCGATATTGTTCGCGATCTTTCGAAGCGCATCGGCTTCGCGCATCATCCCGTCATAGTCGAGCGCGACGACCTCGGCGGATACGGGACCGCTGACGACTTCGCAGATCTCGCGAACTACCTCCAGGAAGTCGCGGCCTGCCTTGTGGACCAGCGATGGATTGGTGGTGACCCCATCGAGCAGTCCGGTTTCGGCGAGCTCGCGGATTTCGGCAATCTCGGCGGTATCGGCGAAGAACTTCATTGATTACCCTCGGCTCTGTAATGACCCAGGGCATAGCGGCGAGCGCGGGAGCCGTCACTCGATTCGGAAGGGCTTTTCATGAGCGAGCATGTTCAGGTCGAGCGTGACGGACCAGTTCTCGCGATTACGCTCAACCGGCCCGAGCGGCGCAATGCCATCACCGTCGCCATGTATGCGGCACTGGCTGACGCGATCGAGAGCGCCGCCGGCGACCCGACCATCCGAGTCATTACGGCGCGTGGGGAGGGCAAGGATTTCGCCGCCGGCAACGACCTCGCCGATTTCCTGCAGGCCCTCCCGCGCGGCGACGAAGAAATTCCGGTGTGGCGGCTGCTTCGAGCGATCGCGGAATGCGAAACTCCGGTTGTCGCCGCGGTTCACGGCAATTGCGTCGGCATAGGTACGACGCTCCTGCTCCATTGCGATCTCGTCATCGCGGACGAGACCGCGCGATTTTCGATGCCGTTCGTCGATCTTGGCCTGGTCCCGGAAGCGGCAAGCTCAATGCTGTTCCCGCGTCTTGCCGGCCGCCGCCGAGTCGCGCGCTATTTATTGCTGGCGGAGGCCTTCGGGGCAGATGAGGCGCTCGAGATCGGCCTCGTCAGCCATGTCGTCTCCGCCGGCGGGCAAGACGAAGCCATGGAGAAGATCGTCGCGGCGCTTCTTGCCAAACCCGCCGAAGCCCTGCGCAGGACGCAACACCTGCTTCGTCATGCGACCCGCGAGGAAACGCTCGAGCGAATGCGGCTCGAAAGCTCCGAATTCGCCGAGCGCCTGGCGTCGCAAGAGGTCAAGGACGCGATCACGGCCTTTTTCGAGAAGCGACAGGCCGATTCTTCAAGCGTCAGCTGATCAAGAGGCGAGATAGACGCGCTTCGTGCGGGTCAAAGTCACCCTCGGTCCCGTGAAGAACAGGAAATTCATCGTTTGATGATAAGTGACCGTGATCGTTTTGTACCCGCTCGTTGCGGTCGTGCTGTCGACCGTCGGCGTATCGAACGTGCCGCTGGCCGTTCCGAAGAGCTTGCTGTTGACCCTTGCCGTGATCTGAGCATCGGTTGGCAAGGTGCAGCCGCTGCTGCTGATCGATAGGCACAGCGTACCGTAGCGCGCGCCTTCGCCGAGCGCATGCTGCATGCCTGCCTGGGCTTCGAAGACCTGGCCGAGCGTGAAAATCCCGTAGATCATGGTCGTGAGCACCGGCAGCGCGAGCGCCATCTCCAATGCCGCTGCGCCGCGCTCGTCGCGACGAAGAATGCTCGACCGCCGGCTCATTGGATGCGCACCGAGGCATAGCCCTTGACGACGATATCGCCGTTGGAATTGGCGTTTGGCCAGACTCGCGAGCGAAACATCGGCGTGAAGGAATTCGCAATCTCAACGCTGACGTAGCGCGAGACGGCATCCGAAGAGCTGGCGCAATCACCGGTGAAGGTTTCATGCGTCGTGCTCGAACCGCATTCCCGCCAGGAATCGGAAGTGATGGTGTTGCCGGTGCTGAAGCCCGCCTCGGTTGCCGCGCTTGCGGCCTCGGCAGACAGTGCACTGTTGTAGCCAGTCGTTGCCACGCTCTTCTGCTGCTGAATCTTTTCGATGGTGCGTTGCGCAGCCTGCTCCAGCCGGAGCTTCATCGAAAACGCGCGAGAAAGATCGGTCATGCCAATGACCATTGCGGCCATCAAAGGTGCGACAAGCGCGAGCTCGATGAGCGCTGCTCCGCGCTCGCTGGCGCGCAGCTTCCTGATAATGGAAAACATCATTCCACTAACCTCACCATGTAACCGTCGAACGCC
Source organism: Pseudomonadota bacterium (assembly GCA_046765675.1). GTDB lineage: Bacteria > Pseudomonadota > Alphaproteobacteria > Sphingomonadales > Sphingomonadaceae > Sphingomicrobium. Next base: position 10,325 of record JBKPOR010000064.1, read on the forward strand.
GGCGGTCCGCCCGGACAGTTGTTGTTGATGGTAGAGTTGCCATTGAACGCGACCGTCCAGCTCACGAGCCGCAGGCAATTCGTGGTTACGCCACCGTCGCCGCTCAACATCACTTCCTGCGACGGGATATAGACTGCGCCGGTGATGTTCGACGACGAATTGCCGTTGATCTTGTTGCAATTGTTGCAATCCAACGCCCGGCGGTCCTTGTAGATGACCATATTGGCATAGGTTCCGGTCGTCGGCGGCGACATGTTGATGGTCGCGCCGCCGTTCAGGGTCACTTTGCCGATCGAGTTGTTGCCGATCGACGTCGCATCGGTGGTGAGGATGAAGGTGCAGCGGGTGCAATTCAGTGTCGCTCCGCCATTCACCGTCAGATCGCCACCGTTCAGGATGATCGTCGCGTCCGTGAAACTAGCGGATTGACCGGACGAGAGTGTCAGGTTTGTGTAGCAGACGGTCGTATTGCTAGCGCTGACCGAGTTCGCATTGCCTCGAAGCGCCGCTTGATTGCATCCATTGGGCACGGCCGGCGTGGTGATGCTGGCGTACGGATCGGGCTGCGGCGGCGCGTAGGGCTGGAACGTCGTTCCGGTCGCAAATCCGGTCGTGCTCGAGATCTGACCGACCGCGGCGACCGGCGAGGCGGTGATGACTGGCGAACCATTCGGATCGACCGCCGAGGGACCCTTGGCGTTGGTCTTCATGCCGCAACCGAGATTGACCGTCGGGTTGCCGGAAAAGGTCAGGCCGGTGGCGACCGAATTCTTGAGGCTGATGACGCAATATTTGCCGTCCTGTACCATAGCAGCCGTCGCCGCTGCCGTGATCGTCGGGGCCGTCGTGATGAACAGGCTCGAGAAAGACAACGACCGCTGGGTGGTGAGCGTGACCTTCACCGCATTATAGGAATTTGCAGTCCAGGCCCCGGAGGTTGGGGGCGCCTGGACGACGCAAGTCGGCGTCGTGCCGAGACGATTATTGATGTCGTTGACAGTAAGAGAGCGCGACACCGGCGCGCTCCCGCTGCACGCGCCGTTGATCACGGTCTGCGACGCGAGCTTGCCAAAGACGCCCGCAAGCGCGGCGCTGTCCGCGGTCCGCTGGAGCTGGCGCTTCCATAGCGACCACTGGATTGTATCGGTTGCGAGGCCGACCGACCCAATGACAAGCGGTAGGGCCGCCCCTGCGATGATCAGCGCGTTCCCGCGCTTGTCGCGCCATAGCTTCTTGAAGAATGAAATCATCGGGTGGGCCCCCAGCCAAAACTCGCGCATTTGTGCCGCTCTAACGGGTTCAGGGTGAGTGAAGCGTTGAGGGCTGTGGTTAACCGCCGTTCATCATTGATCGCTCCCCTCCGTCTTGCGGCTCTTGTGTCTTACACCTATAATACAGTCAAAAGGCCTCTTGCGCGTGGCTGCCCACCCGTTCACGGGTTGATCAGCCGCTCACGGAGGCGATGAAAGGACACGCATCATGGCGACCGAACCGGCCACCGAGACCAAGACCGCGACCAAGCTCAAGCTGGATCCGCCCGACGCGCTGCAAGCCGTTCCCGCGGCGGAGGCGTCGGGCCTGGTGCCGCTCAAGACCGAAGAGACGAGCGAACTCGACAAGCGCGTCGCGCAGTTCGTCGACGAGCTGTCCGCGCTCGATTCCAACAGTCCGGAATTCGGCAAGAAAGTCGACCAGCTGACCGCGATGGGCCGCAAGGAAATAGCTGAAGCAGCAGGCGCATCGAACCGCTTCCTTGACCGTCCCGTCAAGGCGATCGACAAGGATACCGGGATCGGCGCCGACCTGACCGAGCTTCGCCGCACCGTTGAAGCCCTGGATCCCAAGGAAGCGACAAAGACTCGCAAGTTTCTCGGCATCATTCCGTTCGGGAACAGGATTGATCGTTACTTCGACAAATACCGCAGCTCCCAGACGCATATTTCCAAGATTCTCGGCAGCCTCGCCAACGGCAAGGACGAGCTGCTGATGGACAATGCGGCGATCGACACCGAGCGCGCGGGCCTGTGGAAGACGATGCACAAGCTCGAACAGATGGTCCACATTTCGAAGAGCCTGGACCAGAAGCTCGAGGACAAGGCCAACGAGCTCGACGCGACGGAGCCCGCCAAGGCCAAGGCGATCCGCGAAACGGCCCTTTTCTATACCCGGCAGCGCACTACCGACCTGCTGACGCAAATGGCGGTCACGGTGCAGGGCTATCTGGCGCTGGACCTCGTCAAGAAGAACAATGTCGAGCTGGTGAAAGGCGTCGACCGAGCTTCGACGACAACCGTGTCGGCACTCCGGACGGCGGTCACCGTCGCCCAGGCGATGTCCAATCAGAAATTGGTGCTCGAACAGATCACCGCTCTCAACACGACGACCGCCGGAATGATCGATTCGACCGGCGAGATGCTGCGTACGCAAACCGGCGCGATCCACGAACAGGCCGCAAGCTCGACGATCCCGCTCGAGACTCTGCAGCGCGCGTTCCAGAACATCTACGACACGATGGACCAAATCGATCAGTTCAAGCTTCAGGCGCTCGGCAACATGAAGCAGACGGTCGAAACCTTGGGCAAGGAAGTCGAAAAGTCCAAGGGCTATATCGCCCGCGCCGAAGGCGTGAACCAGGGGAAACTTGATGCTCCCTCCCCGCTGATACCGATCGAGAGCAAATGAACTCGAACGAGCTCGGCCGAATCTTCGAACGGGCGAACGAGAGCTTCGCCCAGGCCGAGCGGACGAGCCAGAAGGTCGATCGGTCGATCGATCGTGCGAACCAAGTCATGCGTCGGGCCGATGAGCGCAGTGGTGCGGTTCGCGCCGCGGCCCAGCGCGAGCGTCAGCGACTGAATACGGACCTGAAACGCCGCGCCGCCCAGATCGCGGTGGTCGTGGGCCTCATCAGCATTGCGACCATCGTCATCGGACTGATCCTGCCCTCTGGGATCGGAATGTTCGGTTTCCTGGCCGCGGTGGGGCTCGCAATTGGAATAATCGGCGTGCTCGCAATCATGCCTTCGGCGGAACGCCGCGCCTCGGCGCCGACGGCCGACTTGCCCAACGGCGAGATGGTCCAGCGGTTCGACTCTTATCTCTATCGCGCGCGTGCAATGCTGCCGCCGCCTGCACAGGCCGAGGTCGACGCGCTGAGCTCCGTCCTCCCCTCATTGAAACAAACTCTGGAGCGGGTCGATGCGCTAGACCCGAACGCACAGGATGCACGGCGGCTGATGTCGATTCATCTTCCCGGGCTGATCGAGCGCTACACGCACGTGCCGGCCGCTTTTCGCGGCGAGGCCGACGGAGAGGGCAAAAACGCTGACGAGCGGCTCGTCGAGGCTCTGACTGCGAGCCGGGCGGCGCTCGGCGACATTTCGGAGAAGCTCGCCCGGGCCGACATGGCGGCATTCGAAACTCAGGGACGGTTTATCGAGTCGCGCTACGGCCGCGAAGAGATTGATACTTCAGCCGATCACTCCTGACGATCTCAGCCTACCCAATTCATCGCCGTTCAAAAGGCCCGACAAAACCTGGTCGGTATGCTCGCCCAGCCCAGGCGGCGGGAGGTCGGAATCGGCGCGGTCGCCGTCGAACCGCACCGGAGAGCCGACGAGCGGCGTCCCGGCGATCGTCCGTACCATCCGGCGATGCTGCGCCTGGACGTCCGACAGGGCCTGAGTGACCAGATTGATCGGACCGGCCGGAATTCCCGCAGCCTCGAGCTGTTGGAGCCATTCCGCTGCGGGTTTCTGGCGGATTGCATCGGCGACCAGGCGCACCATGTCGGAACGATTGGCGACGCGCGCGCCGTTCGAGGCGAACCGCTGGTCGCCGGTCCACTCGGGATGGCCGCAGATGTCCGCGAGCCGTGCGAACTGACGGTCGTTGCCCACCGCGATGATGATCGGCTGATCCGCCGCATCGAACGGCTGGTACGGGACGATATTGGGGTGCGTGTTGCCCTGCCGCGGCGGATCCTTGCCGGAAATGAGGGCGTTCGACGCCTGGTTGGCCATCACGGCGAGCTGCGTGTCGAACAGGGCCATGTCGATGATCGCGCCCTCACCCGTCTTTTCGCGCGCGTAGAGGGACGCCAGGATCGCCGCGCAGGCATACATTCCGGTGAAGAGATCCGCGATTGCCACGCCGGCCCGCATCGGCCCGCCGCCCGGCTCGCCGTCGGGCAGGCCAGTGACGCTCATCATTCCGCCCATGCCCTGTATGATGAAATCATATCCGGCGCGGTCGGCATACGGCCCGTCCTGCCCGAAGCCGGTGATCGACGCGTAAACGAGGCGCGGAGTGGCGGCGCGCAGGGCCGCGGCGTCGAGGCCGAACTTGCCGAGACCGCCGACCTTGAAATTCTCGACGATGACATCTGCCTGCCCGGCAAGCTTGCGCACCAATGCCGCACCCTCGGGCCGTGCGAAATCGATCGCGGCGGATTTCTTCCCTCGATTGCAGCTCAGGAAATAGGCGGCGACTTTGCGGTCGCCCTCCCCGTGCCACGGCGGGCCCCAGTGCCGCGTGTCGTCGCCGCTGCCCGGCCGTTCGACCTTGATCACTTCGGCGCCGAGATCCGCGAGCAATTGTGTGCACCACGGCCCCGCGAGCACTCGCGAAAGGTCGAGGACCCTGATCCCTTGGAGCGGCTTCAACCGCGCCTGCTCCAAAAACGCCTGTCGGCAAGCACCGCATGCGCGGCGTTATGACCGGGAGCGCCGGTCACGCCGCCGCCCGGGTGAGCGCCCGAACCGCAGAGATAAAGTCCGCGGATCGGCATTCGATAGTCCGCCGCTCCGATCATCGGACGCGCGCTGAACAATTGGTCGAGGCTCATCTTGCCGTGGAAGATGTCGCCACCGATGAGGCCAAAACGGCGCTCGAGGTCGAGCGGTGAATGAATCTGCCGACCGAGAACCGACTTGGCGAAGCCGGGCGCGTGCGAATCCACCGTCGCGATGATCTGATCCGCCGCTTTCTCCCGTTCGTCGTCCCAGCTTCGACCCGGCCCCAAATCGTAACGGAAATGCTGACAGAACAGCGACGCGACATGCTTGCCTTTGGGAGCGAGACCGGGATCGAGCGTCGAGGGGATCAGCATCTCGATGATCGGCTGCTTTGCCCACCCAGTCACAGCCGCATCCAGATAGGCGCGGTGCATATAATCGAGGCTCGGTGCCATGATGATTCCGGCTGTGAGGTGGTCACCCTTCTTCGGAAGCACGGTGAATTTTGGCAATTCGGACAGCGCCACGTTCATTCGGAACGTCGCGCTTTCGCATTTCCAGCCGTGCATTCGGTTGGCGACGTCCGCGTCGACGCTGCCCTTCGGCACCAGCCGGTCGAACAGCAGCTTCGGATTCACTCCGGCGATGACTTGGCGAGCTGCCCACGGCTTGCCGCCGGCGACGACTCCTGCAGCGCGGTCATTCGTGCATATGATCTCTTCGACCGGCATGTTGAGCAGGATGTCCACTCCTGCTTCGCGGCAGGCCCGTGCCATCGCCTGGGTGATCGAACCCATCCCGCCGATCGCATGTCCCCATGCGCCGGGAACCCCCGCAGCCTCGCCGAACAAATGATGGAGAAGGACGTAAGCCGTGCCGGGCGACTGCGGCGAAGCGAAATTGCCGACCACGCCGTCGAAACCGAACAGGGCCTTCGTCAAATCTCCCTCGAAATGCCGACAGAGGATTTCAGAGGCGCTGCGCACCGCGAAATCGTGGACGATCCGCGTCTCGGCGAGCGACAGACCTGCCATGTCCTTGCCGAGGCTCAGGATCTTGGGGATGGCGCTGACGGTCGCGCCGACATTCGGCGGCGCTCGCAGCAGCCATTTCTTCAGGAGCCGCACGACCGTCTCGAGTTCGCCGACATAGCGGTCGTACGCCTCGCCGTCGGCCTTCACATGTCGCGCAATCTCCTTGCGCGTCAGCCCGTTGCGGCCGGCAAGCAAATAATCGCCATCGCCGGGAAGGAAGTTGTCCGTCTTCCTAAGCACGACTTTGAGCCCGTGCCGTTCGAGCTGCATGTCGCGGATAACTTTGGGCTGGAGCAGGCTGACCGTATAGCTGGCCGCCGAATTCCTGAAGCCCGGAAGGAATTCGTCGGTCACCGCCGCGCCGCCGACATTGCCGGCCGCCTCGAACACAGCGACTTTCAGGCCCTTCCTGGCGAGATAATGAGCGCAAGTCAGTCCGTTATGGCCCGCGCCGATGATGATTGCGTCGTGCAAGTAAGCTCCCTAATCCGTCATTGCGAGGCGCCGTAGGCGCCGCGGCAATCCAGTAACAAGGGCTGGATTGCTTCGCTACGCTCGCAATGACGATTTACCGCATCAACACCAGTTCCTCGGACATGGTCGGATGGAGCGCCATGGTCGCGTCGAAATCGGCCTTCTTGAGCTTCGCTTTTACCGCGATCGCGGCCGCCTGGAGGATTTCGGGAGCGTCCGGCCCGATCATGTGGATTCCGACGATCTGGTCCGTCGCCCCGTCGACGACGAGCTTGTAGAGCGAGCGCTCGTTGCGGCCTGCCAGAACATTCTTCATCGCCCGGAAATCGGAGGTGAAGACCTTGACCGAGCCGAGCTTATTGCGCGCCTGTCCTTCGGTCATTCCGACCCCGGCGAGTGGCGGATGGCTGAAGACCGCCGATGGGATGCAGTTATAGTCGACCTGGTGCGGCTGGTTGCCGAAGAAGGTGTCGGCGAAGGCCTGCCCCTCGCGGATCGCGACCGGAGTGAGCTGGACCCGGTCCGTGACATCGCCGACCCCAAAGATTGAGGGGACGTTCGATCGATTGTCGGCGTCGACCTTGATCTGGCCCTTCTCGCCGACCTCGACCCCCGCCTCCTCAAGACCCAGGCTTTCCGTATTCGGCTGACGGCCGGTCGCGAACAGCACCTGGTCGACTTCAATATCGTCGCAGCCCGTCATCGCGACATGGAGCGTCCCGTTCTCACGCCGCTCGATCCGGTCGATCGTCGCGTGGAACTTGAAGTCGATCCCCTTGCGCAGCGAAATCTGGATCAGCCGGTCGACAAGCTGCTGGTCATACTGCCGAAGGATCACGTCGGTGCGGTTGACCAGGCTCACCTGGCTCCCGAATTCATGGAAGATTCCGGCAAATTCATTGGCGATATAGCCGCCCCCGGCGATGACGATGCGCTTTGGCAGCTTGTCGAGGTGGAACACCTCGTTCGAGCTGATCGCGTGCTCGATCCCGTCGAGCTTGGGCATGGCGGGCCGCGCACCGGTCGCAATCAGGATCTTGTCGGCCGTGATCTCGCGCCCGCTTGCGAGCCGGATCGCGGTGGGCCCGGTCAGGACGGCCCGCTCATGGAAGATCTCGACATCGTGGTTGGTGAGCGTTTCCGTATACGCGCCTTCAAGGCGGCCGACTTCGGCAAGGACGTTGTCGCGCAAGGTCGGCCAGTCGAATCTCTTCTCGGGAATGTCCCAGCCGAACATCGCCGCATCGTCGATGTCCTCGGCGAAATGCGCTCCGTAGACGAGCAGCTTCTTCGGCACGCAGCCACGGATGACGCAGGTTCCGCCGACCTTGTGCTCCTCGGCGATCGCGACACGCGCGCCATAAGCCGCGGCAACGCGCGACGCGCGCACACCGCCTGATCCGGCGCCGATCACGAACAGGTCGAAGTCGGCCATCAGATGCCTGCCCTTTCGATCAGCGCCCGGGTGGAGGGATCGAGCTCATGGTCCGAGCCTTCGGACAGCTGGCGCGCGATGGTCTTGCCGAGCTCGACTCCGAACTGATCGAATGGGTTGATCCCGACCAGCACGGCGTTGGCGAACGTGCGGTGCTCATAGAAAGCGATCAATGCTCCCAATGTACGGGGATCGAGCCGGTCGAGCAGGATCGTCGTGCTCGGCCGATTGCCGGGATAGGAGCGCTGCGGATCGTCGCTCGAGCGGCCCTGCATCAACGCGGCGCCCTGAGCAAAGGCGTTGAGGAGCAACTGTCGATGGTGCTCCGGGTCGAGCGAATCCTCGGCTTCACGAACGGCGACAAATTCGACCGGAACGATGTGCGTCCCTTGATGAAGCAATTGGAAGACGGCGTGTTGCGCGTCTGTGCCGGTGCCGCCCCAGGTCACCGGCGCCGTCGGACGTTCGACCGGTTCACCATCGGTGCGAACAGATTTACCGTTGGACTCCATCTCGAGTTGCTGGAGATAGGGTGGCAACAGGCGAAGCCGTTCGTCGTACGCGAAGACGCCGCGCGTTTGGCACCCAACCTCCTCGGCGTAGAGCCGATCGGCGAAAGCCGCGATCAGCGGGAGGTTCGCGGCTCCGTCGCTGAAGCGAAAATGCCGGTCCATCTCGGCCGCGCCTTCGAGCAGTTCCTCGAACGCATTCCAGCCGAGCGCCAATGCGACCGAAATGCCGACGGAGCTCCACAATGAGTAGCGGCCGCCCACCCCTTCGCCGAACTGGAGGATGCGCGTTTCGTCGATCCCCGCGTCAAGCGCTGCGTCCGGAGATGCCGTCACGGCAATGACGCGACCGGCTGGGTCGGAAACGCCAGCATCGCGAAGCCAGCCGAGGGCTGAATCCATGTTCGACAACGTCTCGGCCGTGGTGAAGGTCTTGGAAACGACGACGACGAGCGTCGTGGCGGCGTCGAGGACTTTGACGGCAGCCTCGAATGCCTCGCCGTCAATGTTCGACAGGAAGCGGACCTCGAGCTTCGACCGTCGCCGGCCGAGCGCATCGACAACGAGCGCCGGGCCCAGGACCGACCCGCCAATCCCGATGTGCAGCACTCCGGTGATGTCGCCGAACGCCCCGCCCTCAATCGCATCGACCACCGCGCGGGTTCGTTTCCGCCGCGCGGCCGCGAGGTCGACGTCTTCGGTCGCCCCGCTTCCGCGCTCGGCCACGTGCGTCGCGGACCTCCCCTCGCTCGCGTTTACGACGGCGCCGGAAAAGAGCGCATCTCGAGCCGCGGCGAAGCCAACTTGCTCCGAGCGCGCAAGGAATCGGTCGATCCGCGCCTGGTCGAGGTGCGTTTTCGACCAATCGAAATAGACGCCTGCGACCTCGACGCTCAAACGGCTGAGCCGGTCGGGCTCGGCGACGAAAAGCTTGTCGAGACGCCCTAGTTCGGGCTGCGGCTCCGGGGTTGCCATGGCCGAGGCACATAATGCAGCCTTTGCCAAATGCTACCCCGGCTTGACCTCACCCCATTGGACGGAAACAAGCGGCGCCCATGCAATCGCCCCTCACCAATTCAGCCGGTGCCGAAGCGCAAAAGTCCAGGAAGCGCGAGGATCGCTGGAGCCTCGTCCGCTTCATCCTCGGATTGGTCCTGCTCGCCTGGGCGCTCAGGAGTTTCGTTTTCGCGCCATTCAGCATTCCGTCGGGGTCGATGCTTCCGACGCTGTACATCGGCGACTATCTCGCGGTCGCGAAATGGCCGTACGGCTACTCGCGCTACAGCTTTCCGCTGCAAATCCCGTCCTTCGACGGACGAATCTTCGGCGGCCTGCCGCGGCGCGGCGATGTTGTCGTGTTTCGGCATCCGGCCGAGGATTCGGATCTTATCAAGCGCGTGATCGGGCTTCCGGGCGATACGGTCGAGCTTCGAGGCGGCGATTTGATCCTCAACGGCCAGCCGGTGAAACGGGAAACGCTGCCGCCCTTCCGCGCACCGATCAGTGACAACAGCCCGTGCAAGGTCGCGCCAGGAGCCGTCCCGACGATCGTTAGCGCCAACGGCAACCGGCTATGCATCTATTCGGCATTTCGCGAGACCCTGCCTGGAGGGCCCGGCTACATCATCCTCGACCAGGTCGACGGCGGTCCGGCCGACGATTTCCCGGCGGTCAAGGTTCCCCCCGGCCATGTGTTCCTGATGGGCGACAACCGCGATGACAGCCTCGACAGCCGCTTTTCGCCGGCCGAGGGCGGAATCGGCATGGTCCCTGTCGAAAACCTCATCGGCCGAGCAATCGTGACCTTCTGGTCGACGGACGGCAGCTCCTCCTGGGTCAAGCCCTGGACCTGGTTCACCGCGCTTCGCGGAAACCGGATCGGCAATGGTTATTCGGAAAGCCGCGATGGCGGATGACGTCGGCGGTTTCGTCCGCGAGCAACTCCGTCATACCGCGAACGATCTGACCTTGTTCGAGCGTGCGCTGACGCATTCGAGTACTGGTTCGGACAGTTATGAGCGACTCGAATTTCTCGGCGACCGGGTTTTGGGGATCGTCATCGCCCGAGCGCTCTACGACCGCTATCCGAACGAACCGGAAGGCAAATTATCGCGCCGTTTCAATGAGTTGGTCGCACGCGAAACTTGCGCCGAGGTGGGCCGCGAGACCGGCCTACCGGCGCTGATCCGGCTCGGCAAGCAAGCCCGGTCGGACGGCGCGAACATGAGCGCCAATGTCGTCGGCGACGTTGTCGAAGCGCTAATCGGGGCGCTTTTGCTCGACGGCGGAATGGACTGCGCCGAGCGGTTCATCCTCGCTGGCTGGGAGCCCTATCTCGCCGGCCAGGAGCGCGCGCCCCACCATCCGAAATCGGCGCTCCAGGAACTGGCCGCGGCGCGCGGGTGCAAAGCGCCGATCTATGAAGTCGTGTCGCGGACCGGCGCGCATCACATGCCAAAGTTTGAAGTACGCGTATCGGTGCCAAGGCTCGGCGAAGCGACGGCGGAGGGCTCTTCGAAGCAGGAAGCCGAAACCGCTGCGGCGGAGGCATTGTTGGCGCAGCTGCAATGACCGGCGCGGCCACCCGCGCAGGCTTCGTCGCTGTAATTGGCGCTCCGAACGCCGGCAAATCGACCCTGGTCAATGCGCTCGTCGGCCAGAAGGTCGCGATCGTCAGCCCCAAGGCGCAAACGACCCGCGCGCGGCTGATGGGTATCGCCATCCACGACGAAGCCCAACTCCTCCTCGTCGACACGCCCGGAATCTTCGAGCCTCGCCGGCGGCTCGACCGGGCGATGGTCGCGGCCGCGTGGACCGGAGCCCAGGACGCCGACGTGATCCTGCTGGTCATCGACGCTGCCGGATTGGTCAGGCATGACATCATCGGGGGCCTGGAGAAGCGACGGCATCCTCTGTTCCTCGCGCTCAACAAGATCGACCTAGTCAAGAAGCCCGAGCTCCTGAAACTATCCGCCGACCTCACGGCCAAGCTCAGCCCGGAGAAGGTCTTCATGATCAGCGCGATTCAGGGCGATGGAGTTGCGGACCTGAAGCAGGCGCTGGCTGACGTCATGCCGTCAGGGCCCTGGCTCTATCCCGAAGACGAAGTTTCGGACGCTACCGACCGGATGGTCGCGGCCGAGCTGACGCGCGAGCAGGTCGTCAACCAGCTCCGCCAGGAACTGCCCTATGCAACCGCGATCGAGACCGAGACCTGGGAGGACCGTCCCGACGGCTCGACGACGATACGCCAGCAGATTCTGGTCGAGCGCGAAAGCCAGAAGTCGATCGTGATCGGCAAGGGAGGACAACGGCTCAAGGCGATCGGCGCGGCCGCGCGCGAGGAGATCGCCCGGCACCTCGGCCGGCCGGTGCATTTGTTCCTGCATGTGAAGGTGAGCCCCAAATGGGGCGAGGACCGCGGCTTCTACCGCGAAATCGGGCTGGAATGGGCGGAGTAGCGCTCCTCCCTATGGCGAAAGCCATGGGGAGGGGGACCATCGAACGGAGATTCGATGGTGGAGGGGTCGGCGCCAAACCCTTCCACCACTCGACTTCGTCGAGCGGTCCCCCTTCCCATCGCTTCGCGATAGGAAGGAGCTAACGACCTAACACCTCATCTACCCAAGCCGGAACCAGTTCCCCGGCCCTGCCGGTCCGGCTCTCGTCGAAGTAGACGCTGCCGATGCTCGGCTCGAGGTTCATCTCGAGCGTTCGCGCACCGCAGTAACGCGCGGTCTGGACGAAGCCGGCTGCTGGGTAGACCGCCCCCGATGTGCCGATCGACACGAATAGATCCGCCCGCTGAAGGGCGTCGTCGATCCGCTCCATTTCGTAAGGCATTTCGCCAAACCAGACGATGTCCGGGCGAACTCGTCCCTCGACCCCGCAGGCTGGGCACTTTGCCCCCTCACCCATCGGCCCGGCCCACGCGAAGCGCTCGTCGCAGGCCAGGCACCAGCCCTTGATCAGCTCGCCGTGCATGTGGATCAGTCGCTTCGAACCCGCGCGCTCATGGAGATCGTCGACATTCTGCGTGACCAGGAGCAGTTCGCCCGGCCATTCCGCGTCAAGCAGTGCCAACGCCTTATGCGCCGCATTGGGTTCGACCGTGCCGAGCTTCGCCCTGCGCGCATCGTAGAAAGCGTGGACCAGCGTCGGATCTCGCTGGAACGCCTCGGGAGTGGCGACATCCTCGACGCGGTGCCCCTCCCACAGTCCGTCTGGACCGCGGAAGGTCGCAAGCCCGCTTTCGGCCGACACTCCGGCACCGGTCAGGACGACGATATTGCGGATGTCTGACATTCGCGAACCAAAATACCGTTCGGGCTGAGCCTGTCGAAGCCCTGCCTTTTCTTTCGCGCCAGAAAGGTCAAAAGGACAGCCCTTCGACAAGCTCAGGGCAAACGGATGGCTGAGACCAAAGGGCAAGTCCGCGTCGGTATCGGAGGCTGGACCTATCCGCCGTGGCGCGGGGTGTTCTATCCCGACAAGCTGCCGCAGGCGAAGGAGCTTGAATATGCTTCGCGCGCGCTCAGCGCCATCGAGATCAACGCGACTTTCTACGGCCGGCAGAGCCCGAAGAGCTGGCAGAATTGGGAAAAGGTCGCGCCGGACGGTTTCCAGTTCGCGGTCAAGGGTTCGCGCTATTGCGTGATGAAGCCCAAGCTGGCCGAAGCCGGCGAAGGGCTCACCGGATTTTTCGCTCAAGGCTTTGCTGCGCTCGGGACGAAGCTCGGGCCGATCCTCTGGCAGTTCGCGTCGCGGCGGAAGTTCGACCGCGACGATATGGCGGGGTTCATCGACCTGCTTCCCGAGGAACTGGACGGGATTCAGCTCCGTCATGCCATCGAGCCGCGCAACGAGAGCTTCAACGACGACCAATTCTTCGAGCTTTGCCGAGCGCGCAATATCGCGGTCGTGCTCGATGACTCGGACGATTATCCGGCGATCGAGGCCGACACTGCCGATTTCACTTATGCGCGGCTGCAGCGGATGAGCGAGGACGTTCCGACCGGCTACGACGATGCCGCGCTCGGCGGTTTCTCGACCATGGCTGGCAATTGGCGGAAGGCCGGCCGCGATGCCTACATCTTCATGATCAACGGCGCGAAGGTGCGCGCTCCGGCAGCCGCGCTGGCGCTGCAGGATAAGCTCGGCATTTAATTTGCGTTAGGAGTCTGGCATGAACAGGCGTAAGGCCTGCCCCGAGGACGACACCGTACTCTCCGGCGCTTCCGCCGATCTGGCGATCTCGTCCCGAGTCACGGAAGCATGCGCTTCCGCGACAGAGAGGGCAAATCACATGCGCAAGATGATTCTTGCCGCGCTTGGCGCGGCAACGATGCTGTACGCATTTCCCGCGGCATCCCAGGACATTCCGCTAACCAGCGGCAACTTCTGGAACGTGACCGAGGTGACGATCGACGACGGTCATTTCTCGACCTACGCCGATTACCTCGCGACCCAGTGGCGAAAGCAGGAAGAATTCTCCAAGTCCAAGGGTTGGATCAAGGATTATTACATCCTGGGAAACAACAACAAACGCGCCGGCGAGCCCGATCTCTACCTGGTCGAGGTCTTCGACCATATGACAACGCCGGCCGAGGATCTCGTTCGCGAGAAGGAGATGAACGCCCACATGACGCAGACCTCGCGTCAGGGCGAGGCGGGTAGCGGAGAACGCGCCAAATATCGCCACATCGGCGGCACCATGCTGCTTCAGGAGCAGGTCTACAGAAAGTAGCAAATCGATCACGGGGTCGCCGTCGGTTGCGCGGCGTCCCCGCTTTCGTCATGAGCGGCACATGCGCAGCGCCGACGAGCCAATCCGCATCTCCCTGATCGCGCCTGGCGGCCGAATGGGAAAAGCGATCGCGGCTGCGACCGCGGAAGATCCCGAATTCACGATCGACCAGGATCATGGCGACGTGCTCGTCGATTTCTCGGTACCGGACGCACTTCAGGCGAGCCTCGACCGCGCGGTTTCGGCGACGGTTCCGATCCTGATCGGCACGACCGGCCTCGATGATCTGGCGAACCAAAGAATCGCCAAGGCAACCGAGCAAGTGGCGGTGCTTCGGGCTGCGAACACTTCGCTCGGAGTCAATTTGCTCGCGCAACTCGTCGAGCGGGCGGCCGGAGTACTGGGCGCCGAGTGGGACATTGAGATTGCCGAAACCCATCATCGCATGAAGTCGGACGCTCCGTCAGGGACCGCGCTCATGCTGGGGGAGGCCGCCGCCCGAGGTCGCAAGGCGCCGCTGCGTGCCGAACGCGGCCGCGACGGTACAGGTCTCGAGCGCGAAGCGGGTGCCGTGGGTTTCGCTTCAATGCGCGGCGGTACGGTAGCCGGCGATCATGACGTGATGTTCCTCGGCCCCGACGAGCGGTTGATCCTGTCGCACCGAGCCGAAAGTCGGATGATCTTCGCGCGCGGAGCGCTCGCCGGCGCCCGCTTCCTTCTGGGCAAGCCGGCGGGTCTCTATTCCATGCGGGACGTGATCGAAGCGCTGTGAATAGCGCCGCGGTATTCGAATTTTTTCGACGGCTGGCGGAGGAAAATCCCTCCCCGACGACCGAGCTCGAATCGACTAACCCGTACCAATTGCTCGTCGCGGTCGTGCTCTCGGCGCAGGCGACCGACGCCAGCGTAAATATCGCGACCAAGCCCTTGTTCGAACAGGTGAAAACGCCGCGGCAGATGCTGGATCTTGGCGAAGAACAGCTGCGCGAAGCGATCAAGACCATCGGATTGTTCAACACCAAAGCGAAGAATGTCATCGCACTCAGCCAGGCGCTGATCGACAAGCACCGCGGTGAAATTCCGCGGACGCGGGAAGAGCTCCAGGAACTTCCGGGAGTAGGCCGCAAGACGGCCAACGTCGTTCTCAACACGGCGTTTGGAGAGGAGACGTTCGCCGTCGACACGCATGTCTTCCGTGTCGGCAACCGAACGGGACTCGCGCCGGGAAAAAATGTCGATGAGGTCGAGGCAAAGCTCGACAGGATCGTGCCTCAGCCATTCCGCCGCGATGCTCACCACTGGCTGATCCTGCACGGGCGATACAGATGCAAGGCGCGGCTGCCCGAATGTTGGCGCTGCCCGGTGATCGATCTCTGTCGTTACGAGCCGAAGACCCCGGCTCCTAGCGCCAGACCCGCTCGAACCGCGAACCGAGCGTTGTCAAAAGCTCGTACTGCGAAAGGCCGGATTGCTTCGACGCCGACGGCAGGTCGTAGTCGATCTCGACCCAGTCGCCTTCCCTGAGGCCTGGCGCGGCGTCGCAGCCGACCGCAATCAAATCCATCGACACCTGGCCGAGGACCGGCAAGGCGAACTCGCCGGCGAAGGCGGACCCGTGCGACGAAAATCCGCGCAAATATCCGTCCGCGTAACCGATATTGAGGATCGCGGCCTCGCTATCCTCCTTGGCGACGAAGGTCGCGCCGTAGCCGCAAGTTTCGCCGGCTGGAATTGTCCGGCGCTGGACGATCTGCGCCTCGACGCGCGCGACCTGGCGGATGTTGCCCTCCGCTTCGGCGCGCGGGACTCCGCCATAAAGCGCAAGGCCCGGCCGAACGAGATCGAGACTATAATCGGCCCCAAGGCAGATGCCGGCGGAATTGGCGAAGCTGTAGCGCTTTGCTGAGACCGCGGAGACGACCGCCCGGAATCGCTCGAGTTGCATTGCGTTCAACGGACTGTCTTCGTCCGCGCAGGCCAGATGGCTGTGAAGCGTGTCGATCGTCAGGCCGTCGAGGAGATCGATCTCCGTCGGCCTCAGGCCCAGACGGTTGATCCCACTATCCACCATCACGTCGCAGGGACGATTAGGCGCCATCTCCTTCCACCGCGCGACTTGCTCCGCGGTGTTCAGGCACGGCCGCGCCGGCGAAGCGAGCGCCGCGTCGACATCGTCCGGCCCGACCCCGTGCAGCACGACGAGGCTAAGTCCATCGGGAAGCTTGCCCAGCTCCACCGCCTCCGCCCAGGTTGAAACGAAGAAATCGCGGCAGCCGGCCTCAACCAGCGCGTCAGTCGTCTCGCGCGCCCCAAGCCCGTAGCCGTTGGCCTTGACCGCGGCGCCTGCCGGTACTCCCGCCCGATCCTGGAGCCATCGCCAGTTGGATTGGATCGCGGAGCGGTCGATCGTCAGGCGCAACGGGCGGTGCATTTCGCCCCTTTCACCGTTCGTCCCGAGCTTGTCGAGGGACTGTCTTTCTTCCAGCGCAAAGACAGTGCAGCCCTTCGACAAGCTCAGGGCGAACGGTTGAGGCTTTCGGCCGCACTTTCCCAGTTGCGGCCGTCGAATGTCTCGACCTCCAGTTCGACCGGCGTATCGAGGCAGTTCGCGTTCACGCTCCACGCCTCCGGGTGCGATCGCGGCTGATAGAAGCTCTTTACGCCGCAATGTCGGCAGAAGAGGTGCTCGGCCGCTCCCGTTCCAAAACGGTAGCTCGACAAGGCCTCGCGCCCTGTGACCAGCTCGAACTGCTCGTGCGGAACCATGATGTGCAGGAATCCGGTCATTCGGCACACCGAGCAATTGCAATCGAGTGCCGCGACGGGCGGATCGGCAACCTCCGCCTCGAACCGCACCGCTCCGCAATGGCAGCCGCCCGTTACCTTCATTCAGTCGACGTAGTGGGGACCGGGGCGCTCGTGAAGCTCCTCATAATGCACCAGCACCGGCCTCGGCCCGAACGGCACCGGCCGGCCGTCGCGAAAGGCCCATTCGCCGCGGTCGCAATCGCCGCCTCGGACGTAGCCGTTGATGTAAAACCGGCGCTTGTGATTCGAGCGGTTCGTGCCCGACCCGTGCACGAGATACGGGCTCCACAGCGCGAGATCGCCCGGCTCGAGCAGCAGGTCGACGGCATCAGATTCCGACAGGCCCACCGCACCGAGCGCACCAGCCGTCATTGCCGTTCCCAACGCCTTCCTCGAACAGTCCATGCCGAGATCGCCGCGCAGGTGGCTGCGCGGAATGAAGCGCATGCATCCCGACTCCGGCGTATGCGAATCGATCGCCAGGCCGGTCTGCACGTACGACGTCGCGAGGTTGCGATAGGCCGAGATAGGCCGTCGCGAACGGCTGTCCTGATGCCAGGCGAAATCGCCAATCGAGCCCGGCGCCTTCCAGTGGACCTGGTTGATGATCTGCTTGAGGTGGAGGCCGATCAAAGGCTCGAGCAGGCCCCCAATGCGCCTATCGAGCCGGACGCGGTTCAGTAGCGGCTGATGGTAGGACGGCCACTGCGCCATCCGCACGAACGGCGCGCCGTCCGCCTGCGCCGCGACATTGTAGAACAGGTTGCCGTGGCGGAAGCTGCGGCCGTGCGCCGCGGCTTCGGCGTAAACCTGGTCGGTCGCGGCGGCAATTCGCTCGATTTCGTCGGGTGCGAACAACCCGCGAATGACGACATATCCGTGCTCCCAATAGTGCCGGACATGCTCACCCTCGCCGAAGCTCTCGGCGACCCGAAGTGGCTGGGCGCCACGCATAGTTCATCCCTCCCGCCGCTGACGAAGATACATCAAGTGTCTGACATTTCCATGAATCTTCGTTCCGCCCTGAACAAAAATGAAGGCCGCCGGAGGGAAACCGACGGCCTCCACTGGAGTCCAGGGGAGTGGACTACGGGGATTTTATCGAGCGGCGATGGTGATCGCGCCGCCGCGGCTCGCCAGCTGCTCGCCCTTCGCGCGGGCATCGGTAAGCACATTCTCGCGGCAGGCGCGGACCTTGTTCTTGCCGGCAAGGTCAACATCCGACGCCGTCCCGCAAACTTCGCGGGCGGCGTTCACCAGCCGGTGGTCGAGAGCCCGGCGTCCGGTCTGGGTCGACAGGTCGAGATCGGCGGTGCTGACGATGCTGACATTAAGCTCCTGGGCTGCAACCGGCTCGGCCAGTGCGGGAACCGCCTTGATCGCGGCCGTGGTGATCAGGGCCGATGCGATGATGATCCGAATGGCGCTCATGGTCGCCTCCTCCTGTTTGAGTGCGACGCTTAATTAGTCCTATTTTGCAACTTACGTGAGCAACGATGTCGTGCTATCATTCTGCAAAATTGCAGAACACACGCGTTCCGCCGGAGATAAATGTGGCTCGAACACTGGATTGGAATGACCTGCGATACTTCCTCGCCGTCGCTCGCGAGGGCAGCACGCTTGCCGCGGCGAGGACGCTTCGAACCAGCCAAACGACAGTCGCGCGCCGCATCGCAGCGCTCGAAGGAGCGCTCGACATTCGATTGTTCGAGAAACGGCAGGCAGGCTACGTGCTCACACCGGCCGGGCAGGAGTTGGTCGACAAGGCGAAGCGAGTTGAAGTTTCAGCCGAGGCCTTCACGGAGGCGGCCTCCGCTCGAAACCGCGATCTCACCGGCAGCGTCCGAATCACGTCCGAAGAAATCTACGCACTTTCCCTGATTTCGCCGCTGCTGAGGGACCTGCACGACCTCCATCCGGAAATCATGGTCGAGCTGGATACGGCGAGCAGTCTTCGTGACCTCGGCGCCGGCGAAGCCGACATTGCCCTTCGCAGCAGCTCCGAAGAGCAGCCGTGGGGGCTCGTCGGACGGCGTCTCGGAGTTGACGATTGGACGCTCTACTGCAGCCGCGATTATGCCGAGCGTCACGGTCGACCGACCTCGATCAAGGAGCTGAAACGCCACGCGATTGTAGGCGGCGGCGGAGCCAAGCTTTGGGAACATTATCAGGCCTGGCTGCGCAGTATGGATTTGGAGGACCGCGTCGCCATGCATCACGCGAGTTCGAGCGGGTTGCTGTCCGCTGTCCGCTCCGGATTCGGAGTGGCGGTTCTGCCGTGCGTAGTTGGAGACGCCGACTCGGACCTCATTCGTTGCATCCCTCCGCGCGACGGCCACGGCCGCGTGCTGTGGCTTCTCACGCACGAGCGCGTTCGGCATGAGCCGCGGGTTCGGGCAGTCATCGATTTCCTTTACGAGCGACTCAGCCGGCACGTCCGCGAGCTCGATATGAAACAGCAAGCGGCGGCTTAGCCGACCGGTCCTCCGCGCCAATCGGGCATCGGCCTCTCTCCGACCGCGACCTCGACCGCCGCTGCGGCAAGCAGACGGGTCGAATCAAGCGTCGGCAGCGGCGATACGTCGGGCGTGATCAGCAGCGGGATCTCCGTGCAGACGAGCGCCACCGCATCGCAGCCTTCATCCGCCAACTTTTCGATAATCCCAACGTAAGCATCGCGGGACTCATCCTTGAAAACGCCCAGGCACAATTCGTCGAAGATGACGCGGTTGACTAAAGTGCAATCCTCCTTGGTCGGCACCCCCCAGTCCAGGCCGCGCCGCCCCAGCGCACCGAGATAGACCGGGCCCGTCATCGTATATTTGGTGCCGAGGATGCCGACCTTGCGGCGGCCGTCGCGGAGCGCTTGCTCGGCAACGACTTCGCCGATGTGAAGACCTGGGATTGGAAAGGGGTCGCCGGGGCTTTCGAGCGCAATATGCGCCGTGTTGTCCGGACAAACGAAGAAATCGGCGCTCGCGGCCGCCAGCTTTTCCGCATCTTTCCGGAAGAAGGCGCGAAGTTCCGAATGGTCGCCGCGCTCCCACGCGTCCAGCACCAGCGCCATCGGGCTGCACGTCATCGTGATTTTGGGATGCATATGCGCCCCGAGCCGCTTTACGC
>JBKPOR010000065.1:0-12154 GCA_046765675.1 Pseudomonadota bacterium
CCGTTCGACATTGACGGGGTCGTCTACAAGGTCGACCGGCTAGACCTTCAGGACCGGCTAGGTTTCGTCGCCCGGGCGCCCCGTTGGGGCCTCGCGCACAAATTTCCCGCCGAAAAGGCAGAAACCACGCTCGAGGCGATCGACATCCAGGTCGGGCGCACCGGCAAGCTGACGCCGGTCGGTCGCCTCAAGCCCGTCGGCGTCGGCGGAGTGATCGTCGCCAACGTCACTCTGCACAATCGCGACGAGATCCAGCGCCTGGGCCTCCGGATCGGCGACCGGGTGCGGATCCAGCGCGCCGGCGATGTGATCCCACAGGTGGTGGAGAACCTCACCCGCGACGAGCGGCGCGACCTTTATACCTTCCCCGACCATTGCCCGGAATGCGGGTCGGAGGCGGTCAGCGAGGAAGGCGAGGTCGACGTCCGCTGCACGGGCGGGCTGATCTGTCCGGCGCAGCGCTTCGAGCGATTGCGGCATTTCGTGAGCCGCGGCGCGCTCAACATCGAGGGGCTGGGCGAGAAATCGATCCTTGAGTTCATCGAATTGGGTTGGCTCAATTCGCCCGCCGACATCTTCCGCCTGCACGAACATCGGGGAGAGCTGCTCGGCCGCGAGGGCTGGAAGGACAAGTCGGTCGACAATGTCCTCGCCGCGATCGAGGCCAAGCGCGAGCCCGTCACTCCGCGCCTGCTGTTCGGCCTCGGTATCCGGCACGTCGGAATCGTCACCGCGCGCGACCTGCTCAAATGCTTCGGCACGATTGAGGAACTGCGGCGGGTCGCGACGTCAGAGGATGCGCAGGGCGAGCTCGCCGCGGTCGAAGGGGTCGGCCCGGTGGTCGCCGAGGCGCTGGTCGATTTCTTCCACGAGCCTCACAATCGCGAGGTGCTCGACGATTTGCTGTCGGAGGTTACCCCCAAGCCCTTCGTTAGCGACGCAAAAGAGACCGAATGGAGCGGCAAGACCATCGTTTTCACCGGCAGCCTCGAAACGATGAGCCGCGACGAGGCCAAGGCCCAGGCCGAACGCCTGGGTGCGCGGGCTGCAGGTTCGGTGAGCGCCAAGACCGATCTCGTGGTCGCAGGCCCCGGCGCGGGCTCCAAGCTCAAGAAGGCCGAGGAGCTCGGGATCCGCGTGATCGGCGAAGCGGAATGGGCGAAGATTGTAGCCGAGGCTTAGCTTCGAAGCACCAGCACCGGCCATTCGCCCGAGCCGCGGTCGGTTAGCGTGAGGCCGAGCTTTTCGTAGGCCGTGACAACCGCGTCCGCCTGCGTGTCGAGCAGGCCGGCGAGGATCACGGTACCACCGGGCGCGAGGGCCTTGGCGAAGTCCGGCGCGAGCTCGATCAGCGGCCCCGCGAGGATATTGGCGATAATCAGGTCGAACGGCGCTCGCGCGGCGAGCATCGGCGATTCCATTCCGTCGGCCACCGCGAGCAGAAGCTCGCCGACGCCGTGACCGAGCTTCACGCGATTGATCGCCGCATTCTCTCGAGCGACGTCGATCGCGACCGGATCGACGTCCGTGGCAATGCATTTCGCTTCAGGCCACAGTGCAAGCGCCGCAAAAGCGAGGAGGCCCGTGCCGGTTCCTACGTCCGCAATATTTGCAAACTTGCAACCATTGCTTTCCAGCATATCGAGCGCCGAAAGACATCCGGCCGTCGTCGCATGCTGGCCGGTCCCGAATGCCAGCCCAGCGTCGATCTCGAAATTGATCCGGTCGGGGTCGGGCGCATGGGTCGGAGTGTGAACGGTGAAGCGGCCGGCGCGGATCGGTTGCAAGCCCGCCTGGCTCATCGTCACCCAGTCGGCCTCGCCCAATTGCTCGACCTGGGGCGGACCGATGCCGAGACTGCTGAGTGACGCGATCTCCTCGGCCGACGGCGGACGTTCGAAATAAGCATGGATCAGCCATTCGTCGGGCCTGGTCTCGTCCGGCTCGTCGGCGACCAGGATCGGGGGGCTGTCGCCGAAGCTGCGCAGATCCTCAATCGCTCCGATCGCCTCGCCCTGCACGCGGGTGCAGGGGATGGTCACTCGGTAGCTCAACGGACGTAGCTGGCGCCGTTGACGTCGATCACGCTTCCGGTCGCCGAGGACGGCGCCTCGGTCGCGAGCCAGCGGATGGTCTCGGCTACCTCGTCGGTCGAAGCCACACGGCCGAGCGGAATGTCGGCGACGATCTGCGCCCCGCCCCGGCCAGCGAGATATTCGTCCGTCATTTCGGACACCGTGAAGCCCGGTGCGACGGCGAAGCAGAGGATGCCCTCGGCCGCATAGCCGCGAGCGATGGTCCGGGTCATGCTGACCATCGCGCCCTTGGACGCCGCATAGTGCCAGTGCTGGGGGGAATCGCCGCGAAAGGCGGCGCGGCTCGCCACATTGACGATCCGGCCGCGGTCCGCTGCCCCCTGGGCTTCCCTTTCCCGGAAATGGCGAACCGCGAGCCGGCTGAGATCGGCGGCGGCCTGGAGGTTGATGGTGAGCGTTCGCCGCCACCCGGCGTGCCAATCGTCGTCATCGGCAAAATCGGTGACGCTCTCGTAGATTCCCGCATTGTTCACAAGGACGTCAATCCGCCCGCCGAGCCGGCCCAGCGCCGCGTCCCAGATGCGCTTGGGTGCGCCGGCGTCGCTAAGATCGCCCGCGATCAACTCGTCGCTTCCGCGGCTGGAATGACCCGCGACATTGTGGCCGCGCGACCTCAAAAGATTGTACGTCGCCGCTCCGATCCCGCGGCTGGCTCCGGTGATGAGGATGTTCATGGGGACTCTTTATCCTCCCCAGCATTTGCTGGGGAGGGGGACCAGCGCAGCTGGTGGAGGGGCCCCTCCGTCAATCCTTCGGATTGCCACCTCCCCTAGAAATCTAGGGGAGGATGATTAAGCCGCCATTCCGTTGACGAATGCCTTGGCCGTTGATTTGAAGTTCGCGATCTGCTCGCTGAAGCGGCCGAAGCCCTGCTCCACTTCGTCGATGTCCTTTGCGACGTTCTCGGTATCGCTTCGGATCGCGGCAATGGTCGAACTCATCGAGTCCGCCGCGAGGGCGGTTTCGTCGACTGCAGCGGTGATCATCGTCACGGTCTGCGCCTGGAGCTCCATCGCCTGGCGGATTCGGTCTGCCGAGCTCTGCACTTCCTCGACGGTGCCCTGGATCGACCCATTGGCTTCCACGGTCTGCCTGGTCGCCTGCTGGATGGCGGTGATCTTGTTGGTGATGTCGTCGGTGGCCCGGGCAGTCTGCGACGCGAGGCTCTTCACTTCCTGGGCGACGACCGCGAAGCCGCGGCCGGCGTCGCCGGCGCGCGCGGCCTCGATGGTGGCATTGAGCGCGAGCAGGTTGGTCTGGCCCGCGATGTCGCGGATCAGCGACAGGATCGATTCGATCGCTTCGACGTGCGCTGAAAGCGCTTGGCTGACTTTCACAGCCTCGCTCGCCTGGTCGCCGGCGCGGATCGCGACTCCGGCCGCGACTTCCACCTCGGACCGGGCATCCTCGATCGCGCGGATCAGGCCGGCCGCGGTCTGGGCGGCTTCACGCATGGCGACGGCGGACTGCTCGGCGGCAGCTGCGACTTCGCTCGTCTTGCCGAGCATTCCGCGCGCCGATGCTGCGGTGGAGCGGGTCCGGTCGGTCAGCGACTTCGACTGATCGGTGCTGGCGCGGACCAGCTCGCCGACCCGGCGTTCGAAGTGCTCGCTCTCGCGGCCGCGGGAATCGGCGGCCTCGATCGCCTCGAGCAAGGCGATCTGCGCAAGGATGATGTCCGTTTCGAAACTGGTGATGCGCTGGAAGGCGGCGACGCTGCGCTGAAGCGCCTCGGGATTGTCACCAAAGCGATCGAACAGCTTCGCGATGATCCGCGTGATCAGCTGATCGCGCGAAACGATATAGTCGGGGACCGAAGTCTTCTCGTGGTAGATCCGGCGGCCGTACTCGGCCACGTTTTGAATCCAGCTGGCGTCGACCTTGCCGCTGTAATGGTTGTGAATGCGTTCCGCGGCCTCGTTTCCGAACTGGGCGCGAACCTCGGCGTCGATGATATCGCCGGCATCTTGCCACAGCGCTTGAATGTCGCGCTCGAGCGACCCGTCGGGATTGTATGCCTGAAGCCGCGCGCCCACCTGTCCGTCGGTCAGCTGCTGCAACCCGCCAGTGTCGCCACCCATCGATCCAGTCTCCATGAACCCGCTTGTGATGCTCTCTTGGAGCCCTTGAGGGATGCTCTTGCCGGACAATGGTTAAGACCCGGTTAGGGCGGACGCTCCTCCACCGCTTCCATTCGGCTGGGACAGGCTTTAAGCGGACGCCACCATGGCATCACCAAATCCTCGTCCTCTTTCGCCCCATCTCAGCATCTGGCGCTGGGGTCCCGGCATGGCTGCATCGATCATCCACCGTGTGTCCGGCGCGGGCCTGTCGATCGTCGGGCTCGCCGTCCTCACCTGGTGGCTGACCGCGCTCGCGGGAGGCGCCGAATCCTACGCCGCCTTCACCAAGGTTGCGACAACGCTCATCGGCAAGATTGTCCTAATCGGACTGACCTGGGCCTTCTTCCAGCATCTGCTGTCGGGCATCCGCCATCTCGTGATGGACACAGGCGCCGCGTTCGAGCTCGGCATCAACAAGACCTTCGCGATTCTGACCTTTGCCGGAGCGGTGGTGCTGACCGCGGCAATGTGGGTCTATCTGCTGGGAGTGATCAAATGAGCGTCGGCGACAGCTCCACCCCGCTGGGCAAGGTTCGCGGCCTCGGCTCGGCGCGCGAGGGCGGTGAGCATTGGCTGACCGAGCGGGTCACCAGCGTCGCGCTGCTTTTGCTCGGCACGTGGCTGGTCGCCTCGCTGCTGATCCTGCCGTCGTTCGATTCCCGGACCATCGTCGAATGGCTTCACGCGCCGAGCGGCGCGGTGCCCATGGCGCTCCTGATCGTGATCGGGTTCAAGCATGCGCTCGACGGAATGAAGGTGGTGGTCGACGATTACGTCCATGACGAGGGTAACCGCTTCGCCTGCAACCTCGTTTTCTTGTTCCTCGCGGTCGGCGGTGGAGCGCTCGCGCTCTTCGCCCTCGCTCGGATCGCGTTCGGAGCGACTGCGTGAACGCTTACAAGATCGTCGATCATACCTATGACGTCGTGGTGGTCGGGGCCGGAGGCGCGGGGCTGCGCGCCACGATGGGAGCCGCCGAACAGGGCCTGAAGACCGCTTGCGTCACCAAAGTCTTCCCGACCCGTAGCCACACTGTCGCCGCGCAGGGCGGAATTGCCGCCAGCCTCGGGAACATGGGCCCCGACCATTGGACCTGGCACATGTACGATACGGTGAAAGGCTCCGACTGGCTCGGCGACCAGGACGCAATCGAATATCTCTGCCGCGAGGCTCCGGCGGCAGTGATCGAGCTCGAGCATATGGGCCTGCCCTTCAGCCGCACGGCCGAGGGCAAGATTTACCAGCGCGCGTTCGGCGGAATGACCCAGGAGATGGGCGAGGGCCCGCCCGCGCAGCGCACCTGCGCCGCGGCCGACCGCACCGGTCATGCGATGCTCCACACGCTTTACTCGCAGAGCCTCAAGTACGACGCCGACTTCTTCGTCGAATATTTTGCGATCGACCTCATCATGCAGGAGGGCGTTTGCAGGGGCGTTGTCGCGCTCAACCTCGACGATGGATCGGTCCACCGATTCCGCGCCCAGGCGGTGGTCCTCGCCACCGGCGGATACGGCCGGATCTATTTCTCATGCACGGGCGCTCACACCTGCACCGGCGATGGCAATGGCATGGTGCTGCGCGCCGGGCTGCCGCTGCAGGACATGGAATTCGTCCAGTTTCACCCCACCGGGGTTTATGGCGTCGGGGTGCTCATCACCGAGGGCGCGCGCGGCGAAGGCGGTTATCTCACCAATGCCGACGGCGAGCGGTTCATGGAGCGCTACGCGCCCCATGCGAAAGATCTCGCCAGCCGCGACGTCGTGTCGCGCTCAATGGCGATGGAAATCCGGGAAGGCCGCGGCGTCGGCGAGGACAAGGATCACATCTTCCTCCATCTCGACCATTTGGACCCGAAGATTCTGCACGAGCGGCTGCCCGGCATTACCGAGACCGCCAGGACGTTTGCGGGAGTCGACCTGACTCGCCAGCCCGTTCCCGTCATTCCCACCGTCCACTACAATATGGGTGGCATCCCGACGAATTATCACGGCGAGGTCGTGACCTCGAAGGACGGCGATCCCGACGCCGTCGTGCCGGGCCTGTTCGCGGTCGGCGAGGCAGCGTGCGTCAGCGTCCACGGTGCGAACCGCCTCGGTTCCAACAGTCTGATCGATCTCGTGGTATTCGGCCGCGCCGCCGGCAAGCGGCTCGGCGAGGTCGTCAAGCGTGACGCGCTTCAGGATCCCCTGCCGAAAGACGCTTCCGACCTCGCCCTCACCCGGCTCGACAAGTTTCGCCATGCCGAAGGTGGAAGCCCGACTGCCGAGATACGGCTCGACATGCAGCGGACGATGCAATCCGATTGCGCGGTGTTCCGCACCGACCGCACCTTGGCGGAGGGAGTCGCCAAGATCGACAAGGTCTTCGCGCGGATGGCGGACGTCCATGTCACCGACCGCAGCATGATCTGGAACAGCGACCTCGTCGAGACGCTCGAGCTCGACAACCTTCTGGCCCAGGCGGTGGTGACCATGCATTGCGCCGCCAACCGCAAGGAAAGCCGCGGAGCGCACATGCACGAGGATTATCCCGAGCGGAACGACAAGAATTGGATGAAGCACACGATCGCGTGGCTTGACGGCTGGGGAGGCAAAGGCGGGGCGGTGAAGATCGACTATCGCCCCGTGCACGAATTCACGCTCACCGACGACGTTCAATATATCAAACCCAAGCCGCGGGTGTATTGAGGCTGCCGGTTGGACGCCTACGCCGCCGTTAAGACGCTTCACATTCTGTCGGCGACGATCCTGTTCGGCACGGGATTAGGAATCGCCTATTTCTTCTGGATGGGCGAGCGATCGGGCGATGACCGGGCTGCTTTGTTTGCCGCCCGCGCGACGGTGACGGCCGATTTCCTCTTCACACTGACGGCGGTCATAGTGCAACCGGTGACGGGCGTTTGGTTGATCTCGCGGGGCGGCTTCAACCCCCTCGATTACTGGCTTGTCGTGACCTATGCGCTCTACATCTTGGCCGGGGCGTGTTGGGTACCAGTCGTGTTCATTCAGATGCGTATCCGTGACCAGCTGCAGTCCAGGCTGGCTGGCGGCGAGTTCGATGATGCTGGGCACCGGCGCCTGCGCCGGATCTGGTTCTGGCTAGGCTGGCCCGCCTTCCTGTCGCTCATCGTCGTTTTCCATCTGATGGTGACGAAGCCCACCTGGTGACCCGAGTCCTCATCATCGGCGGGTACGGCAATTTCGGAAGCTACATTGCGCGCGCCCTCGCGAACGATCCAAACATCACGCTGGTGATCGGCGGCCGTTCAAAGGCGAAGGCGGACGCATTTGCGGCTGACCTCCAGAGCGCGAACCGGGCCGAAGGCTGTGCCGTCGATATCGATCACGACATTGCGGCTCGCTTGCGGGAAATTGGGGCCGATGTCGTCATTCACACGACCGGGCCTTTCCAGTCCCAGGATCACCGCGTTGCGCGGGCCGCGATCGCGCGCGGCGCCCATTATCTCGATCTCGCCGATGCCCGACTATTCGTTGCCACCATCGGCGATCTCGACGCCGATGCAAGGCAAGAGGGCGTGGCAGTGATCGCAGGCGCAAGCTCCGTGCCCTGTCTCACCGCCGCTTTCATCGACCGCTACCGGCCGCGTTTCGCGCGGCTCGAGAGCGTGAGCTACGGGATCGCGGCGTCGCAGGCGACCAATCGCGGTCTGGGTACCGCCTCAGCGATCCTGAGCTACGTCGGCAAGCCTTTCACGATCCTTCGGCGAGGAACCCCTAAGCGCGTATTCGGCTGGCAGGGGCTGCGGGCCCTTCGTTATCCGGAACTCGGGATGAGGCTGTTCGGCCATTGCGACATTCCCGATCTCGAGCTGTTCCCTACACGCTATCGGGAGCTCCGGGACCTGGATTTCGTCGCGGGCCACGAGGTGAAGGTGCTGCATCTTGGAACCTGGCTGTTGAGTTGGATTGCCCGGCTTCGGTTGGTGAAATCATGGGCGCCCTACGCGCCAGAGCTCCTTCGCCTGTCCTTCCTCTTCGACAGGTGGGAATCCGACAAGAGCGGCTTCCACATGTTCCTCGACGGGTCGGATGCAAGCGGCCGCCCGATGCGGGTGAAGATCTTCATGATCGCGCGCCAGGTCCATGGCCCGAACATCCCCTGCATTCCAGCGATCATCCTGGCGCGAAGAATCGCGGCTGGGCGCCCGCCAATACCTGGCGCCCGGCCGTGCCTCGACTTGATCGACGTGGAAGAATTAATGTCCGCTATCGCTCACCTGGACATCACGACGACGGTTGAAGGGCCCGGAATCGACGACCATTGGGAAGGCACGCGTCAATGACGATCCGTCGCGAGCGCCCTCTGTTCGTTTTCGACGGCCATTGCGTGCTCTGCTCGACCGGAGCGGCTTTCGTGATGAGGCACGACCGTAAAGGCGCGGTCCAGTTCGCGTCCGCCCAATCCGAGCTCGGAAGCGCACTCTACCGGACGCTCGGAATGCCGATCGACGACAGCTATCTTTTGATCAATTCCGACGGCTGTCACACCAAGTCCGACGGCTATTTCCAGCTTGCGCGGATTCTGGGCGGATGGTGGCGACTGGCACTTGTCGGCAGGATCGTTCCA
The DNA here is from genome assembly GCA_046765675.1 of Pseudomonadota bacterium. Taxonomy (GTDB): domain Bacteria; phylum Pseudomonadota; class Alphaproteobacteria; order Sphingomonadales; family Sphingomonadaceae; genus Sphingomicrobium. Next base: position 8,807 of record JBKPOR010000065.1, read on the forward strand.
CGCCCAATCCGCGACTGGCTTTACGATCGTGTCGCGCAAAATCGATATCGCTGGTTCGGCAAGACCGAACAATGTGCGCTGCTGACGCGCGAACAGCGCAGCCGGCTTGTCGTCGATGACTCGGAGCTACGGGCGCAGCTGACCGAAGGTTGAGCTCTTTAAAAATCCACCTTGTCGTAATGGCCCGGCGGCACGATCACCTCCATCCGCTCGCCCAGCAGAGGCCGGAAGCAGGGCCGCGATTTCATGACGGCGTACCAATCCTTAGTCTGCTTGTGCCCGCGCCAGTCGAGCGCTCCGAGGTAGTCGATGACGCTGAAATGCGCCGCGGCGGTGAAATCGGCGAGGCTTAGTCCCGGTCCCGCGAGCCAGCGGCGATGGTCGAGCAGATAATCCACATAATCGAGATGCTCGGACGCGACCCGCATCGCTTCCCGCAGGACCCTCGTGTCCGGGCTCTCGCGGGTGACCAGCCGTTTGCGCATCCTCTCGTTGAGCAGCGGGTCGACCGCTTCCCGATAGAGCTTGATGTCGAACCATTCCACCATGCGGCGGATTTCGGCGCGGAGCTGCGCATTGCCGTGGATCATCGGCATGCGGTCTACGGTCTCGTCGAAATATTCGACGATCGGCTGCGAGCCGATGAGCGTCACGCCCTGGTCCGGCTCGACCATCACGGGGGTTTCGCCCGCCGGGTTCAGGTCAATGAATTCGTCGCGCTTTTCCCACGGATTTTCGCGCACCAGCTCATGGCCGATGCCCTTCTCCGCAAGGACGAGCCGGACCTTGCGCGAAAAGGGGCACAGCGGGAACTGGAAGAGCTGCCACATCGAGGGAAAGCTTTAGCGTTGCCTGCGCTTGCGTAAACCGTCACCCCGGCCTTGAGCCGGGGCCTGCCTTCACTTTCAGGCGGGACGACGAAGAAAAGGCGGATCCCGGGTCAAGCCCGCGACGACGTCAGCGCTTCGGGTAGGTCGGGTCAGGCATGTTCGCGGCCGCCCGCTCGAGCGACTCCTGGACCTGCTTCAGGCCGTTCATCATCGACGGCAATGAGTCGGACAGCGCCTTCATGCTCTGCTGCACCATTGGCTTCGCCTGTGCCACCTGCGCCTGGACGTCGCGACCGATCCCCGGTTCGATATCGCGAACCCTGCGCCGTCGTTCGGCCGGCGTAGCCTGGCGTCCCTCCACCGCAGCCTCGATCCCGCCGACGGGCATGTCGAGGAACGCCTTGCTGAGTGCCTGCATGACGTTGGTCATTCGTTCGACCATCGCCGGGTCGTTGAGAACGCGCTGGATCTCCTGCGCCTCTACCGAAGGCGGGGGCGGAGGCGCCGTCTGCGCGAGCGCCGGGCTCGCGCAAAGCACAAGCGGCAGGGCAATCAATCTGGTACTCATGGTCTCACTCTAAGCTGCTGAAAACATTCGTACGAATCAGTCTAGCACCGAACGCCTTGAAGATAAATTAGCGCATCGTCAGCCAGATGAGCGCCAGGGCTCCCGCGAGGATCCGATACCAGGCGAAGGGGGCGAAACCGTGCCTGGAAATATAGGCCACGAAGGCCTTCACGACGACGATCGCCACGATGAAGCTCACGACGAAGCCCACCGCGACAGTCCCGAAGCCGACGCCGCTGGCGCCGGCTAGGAGCTCATCATGGTGCCTGGCGAGTTCGAGAGTCGTCGAACCGAGCATGGTCGGGATTGCGAGGAAGAAGCTGAACTCCGCCGCCGTTCGCCGCTCGACCCCAAGCGAGAGGCCGCCCATGATCGTCGCGCCCGAACGGCTGACCCCCGGGATCATCGACAGGCACTGAACGAGGCCGACGCCGATCGCTGTTCTTACAGACATCTCCGCAACGCCGACGGTCGGCGTGTTCTTCACGAGCCGCTCGATGACGAGAATCGCGATCCCGCCGAGGATGAAAGCCCAGGCGACAACGACGGCATTGCCGAGCAAAGCCTCGACATATTTGATCAAGAGGAAGCCGAGGATCGCCGAGGGCAGGAAGCCGATCAAAATATTGCGGATAAAGCGCCAAGACGTCGGGTTGGAACGGACCAGTCCTTCGAGCACGGCCCAGAAAGTGCGCCAGTAAAGGACGACGATCGCAAGAATCGCGCCCAGCTGGATGATGACGTTGAACGCCGCCCATTTGGCCGCGTCGAAGCCGAGAAGCTCGGTGGCGAGGATCAAATGGCCGGTCGACGAGACGGGCAGGAATTCCGTGACCCCCTCGACGATACCGAGGATGATGGCGATCAGCAGGGCGGACATGCGTTACGAATTCGCCGCCAGGTTGATCCGCCGTCCAGCGAACCGGCCGCCGCGATTGAAACGGCCGAGCCATTCGTACCCCACCGCCCCGAGCGGCGTCGGCTTGATTCCGAACGCTTCGAGCCCAAGCGCGCCTTTGGCGGGCACGTTGTCACGCTGGAGCATCAGCCACTGGTCGCGAGTGAGCGGCGCACCGGGAAGCCAGCCGAAATAGGACATCAGCGTTCCGAACAGGTCAGGCAGCGGCAGGATTTCAGGTCTCTGGCCCGTGAGATCCAGGATGGCCCGATGCAATTCGAGCATGTTCATGACTTGCGGGCCGCCGATCTCATAGGTCTTGCCGGAATGTCTTCCCGGCTCGAGCGCGGCAATCGCGATCGCCTTGGCGAGGTCGCGGACATAGACCGGCTGGAAGTTCCGCTTGCACGCAATGACGGGCAGGAAGGGCAGCCGTGCCATTCCAGCGAAACGGTTGGTGAGATCATCCTCGGGCCCGAACGCGAGCGACGGGCGGACGATCGTCGCCCCCTTGAACGCCTTTTTGACAGCCGCCTCGCCCTCGCTTTTGGTCCGGCCGTAACCTGATTCGGAGCTTGGATCGGCCCCGATTGCCGAGATGTGGACCAGTGCTCCGGCCCCGGCCTTCCTTGCCGCTTCGGCGATATTGCGTGCGCCGTCGACATGCACAGCCTGCATCTTGCGTCCGAACACGCCGACGAGATTGATGGCGGCGGCCGCGCCATCGACGGCCCGCCGAACCGAGTCCTTGTCGGTGATATCGGCCTTGATGAAACCGAATTGGCCGACCTGACCCAACGGCTGGATGAAATAGCTGTTGCGCGGATCGCGGCTCGCCACGCGGACCCGGACCCCCGCCTTCATCAGGTTTTCGCAGACATAGCGACCGATGAATCCGTCGCCGCCGAAGACCGTGACGAGCTCGTTCGAACGGAGGATCATGCGCTGGCCTTTGCCCTGCAGGCTTGGCGTTGACAAGGCGCGCCGGCCCCCTTTAAGCGCGCCCGCCTACCACTAAATCTTGTTCCCGTGCCCAGGTGGCGGAATTGGTA
>JBKPOR010000066.1:0-1857 GCA_046765675.1 Pseudomonadota bacterium
ACCGTTAGCGATTCCGGCACCGCGAACGTTCCGGAGCGCCCGCTAACCGAGATCTATCGCGTTGGCGTCGGCGACGTGCTCGATATACGTCTACTCAATTCCGCGAATAGCAAATCCACGCTGTTCACCGTGGTCGGCAATGGCGTGATCGATCTTCCGGTCGCAGGCGGCACTATTCCAGTCGCCGGGTTTACTCCCGAAGAAATACAAACGCGCATTTCCGCGGAACTCAAGAGACGCGCTGTGGAAGAGAAGGCTCAAGTGTCAGTGGGCGTACGCCAGTATCTCAGCCATTCAGTGACGGTGACTGGCCTGGTCGTCAATCCCGGCACACGGTTTTTGCGACGAGAAATGGTTCCGCTTTACGTTGTGCTGGCCGAGTCACAATTACGAAACGACAGTGGTCGCATAGTGATCATGCGTGCAGGCATTCCCGGACAACCTTATGACTTGAGCGATCCGGCAACACTCAATCTCAACATTCAATCGGGCGATGTAATCACAGTAACCAACCGTCCGCAGGAGTTCTACTACATCGCGGGTCGGATCAATTATCCTGGACAGAAGTCGTTTCAGCCGGGGATTACGCTGCTCCAAGCCATTCTGGCGGCCGGTAGCACTTCTCGACAGGAAAGCCGCGTCGAAATCTCGCGCGCGGGCGCGGACGGTCGCCTCGTGACAGTTCGTTACAGCATCAAGCAGATCAAGGCTGGAGCGGCCGAAGATCCTAAACTTCAGCCCGGGGATCGGATCGAAGTCGGCCGCTAAGCCACGACCCGAAGAAGCACCAAAAGCACAAAGGCTTCTCCCTACTTTTCGCGCCTTTTGTGTTTCTTTGTGGCTGTCTGCCTGTGTTTTTGTGCCTTCCTGTGGCTCAATTTTATTGACAATCCCCGCCCTCTTTGTTAGTTATTCAGGGCGCTTCGTGCCACCCCTGACAATCCAACGACCTAGACTTGAGTTGTTCCAACTTTCACTAGTGGACGAGTACAAGTTCGATGAATAATAAACTTAAGCCTGCCTTGATCGGCGGCGTCGTTTTAGGCCTACTCTCCGTCATACCGTTTGTCAGTGCTGTAAACGTATGCTGCTGTCTGTGGGCCATTTTGGGAGGCATGCTGGCCACGTATCTTTACGTGAAGAACTCGCCAACACCTGCTACTGCGGCTGACGGAGCTGTACTTGGCGCGGTGGCCGGACTCGTCGGAGCGGTGATCTCGTTGATCCTGGGTGTACCTATCTCGCTGGCGATGGGTCCGACAATGAGGAACCTAATTATTAGCATGGTGGAAAGAGTCGATCCGCGGCAGGCGGATATGATGAGGCAGCAGTTTGAAGCCGCGGGTTCATCGATTGGTCCGGTCATTATTAACGCTCTTATTTTGGCTGTCTTGTTGCTTGTTTTCTCGATAGTTGGTGGACTTCTCGGTGTTCCGCTTTTTGAAAAGCGCAAGGCCATGATGCCACCTCCTCCACCCAACACCGGCGGAGGACCAGGCGCATACGCCGCGTGTGCACACTCTTATTGATTGCCGGCATCTTTCAAAACTAGTCTCAGGAGAAACTGAATGTCTCAAGAATGGACTCCCCCGCCCGGAACGGGCACGCCTGCCGCCAGCGTTCCTAATTACCTGGTGTTGGCAATCATCTCCCTTTTCTGTTGTCTGCCGCTCGGAATCGTCGCCGTAATCTTTGCAGCCCAGGTGAATGGCAAGGTCGCGGCCGGTGATACCGCAGGGGCCCTCGATGCTTCGAAGAAGGCGAAGATGTTCAGCTACATCTCCATCGGTTTGGGATTGGCAGGAATAATTTGCTACGTACTATTCGTAGTCATCATGCTGTCTCTTATACACATCT
>JBKPOR010000067.1:0-18850 GCA_046765675.1 Pseudomonadota bacterium
CGCCGATCTTGTAGGACTTACCGGTGTAATAGAGGATGCGCTCGGTGGTCGTCGTCTTGCCGGCGTCGATGTGCGCCATGATGCCGATGTTGCGATAGCGTTCGAGCGGATGGCTGCGGGCCATTTTCTTGTGCTTCCTTAGCGATATGGGGGAGCCGGCAGACGCCGGCTCCGGCAATATAGGTACGAAACTTACCAGCGGTAGTGGCTGAAGGCGCGGTTCGCCTCGGCCATGCGGTGCGTGTCCTCACGCTTCTTGACGGCATTGCCGCGATTCTGCGACGCATCCATCAGCTCGCCCGAGAGGCGCCCCGACATGGTCTTTTCGGACCGGCCGCGAGCCGCCGTGATCAGCCAGCGGATGGCGAGCGCCTGGGCGCGCTCGGGACGGACCTCGACCGGTACCTGGTAAGTGGCACCGCCGACCCGGCGGGAGCGGACCTCGATGCCCGGCTTCACATTGTTGAGCGCATCATGAAACACGCCGAGCGGTTCGCGCTTCAGGCGCGTTTCGACGCTCTCGAGCGCACCGTAGACGATGCCTTCGGCAACGGACTTCTTTCCGTCGAGCATGACGGAATTCATGAACTTCGAAAGGACAAGATCCCCGAACTTCGGATCGGGGAGAATTTCGCGCTTCTCTGGGCGGCGACGACGAGACATTGGATTTTTCCTTTCTCTTCAGCCGGTTCCGGAACCCGTCCGGGGCTTACTCTCGTGGATTATTTGGGGCGCTTGGCGCCGTACTTGGAGCGCGACTGCCTGCGATCCTTGACGCCCTGCGTATCGAGGACGCCGCGAAGGACGTGATAGCGAACACCCGGAAGATCGCGCACGCGGCCGCCGCGGATCAGCACCACGCTATGTTCCTGGAGGTTGTGGCCTTCGCCGGGGATGTAGCTGATCACTTCGCGCTGGTTGGTCAGACGGACCTTGGCGACCTTGCGAAGCGCGGAGTTCGGCTTCTTCGGGGTCGTCGTATAAACACGGGTGCAAACGCCGCGTTTTTGCGGGTTCGCCTCCATTGCAGGGACCTTATTTTTGGCCTTCTGCGGTTCGCGACCCTTGCGGATCAGCTGGTTAATCGTCGGCATGAAGCCCTTCACCTTTCCTCGGGTCCCGCGAAAGTACTACTTTCGTGGGGTCCCTCATTGCCGGAAGCCCCGGCGGTTACTTTGCGCAACACAAACAGCGCGAAGCCCGGAAGCCCTGAGACCGCCAGCTGCGCGCTTTGTTGAGCAATGTTCAGCTCTTGTCCGGCGCTAGAGAAACCCTGTCGCTTGGACGGGCGGGCACATAGCGAGGGTGCGGTGAAGGGTCAACCGGGCCAGACGAAGCAAGGAACGACTGATGACGGCGACACGTTCGCTATTCGCTTCCGGTCAAGGAGGCTCGCCATGAAACATCTGACGTTCGCCAAGTTCATGCCCGTGCTCGCGCTCGCCGCATTGGCGAGCTGCGGCGCGAAAAACCAGGCCGCGAACGAAGCGCAAGGAGGAACAGCCATGGAAAGCGCTACCCTCGCCAAGCTCAGCCTCACCACCGACGCCTTTCAGAATGGGCAGCCGATCCCAGCGCAATATACTTGCGACGGAACGAACCAGACGCCGGAGCTTAGGTGGGACGAACCGCCGGACGGCACGAAGAGCTTCGCGCTGGTGGTCGACGATCCGGACGCGCCAGGCGGCACGTACCGGCACTGGGGCGTTGTCGACATCCCGGCTTCGGCCCGATCGATCGGCGGCAGCCACCCGACAGGCACGGAAGTGACGAACGATTTCGGCAAGCCGGGATATGGGGGCCCGTGCCCGCCGAAGGGACACGGACCGCACCATTATCATTTCAAGCTTTTCGCGCTGAACGTAGACCGGCTTGGCCTCTCCTCCGGCGCGAAGGTCGCCGATGTTGAAAATGCCGCAACTCGGCACGCGATCGCTCAAGGCGAGCTGATCGGGACCTACGAGCGGCGTTAAGCTTTGGCTTTCCGCCGTCCGATCTCCTGGATGAAGTGGAACGCCTCAGGAGTGAACGGCGCCTGCGGTACGTCGCCGTGCCATTCGTCCATCCGCTCATAGAGATTGGTGGCGCCCGCCATCATTTCCGGCGTCGCAACCGCCTTGAACGGCGCGAGCAACGCCTGCCACTCATCGTAGAGCGCCTGCGCCTCCGGGCTGTCCGGCCCGGATGGAATCGCGGCCTCGACGCGGCTGCCGAGGTCCTTCCATTTTCGGCTGTATTCAGCCTGATCGAAGTCCTGAGCCGGCGCCTCCTTCATGCGGTCGGCCCAGCGCTCCCGCTCCTCCTTCGAGAAATAGCGGTCGGTCACTTTTTTCCAGTCTTCGGCTTCCATGATTCTGTCTCCCTGTCGGATCAGCGAGCAGAAGGTCTCGGCATCGACGGGCTCGCCGCGGTCGATGCGTGACTTGACGGAGAGGAGCAGGGCCTTGGCCTCGTCGAGCTCGGCCTTGCGCTCCTCGATGACTTTCAATTGCGCATCGACGATGGCGCCTAGGTCCATGCTGCCATGCGCGGTCAGTCTGGTGATTTGTGCGAGGGTAAGCCCGGCGCGCTTCAGCGCGAGGATCTGCTGGATTCGCTCGAGGTCGCCTCGGCCATAGAGCCGGCGCCCGCTATAAGTGCGAAGCGGCTTCAACAGCCCGCGCGCCTCGTAAAAGCGCAGCGCACGGCTGGTCAGGCCGGTGCGTTTGGCGACGTCGCGAATGTCGAGCGAATCATCCATGCGGCCCTTGTACAGGTTGACGGTAGGTCAACTTCAACTGCCCATTCTTTTGTCGAAACCACCTCGCATCTGACCGAAACTGCCACTAAACTCGTTAGTGCAGGGGCATGTCCGCGTGCCGTTCAAGGAGAAACGACATGGCACTAAAAGGGTTGGCCGTTGCGCTGGGAGCGATCCTCGCAACTTCGGCAGCTGCAAGCATCCAATCGACCCCGACAACTGGCGCCCCCGCAGGGGACGCGAACACTCGCTATTGCCTCCGTGTGGACCCGATCACGGGAAGCCGCATGGAGACGATTCAGTGCCGCACCCGCGAGGAATGGGCTCTGCTCGAGGTCGACGTCGATCAGGAATGGGCGGAAAACGGCGTTCGGATCCTGGCGTAGGGCTTCAGGACCCCATTCAGGGGAGAAGCCGATGTTGGGCCAGCTGCTCGTAATAAGGGCGGCAGCGGTCGGCGACGTCCTGAGCATCGTCGGGTAAGTCGATGTGATCCGTTTCGGGCGGACCGAAGCCGGTGCTGGCTTCGACCGCGCCGTACCAGTGCTTCGCCCAGATGCCGTCGGTCTCACGCCGGCCCGGGCGCCAGCTCAGCATCGCCAGGTCCCAGGGGATGCCGAGCGCCTCGCAGAGTTTCGACAGCACCCCCTGCGGATTTGTGAGCACGTCGTGAGCGTCAATGACCGGCGGCGCATGGCCCAGTCGGTCGGCTTCACGCTTAAAGAACTCGGCCTGGCGATCGAGGCCGAAATTCTCGAACCGCGCGGCCTCGCGCTTGCGAAGATAGGAAGCGATCATCCGCTCCGGCTCGCGGATCAGGAATGCGTGAATGAAGCCGGTGAAGTCGTCATAGCCGATCGGCCCCGACATGTGGTGCCACATGTGCTTCTGGTACCAGATCGGAGAGCCATCGGGCGTCTTCCCGCGAAGCGACGCCATGACGCTCCGCCAGTCGCAGTCCATCGCGGGGATTACTTCCTCGCGCATGGGATGGTCCGCGCCGGTGTCCTTGAGGAAGCAGCCGTAGAATGGCTCGTCAGAGACGAAAGTGTCCGAGCGGCTTCCGAAGCTTCGCATCAACGCCGTGGAGAGGTTCCTTGGACCCGACCACATGGCGATGCGGTGGGTCATGGCCGCTGCTGCTCTCCAACGTCGCGGTCGACCCGTTCGGAATAGAGACGCTGCAGTCGCTCAACCGTCGGCCCGCGGCAGATGAGCTGGCGGCCGTCGACCTCGCGCACCGGGACGATGCCGGCGAAAGTGCCGGTCGTGAACGCCTCGTCCGCGCCGTACACGTCGGTCAGCGAGAAATCCTTCTCGATCGCCTTCATGCCGGCTTCGTTCGCGATCTCCAACGTCAGCCCGCGAGTGATCCCGCCCAGGCAATATTTGCCGCTGGAGGTCCAAACCTCGCCCTTGCGGACGATGAAGAAGTGCGTCGAATTGCATGTGGCCACGAAACCATGCGGATCGAGCATCAGCGCTTCGTCGGCACCGGCCAGCGTCGCCTGGACGGACGCGAGGATGCAATTGAGCTTCGAATGCGAATTGATCTTCTGGTCCTGCACCGCCGGATCGCCGCGGCGGACGTGGACCGTGAAGAGCTTGAGCCCGCGTTCGTAAATCCCCTCGGGCGGCTCCTTATACTCCGGGATGATGACGATGGTCGGAGCGCCAACCACCACGCGCGGATCCTGGTAAGGGGTCGAGCGGACGCCGCGGGTCACCATCAGCCGGATGTGGACGCCCTCGTCCATCTTATTGGCGTCGAGGGTATCGTAGAGCCGCCTCGCAAGATCCTCTCGCGATACTCCGACGTCCATCGCGATCGCCTTTGCCCCTTCGAACAGCCGGTCGAGATGGCGGTCGAGGAAAGCGAGCCTGCCCTTGTGGACGCGCAGCCCTTCCCAAACGCCGTCGCCGAGCATGAAGCCACTGTCGAAGACGGAAACGACCGCCTCGGCGCGCGGCTTGAGCTCACCGTTGACGTTGACCAGGATCGATGCGTTTCGCGGGTCCGAGACGTCGTGCATCTGCGCCATGCACGAAGCGTGGAACGGCTTTCAGGCCTTGGCAAGTGCCAGCCCGGTTAGGGCTTTCGTCAGCCGGCCTTGCGACCGAAGGCAGCGCGTTGATTGCGAACGAACGGCTGCGGTTCGAAGAGCGGCGCGACCGGCGCATATTCCGGCTCCTCATGAACCGGCTCAGCTGGCTCGACGATCTCGAACGGCTCGGCAACCTCGGGCTCCGGCTCCTGGATCGAGATCGGGGCGGGCTCCGGTTGCAGGACGGGCTCAACAGCCTCAGGCTCGCGCTCCTGCATGGGCGCGGCAACGTCCGGCTCCCCTTCTTCTGCAATCTCAGCGACTTCAGGCTCCGAATCGAGCAAGAGCTCGGGTTCGTCATCCTCAAGGTAGACCAGCAGGTCGCCCCGGTCGTCCGTCACCGGCGCCGAAGTCTCAGCTGCGGCGGCAACCGCAGGGCTGCGCCGAAGCAAATCGAAGGCATGGACGAGGCCGTAAAGCCCCGCAAAACCCGCCACGGCCAGCATTGCCGGTGCATAGGTTTGCATCCATGCTGCGACGCAGGACGCCGAGATTCCCAGTGCGCAAAAGACCTCGAAGAGGATTCTTCCGCGCGAGCGGTGAAAGCTGTGCATAGCCATGCTCCCCGGCAGGAAGCTACGGTGTTACACCCTGCGCAAAGGTTAACGCGCCGGCTTTTGCGCGTTCGTGCCCTCTGCCGGGCGCTTCCGCTCGTTTGCGGCGCCATGCATCGGCCGAATGAAGAGTCGCCGTACTTGCGGCCAGCGCCCACGCGCCTCGAGCTCGGTTTCGTGGACGATCCGCTCGACGTCGCCGGCGAGCATGTCGTCGCGGAAATCGACATTGATCATCACCGTGACTTGGTCCGGCGAGGAATGGACCGTGAGCACGTGGCCAACGCCGACCACCCCCGCTTTGCCGCATGCGAGCTCGCGCAGGCCGTCCACCAGGTCGGGATCGGCCGCCTCGCCAATCAGAAGGCCCTTGGACTCGCGCGCCAGCAGAAGCGCGGTGAAGCCGAGGATGATACCGATGACGACCGAGGCCGCGCCATCGAAGAATGGGTTATCAGTTACCTGTGACAGGAACACGCCGACCGCGGCCGCGATGATTCCGGCCATGGCCGCGCCATTTTCCAGCAGGACGATGAAGGCGGGCGGGTCCTTCGACCGCCTGATCGCCTCCCACCAGCCGGCCTCGCCCTTGGCCGCCCTGAACTCGCGGAAAGCCTCCAACGTCGACCAACCTTCGAGCAGGAAAGCGACGAGCAGCACCGCGTAGGCGATGATGGGTGACACCGCTTCTTCGGGCTCGAGGATGTGGATGATGCCCTCGTAGACCGAGACTCCCGCGCCAAGCGCGAACACGAGGACGGCGACGACGAAGCTCCAGAAATAGAGCTCGCGGCCGTATCCGAACGGATGATATTTGTCGGGCGGCTTCCGCGACTGCCTTCGGCCCCACATCAAAAGCAGCTGGTTGGTCGAATCGACGACGCTGTGGACGCCCTCCGTCAGCATCGCCGAGGAACCGGTAATTGCCGCCGCGATGAACTTGGACGCCGCGATTCCGAGGTTCGCGCCGAACGCGATCAGCAGAGTTCGATTGTTGTGGGCGACCGCGCTCAAATGTGGATCACCCGCCCGAACGCGGCAAGCACGCTTTCATGCATCATCTCGCTCAAGGTCGGGTGCGGGAAGACAGTTTGGATGAAGTCGGCTTCGACCAGCTCGGCGGTCTTGCCGACCGTATAGCCCTGGATCAACTCGGTCACTTCGGCGCCGATCATGTGAGCTCCAAGCAGTTCTCCGGTCTTGGCATCGAATATCGTTTTGATGAAGCCCTCGACCTCGCCGAGCGCAATGGCCTTGCCATTGCCGATCGCCGGGAACTTGCCGACCTTGACCTCGAATCCCTTCTCTTTGGCGGCCGCCTCAGTGAGACCGACGCTCGCGACTTGCGGACGGCAATAGGTACAGCCGGGGATGTTCCTCGGATCCGTCGCGTGCGGGTGCGCATCTTTGTTGCCGAGCTCTTTGGCAATCGCCTCGGCGGCGGTTACCCCCTCGTGGCTCGCCTTGTGCGCAAGCCAGGGCGGCGCGGTGACATCGCCGATCGCCCAGATGCCGGGCACATTGGTGCGGCACATGTCGTCGGTGTCGATGTGGCCCTTGGTCGTTTTCACGCCCAAAGCTTCAAGGCCGATGTTCTCGGTATTCGGGGCAATCCCGACGGCCACGATACAGTGGCTGAAGCGGTGCTCGGCCGACTTGCCGTCGCTGGTCTTGATCTTGGCCGCCACGCCCTTTGCGTCGGCCTTGAGGCTCTCGACACCCGCGCTGGTGAGGATCGTCAGGCCTTGCTTTTGCAAGCTCTTGGCGAGCTGCGCACTGACCTCGGCGTCCTCGACGGGCACCACTCGGTCGAGCATCTCGACCACGGTCACCTTGGCGCCTAGGTCGGCATAGAAGCTCGCGAATTCGATGCCGATCGCGCCCGAACCAATGACCAGCAGCTCGCTCGGCATTTCCGCCGGAGTCATGGCGTGACGGTAGGTCCAGATCTTCTTGCCGTCGGCCTTGGCGAACGGAAGGTCGCGCGCACGGGCACCAGTCGCGACGATGATGTGCTTCGCGGCAAGCTCGGTCGTCTTCTTGTCTTGCCCTGTCACCGACAGCTTGCCTTTGCCGATGAGTTTGCCCTCGCCCATCACGACCGCGATCTTGTTCTTCTTCATCAGGTGGGCGACGCCCTGATTGAGCTGCTTGGCGACGGCCCGGCTGCGCGCGACGACCTTGGCGAGATCGAAGCCGGGCTTGCCGGAGCTGAGGCCGTAGGCGTCGGCGTGCTGGATATAGTGGAAGATTTCCGCCGAGCGCAGGAGCGCCTTGGTCGGGATACAGCCCCAGTTGAGGCAAATTCCGCCCAGATTCTCACGCTCGACGATCGCGGTCTTGAGGCCGAGCTGCGCTGCGCGGATCGCAGCGACATAGCCGCCGGGCCCCGAGCCGAGGACGATGACGTCATATTGGTCAGCCATTGGCACTTTCCTCTGCCGCGATGGCGCGCGGCTGGTTCTTGTCGTCGAGTGCGACGAAGGTGAACTCGCCTTCAGCAACGAGGGTGTTCGTATCGCTATCGCGCTGGCGGGCGATGGCTTCGGCCTTGAGGCGCAGCGAGGTGCGTCCCTCCTTCAACAAGTCCACATAAACGCTGAGCTCATCCCCGACGGCCATCGCCCCCGGAAATTTGATCGCATCCGCCGCGACCAGGATCGCCTTGCCGCGCGTCCGCCGCGACGCGAACGAGCCGCAGGCAAGCCCCATCTGACCCATCAGCCACCCACCGAACACTCCGCCATAGGGGTTGGTGTCGGCCGGCATTGCGGTGACTCGGATCAGGGGCGTGCGCTCGGACGATCCCACGGGCTCAGCGGGTGTGCCAGTTGAAGACGACGCGAAGGAACAGCGCCGAACCCAGAAATAGAGGAATGGAGAACAAAAGCCCGGGCGATCCGACATGCGGATGGATGGTTCCCCAACCGGTCCAATTATCCATCCATACGCCCGACCTTGCATCGAGAACCGTCGGAAGCACGAAGCCGAGGATCGCACCGACCGTCAACGCCGTGAGCCACTTCATGCGAGCATCCCGAGCGGCTTTTCGACCAGCCGCTTGAAGGCTTGCATGAGCTTGGCTCCGTCGGCGCCGTCGATGGCGCGATGGTCGAAGCTTCCGGTCGCGCTCATCACCGTCGCGATCTGCAGCGAATCATTGATCACATGAGGACGCTTCTCGCCGACGCCGATCGCCATGATCATGCCCTGCGGCGGGTTGATGACGGCCTCGAACTGCTTGATTCCGTACATTCCCATGTTGGACAGGCTTGCCGTGCCGCCCTGGTATTGCTGCGGCTGGAGCTTCCCATCGCGCGCGAGGCCCGCGAGCTCCTTCATTTCGGTCGAGATCGCCGACACGCTCTTGCCGTCCGCTCCGACGATGATCGGAGTGATCAGCCCCGCCGGGATCGACACCGCGACGGAGATATCGGCTCGGCTGTATTTCAGCATATGATCGCCCGCGAAGGCGACATTGCATTCGGGGACCTCGATCAGGGCCTGGGCGAGCGCCTTGATCAGAAGGTCGTTGACGCTGAGCTTGATTCCCCGGCTCTCCAATCCCGCGTTGAGTTCACTGCGGAGTTTCAGAAGCGCGTCGAGCTGGATGTCGACCGTCAGATAGATGTGGGGCACCTGCTGCTTCGCCTCGGTCAGCCGGCGAGCAATGGTCTTTCGTATGTTCGAAAGCTTGACCTCTTCGTGCGGGATGGCCTGTTCCATCGGCCCGGGCATGACGAGATGTCCGACAGTCGCGGGAGCCGCGGCCGCCGATGGCTGCGCGGCGGGCGCAGCGGGCGCCTTCGCAACCGCGGCGTCGATATCGGCGCGCACGATCCGCCCGCCAGGACCGGTGCCGTGAAGCGCCGAAAGGTCGATATTCTGCGCCTGGGCCAGGCGCCGGGCCAGGGGGGATGCCTTGATCCTTTCGCCCTCCTCCCTAGGAGCAGCGGCTTGGGGCGGAGCGGCTGGCGTTTCTACCGGGGCTTGCGGCGGCGCTGTCTTTGCCCCTTCTCCTTGTGGGGGAGAAGGTTGGGATGAGGGTGAACCACCGGCGGTTGGTTCGTCTGGCTTCGGAGTCCCCTCACCCTCACCCTCTCCTCGCTGCGGAGAGGGAATTTTGGAAGCATCCTCGCCCTCACCGGCCAGGATCGCGATCGGCGCTCCGACCTTCACTCCTTCGCTCCCCTCCGGAACGAGGATCTTTGCGACCGTGCCTTCGTCGACCGCCTCGAACTCCATGGTCGCCTTGTCGGTCTCGATCTCGGCAAGGATATCGCCCGACGCTACCTTATCCCCCTCCTTCACCAGCCATTTGGCGAGCGTGCCCTCCTCCATCGTGGGCGAAAGGGCAGGCATCTTGAGTTCGATGGGCATCAGGACATGTCCCGTGAAAAGGCTCGTCGGCTCAAAGCCAATGCGGCGAGCGCGGTCAAGAGCGCGCCGAACACCCTAGTCCACGACTTGCACTTAATCCAAATTCAACGCAGCAATCGTTTCGAATGGGGGACGATCTCAAAAGGACGTACCTGGTCGTGATCGACGACAGCCCCGAAGCTGCCGTCGCGCTGCGTTTCGCCGCACGCCGAGCGGCCAAGACCAACGGCCGGATCGAGGTGCTCGGGATCGTCGAGCCGCAGGATTTCGTGCAGTTCGGTGGCGTCCAGGCCGCGATCGAGGAAGAGCAGCGGCTGCGCATCGAAGGTGTCGTGAGCGCCTCGGTCGGCGAGATCCTCGACGAAAGCGGGGTCGAAGCGAATATCGTCGTGCGCCAGGGAGAGCCGGTGAAGTCGGTGCGCGAATTCATCGGCGAGCGTGAAGACGTTCATGCGCTGGTGCTTGGCGCTGCAGCGAGCGGGCATCCAGGGCCCTTGGTCGACAATTTTACCGACGGCGACGCCGGCAAGCTCCCTTGCCCGGTGATGATCATTCCCGGCTCGCTCAGCGATGAGCGGCTGGAGCAACTTTCCTAGATCGCCTTCGCCAGAATTTCCGCAAGCCCGACGCAACCCGCTTCGTCTTGCTCGGTGAAACGCGCCGTCTTCGGACTGTCGAGGTCGAGAACGGCGATCAGCTCGCCATCGCGCATAATCGGAACGACGATCTCGCTGTTCGAGTCGGCGTCGCAGGCGATGTGGCCGGGAAAGGCGTGAACGTCGTCGACGCGCTGGACCTGAAGCGTCGCGGCGGCCGCGCCGCAGACGCCCTGGCCGAACCCGATTCGAATGCAGGCGGGACGCCCCTGGAACGGCCCGAGCACCAGCTCCCCGCCGACATTGCGATAGAAGCCGGCCCAATTGAGGTCGGGCAGGGTCTCCCAAATCAGCGCAATGGCATTCGCCATGTTCGCGATCGGGTCGCTCTCGCCTGCCACCAGACCCTCGAGGGCGGACGCGAGGTCGCGATAGAGCGTCGGCTTGTCCGCGGCTGCGATCTTGAAGTCGTAGGTCATCACGTCTCCGTCATTGCGAGCGAAGCGAAGCAATCCAGCCTGGATCGCCGCGTCGCGTCGCTCCTCGCGATGACGGACTAGAAGTCCGTCACCTTTCCTCGCGTCTTCTTAACTGCGCTCCGCTGGCGCTTATTCTCGACGCGTTCGGCTTTCGCGGCCCTGCTCGGCCGAGTGGCCTTGCGCTTGCGCGGAGCGATATGGGCAGCCGCGATCATTTCCGCCAGCCGGCGCCGTGCGTCGGCGCGGTTGGCCTCCTGCGTGCGGAAGCGGCGAGCCGTGATCAAGATCTCGCCGGCGCCAGTCATCCGGCTTCCAGCCAGCCCCTTCAGCCGCTCGTAGACATCCGGATGCAGTGCGAGACGGAACAGGTCCACCCGAAGCTGCACCGCGGTCGCCACCTTGTTGACGTTCTGGCCGCCGGGGCCGGTCGAGGCGAGGAAGGTTTCGGAGAGCGCATCCTCGGGAATCACAATGTCTTCAGGCTTCATCGCGCCATTCGCCGAAATAATCTGGCAGCGGCGCAATCACGTCGATTGTCTCCTTGCCCGGTCGCGGCACGATCAGGCGCGACGCGTGAAGCAGCATCGGCCCGCCCGGAACGCCATAAACTCGATCGCCCACGATGCCGCTTCCGAAGGCCTCGCGGGCGTGCGCGCGCACTTGGTGAGTCCTGCCAGTCACCGGGCGGAACTCGACGAGAGTCCTTCTGTCTCGGCTCGCGAGGCGACGCCAATGCGTGATCGCCTTCTGCCCCTCGGTATCGGCGACAATGCGCCAACCGGCTTCCGCGCTCGATGTTTTTGCCAGCGGCATGTCGATGGTCCCCTCCTCGCCGCTCACGTCGCTCGCGATTACGGCGAGATAATATTTCTGTACTTCCCGAGCTTCAAACGCCCGCTGGAATTGGGCTCGCGCCTTGGGCGATCGGGCGAGGAGCAGGCAGCCGCTGGTGTCCGTGTCGAGCCTGTGCATCGGCGTCGGATTCCGTTTGAAACCGGCGCGAACCTCGTCCAGCCTGGACATGATTGATGGGCCACCGCGACGCGGTGCGTCGACCGGAAGTCCCGTCGGTTTGTCCATCACGATCGCTTCGGCGTCGATGAAAAGGATGCGGTCGGAGAGAAGCATTTCTGGTCCTTCTCTCTAGCGCCTGTGGACGTTTTTGTGACTCCCTTGCAACGAAGCCAAGGAATCCAGCGCGTTAGGAAATATTAACCTTTTCCCTGCATCCGTCGAATGGTTAATGGAGGCTTCAAGGCTCTTAAGGGCTATTTACGCTCTCTGGCGCCGGAACGGGGGAAACAGCAATGCGCGTGCTGCTGATCGAAGACGAGCCGACGACCGCAAAGAGCATCGAACTGATGCTCGGGAGCGAAGGCTTCAATGTCTACACGACCGATCTCGGGGAAGAAGGCCTCGATCTCGGAAAGCTCTACGACTACGACATCATCCTTCTCGACCTCAATCTTCCCGACATGCACGGCTATGACGTGCTCAAGAAATTGCGCACCGCGAAGGTCTCGACTCCGGTCCTGATCCTCTCGGGCGTCGGCGAGATGGACTCGAAGGTCCGTGCTCTGGGCTTCGGCGCTGACGATTATGTCACCAAGCCGTTCCACCGCGACGAGCTGGTCGCCCGCATCCACGCGATCGTTCGCCGCTCGAAGGGCCATTCACAATCGGTCATCCGCACCGGCAAGCTCGCCGTGAACCTCGACGCCAAGACGGTCGAGGTCGACAGCGCCCGGGTGCACCTGACCGGCAAGGAATATGCGATGCTGGAGCTGCTGTCGCTCCGCAAGGGCACGACTCTCACCAAGGAGATGTTCTTGAACCATCTCTACGGCGGCATGGACGAGCCCGAATTGAAGATCATCGACGTGTTCATCTGCAAGCTGCGCAAGAAGCTGAGCCTGGCTTGCGGCGGCGCCAATTACATCGAGACCGTCTGGGGCCGAGGCTATGTGCTGCGGGACCCGGAAGAGTCGACCGAGACCGTGCCGGAGCCCCAAGCCGCGGTCGCTTAAGACTTTAAGGGGAGCAAAAATGGGGGAAAGGCGGGGCGCCCAGCGCTCCGCCTTTTTGCTTAGGCGTCGATGAGCGGGCGCCCGGCGCCGCGGCGGACGGGCAAGTTGATGAGATCCTCAATCGGCGGCTCGGCCATCGCCTCGTCCATCCTTCGCCAGCCATCGCGTCCCAGGCGCTCCAGCGGCCGGAACTGCGTCTTGTAGGCCATTCGTGAGCTGCCCTCGACCCAATAGCCGAGATAGACATAGGGCAGGCTGGCGCGCGCGGCGCGGATGATATGGTCCAGGATGATGAAGGTGCCCAGGCCCTTCCTGACCTCGGGCCCGACAT
This sequence comes from Pseudomonadota bacterium, assembly GCA_046765675.1. GTDB lineage: Bacteria > Pseudomonadota > Alphaproteobacteria > Sphingomonadales > Sphingomonadaceae > Sphingomicrobium. The sequence goes on from JBKPOR010000067.1 coordinate 13,213, forward strand.
CGAAAAAGCTGTAAATCATGCTGAGGCCGTCGCTCTGCTGGTCGCTTAGGCAGGCGCCGACGAGCTTGCCCGGAGCGCCGCCCTTCGACGGCTCGCGATATTCGATGAGGTACGTCCGGACGGGCGTCTGCTCGACCATGTCGGCGAAATCGCTCTCGTCCATCTCGGCCATCCCACCCCCCGGATGACGTACGGCGAGATATTTGCGGAGCAGCCCATATTGCTCCTCGGTCGTCCACGGCTTGCACGCCGTGACCTCGAGATCCGCATGACGGCGCAGCAATTTGCGCTGCGTGGCGTTGGCCTCGAACTCTGCCGCGAGGACTCGGACGGAAATGCAGGCGGAACAATCGATGCAGCTCGGCCGGTAGGCGACCGATTGGCTGCGGCGGAATCCGATCCGGCCGAGCGCCTCGTTCAATTCGCTCGCCTGACGGCCCGAAAGCTCCGTGAAAACCTTCCGTTCGACCTTGCCCGGAAGATACGGGCACGGCGAAGGGTTCGTCACGAAGAACTTGGGAAAGCGGAATGGTGCGCTCACCCGGACCCCTCCAAATGGTTACTGGGCTCTTTATGCGACTGGTAAACGCCGAAGGAAAGACTTTGGAGGCTACGAAGAGGGTTAATGTCGCATGGTGTGCCGGAATGGCACCCTCACGCTAGTCGAGCTGCGCCCGCTCGACCTCGAATCCGGCGGCCTCGAGTCGCTTCACCACATCGTCGATCGCAGCCGGGTCGCGCGCTTCGCACTCGACTTCGATCACCGTGTCCTTTGCGGGGAGGCGCGTGAAAATCCTGCTGTGATTCACTTCGATGATGTTGGCGCCGGCTTCGTAGACCTTGGCGGTGATGGCAGCGAGTGCGCCAGGTCGGTCCTGCGCAGCGACTCGAAGCCGCGCGATCCGCCCCTGCCGCACGAGATCGCGGACGAGCACGTTGGCGAGCAGGTGCATGTCGATATTCCCGCCGCACAGCAAGGTCGCGACTTTCTTCCCCTTGTACCGCCCGGGCTCCGCGAGCATCGCGGCTAGCCCAGCGGCACCCGCGCCCTCGACCACGGTCTTCTCGATCCCGGCGAGCATCGCGACCGCGCGCTCGAGGTCGCGTTCGGACACGAGAACGACATCGTTCGCATATTCAGCGAGGATTCGCGACGTAAGCTCGCCAGGCTGCTTGACCGCGATGCCCTCCGCGAGTGTGTCGCCGCCCGAGGGCATCTGGCAATTCTGGATGGCGCATTTCATCGACGGGTAGAGCTCGGCTTCGACCCCGATCAGCTCGATGTCCGGGTTCAGCGCGCGGGCGGCAATGGAGACGCCGGACATGAGCCCGCCTCCGCCGATCGGGACGACGATCGTATCGAGATCGGGCGCATCCTCGAGCATCTCCAGTCCGACCGTTCCCGCGCCGGCGATGATCTGCGGGTCGTCGAACGCGTGAACGAAGACATAGCCATTCTCGCGCTCCAGCTCGCGCGCCTTGGCGAAAGCGTCATCGACGAACTTACCGTGGAGCACGACTCGCGCCCCGTGCCCTTCGGTCTGCGTGACTTTGATCGTCGGAGTGCCCTCCGGCATGACAATCACGGCCGGAATTCCAAGCCGCTTCGCATGATAAGCGACCGCTTGCGCGTGGTTGCCCGCCGAGGCCGCGATCACTCCGCGGGCGCGCTCCTCTTCCGTCAGCTGCAACAGTTTGTTGAGCGCTCCGCGTTCCTTGTAGGCGGCCGTGAACTGCAGATTCTCGAATTTCAGCCAGACCTCGGCGCCGATGGCTTCCGAAAGGGTTTGGCTGACCAGCATGGGGGTACGGATGACCGCTCCGTCGATGCGGACCGCGGCGGCGCGGATGTGGTCGATCGTCGGAGGTTCAAGCATTGGCGGTGGGGCGTAGCCGTTCACTTGGGCCCGGACAATGCTATGCGGCGGCGATGATAAGAGCCTTTTTCGCCCTCGCGGCGGCATTGATCCCTTCACTTGCACTCGCCGACACGCTGATTTCCAACGTCAATGGCATCCAGATCGGCCCCGATGGAAAGCTGCAGCATTTCGGCAGCTTCCTCATCGGCGACGACGGCCGCGTGCAACAGGTGATGACAAAGCTCACCCCGCGCATGAGCCGCTTCGATGCGATGATCAACGGCGAAGGACGGACGGTTCTGCCCGGGCTGATCGACGCGCATGGCCATGTCCTCAGCCTTGGCTTTTCCGCGCTCCAGCTCGACCTCGTCGGGACGCGCTCGCTCGACGATATGAAGCAGCGCCTCCGCGCTTATGCCGCGGCGCATCCTGAGGCGCGCTGGATCCAGGGCCGCGGCTGGAACCAGGAGCTATGGCCGGTGAAGCAATTCCCGACTGCCGCCGACCTCGATTCGGTGGTGAGCGACCGCCCGGTTGTCCTTGAGCGGGTCGACGGACATGCTGTGGTGGCTAACAGCGTCGCGATGAAAGCGGCCGGCGTGATGGCCGATACCAAGTCGCCGCCCGGCGGCCGGATCGAGAACGGCCTGTTCGTCGACAATGCGATCGAGCTTGTCACCAAGGCCGTGCCCGCTGCGACGGCGGTCGAGAACGACCAGGCCCTCGCCAAGGCGCAGGACATCCTGCTGAGCTACGGAGTGACGGGGGTCGGGTCGATGAGCACGACGCTCGACGATTGGAATGCCATGCGCCGCGCAGGCGAGGCCGGGCGCCTCAACGTCCGGCTGATGGTGTATGCCGATGAGCTCAAGCTGCTTACGGAAGTGCCGAAGCCGACGCCGTGGCTCTACGGCGACCGCCTCCGCATGGCCGGCATCAAATTCTATGCCGACGGCGCGCTCGGGTCGCGTGGCGCCTGGCTAAAGCTGCCCTACGCGGACAAGCCTGAGACGCGCGGACTGCAATTTCATTCGGATGCCGAGATGCTGAGGCTCGCCGACACCGCCGCCTCACATGGCTTCCAGGTCGCGACTCACGCGATCGGCGATGCTGCCAATGCGCAGGTCATTTCCGTCTATGAGCAGCTGTCGAAGAAATACGGCCGCGACCGACGCTGGCGAATCGAGCATTTCCAGATCGCCGATCCGGCCGACATTCCGCGCCTGGCGCCGGCCGGGATCATCGCCTCGATGCAGCCGACCCACCAGACCAGCGATCGGCTGATGGCCGAAAAGCGCCTCGGCCCGAATCGACTGGCGGGCGCTTACGCGTGGCAGACGGTGCTGAAGACCGGAGCGAAGCTGGCCTTCGGTACGGACTTCCCGGTCGAGTCGCCCAATCCCTTTCCAGGCCTCGCCGCCGCGATCAGCCGGCAGGATACGGAAGGCCAGCCTCCCGGCGGCTGGATTCCGTTGGAGCGGCTGACGATCGAACAAGCACTCGAGGCCTATACCCGCGGCGCGGCTTATGCCGGCTTCGCGGAGGACAAGATCGGCTCGCTTGAGCCAGGCAAATGGGCCGATTTCGTGATCGTCGACCGCGACCCCACGAAGGTCGACGCGCAGTCGCTCGCGCGAACGCAGGTCCTCGAAACATGGATCGCGGGCAAGAAAATCTGGGAACGAGCGCCTAGCGCTTCGCGGCCTCAGCGCGGGAGATGAGCATTCCCGGCGTCAACACCTGGGGCAGCTCTTCGGGAGGTTTCCCGGACGCATACCAGAGATAGAACGGCACCCCGGCGCGGCCGCGGCCTTCGAGAAAGCGTGTGATCGCCGGGTCGCCGTTGGTCCAGTCGCCCGCGAGAACCTTCACTCCGGCTTTGCCGAACGAGTCGCGAACTTCGTCCCGATCGATCGCCGCGGTTTCGTTGACCTTGCAGGTGAGGCACCAGTCGGCGGTGAAATAGACGAACACGGGCTTACCCCGCGCGACGTAGCTCGCCATCCGCGCCTCGCTCCACGGCTCGGCGCCTGCGACCGATGCGACGCGCCCGGTGGTCGGGGCTGGCACGCGAGCGACTGCTGCGATCACCACGACAAGGGCAAGGAGCGTGACGAACGCCATCTGGGGTCGACCGGCGCGCTGAATCCGGCCCGCGAAATACAGGCAGGCCAGAAGAGCGGCTCCGGCAAAGATGCCGAACAGAAGCGCAGGGTTGCCAGCTTGGCGGTAGAGCAGCCAGAGCGCGGCAATCGCGCTTGCGCCCATTGGAATCGCGAGGAAGCGCTTCAGGCGATCCATCCACGCTCCCGGCTTGGGTAAGCGGGTGCGGAGCGCGGGGATGAACGCGACAGCCAGGAACGGTATCGCAAGACCCAGCCCGAGCGCGGCGAACACCAGCACCGACCCCGCGACCGGAAGCAGGAGCGCGGTGCCGAGCGCAACTCCGAGAAATGGCCCTGCGCAGGGCGTCGCGATAAAGGCTGCGAGCGCACCTGTGCCAAAGCTGCCCGCCGGCATTGCGCGGCCCCCGAGCACCGGCAATTCAAACAGGCCCAGCAGGTTCGCGGTGATCGCGACCGCCAGCAGCAGGAGCAGCATGATCGTCCGCGGATCCTGCAGCTGGAAGGCCCAGCCCGCCTCCGCTCCGGCGGCCCGGATCGCGAGCAAGGCGACCCCCAACGCCCCGGTGCCGACGACCGCTCCGGCGGTATAAGCCAGGGCATCGCGCCGCGCTTCCGACGCACTCTCCCCGGCCTTTGCAATGTGCAGCGCCTTGAGCCCGAGGATTGGGAAGACGCACGGCATAAGGTTGAGCAGGATGCCGCCGAGAATCGCCCCGAGCACAGCCCAAAGCACCGCCTTCACGCCATGTTCGCCGATCGCCGCCCCGCCTTCCGGCACTCGCCCGGGAACAGCGCGGAACTCCAGCCCGCGACCGTCCGAGAGCGCCAACACCCCCTCGAATACCTTGGGAACCGAGCCCTTGCGCTTCAGCTCGGCGATCAGCGTGTCGCCCGAGCGGCGGAACGTCTGCGGCGCTTCGTAATCCACCGGCCCGTCGGTGATTGGGAAAAGGTAGGGTTCGTGAAGCTCGACATCCGCTGGGAGAGGAACCGCGACACGCAGCTTGTCGCCCGCAACCGCGAAGTGGCCTAGGCTGGCGAGCGGCCGTGGAAGGGCCTGCCGCCAGGCATCGAATTGGGCCCGCTCCGGAGTTCCCGTCCCAACCGGTAGGTCGAGCGCCAGCTCGCCCTGTTCGGGCACGCAAATCTTGTCTGTGCAGGCAAGCCAGCGCGCTTTGGCGCGGATCGGGATCGTGCCGGTCGCGCCCGCCGCGACCTTCAGCCGGACGAGCACGGCATAGTCGCGCTCGTAAACGTAGTTCATCAGGTTCGCGATCTCGAACCGGCCCGGGACCGGATAGCGCAACGGACCCGTCGCGAAACCCTTGGGCAATTGCCACTTCACCTCCATCGGAAGGCCTGCGTCGCCCGGATTCTGCCAATAGCCATGCCATCCCGGCTTGGGGACCATCCGGATGGCGAGCTCGACTTCGCCGTCGGCGGGCGCGGGCCCCTCGGCGACGAGCTGCAGCTCTATTCCCCGCGCTTCAACGAGCGCCGGGCACAGCATCAGCAGCAGGGCGAGGAGAAATCTCCGCATGTCGCGCCGCTAGTCGGTCGAGCTGTTCGCGTCGAGCCTTGAACCGTTGCGCCGGACTCGCGCACTAAAAACGTGATATTAGGGACCGTCCTCCGCGGCCTAAAGGGGAGATC
>JBKPOR010000068.1:0-2752 GCA_046765675.1 Pseudomonadota bacterium
ATCCTATCCCGCCTTCGTACGCCTCTACGACATTCTCTTCGATGGGGATGCCGACCTGCGCGAGTTGCCATGGACTGAGCGGCGATCGCGCCTCGAAGCCTTCGCCGAGCGGCTCGAGCCGGAGCGGTTCGACGTCTCGCAGCTGATCGCGGCGGCCAGCTTCGATGAGCTCGAAGAGTTGCGCTCCAACGCCCGCGACGTCGCGATCGAGGGGATCATGCTGAAGCGCCGCGACAGTCCCTATGTCGCAGGCCGGAGGACCGGCCTCTGGTACAAATGGAAGCGCGATCCGCTGACGGCCGACTGCGTGCTGATGTACGCCCAGCGAGGCTCTGGAAAACGATCGAGCTATTATTCCGACTACACGTTCGGTTGCTGGACGGACGAGGGCGAACTTCTGCCCGTCGGCAAGGCTTATTTCGGATTCACGGATGAGGAGCTGAAATGGCTCGACCGCTGGATCCGGGCGCATACGGTCGAGCGTTTCGGTCCCGTTCGCGAGGTCGAGAAGGGCCTGGTGCTCGAGGTCGCGTTCGATTCCATTCATGAAAGCCGCCGGCACAAGTCCGGACTTGCGATGCGATTTCCGCGGATCAGCCGCATACGGATCGACAAACCGGCGGCTGAGGCCGACCGAGTGGCGAGCCTCCAGGCAATGGTAACTTGAAGCTGCCGGCAGGCACGCTAGGACTCGCGCTCATTCGGGGAGGGGATTGATGTTCAAGCATTTGCTCGTCGGCATTGCGGCGATTGCGCTCGCGGGTTCCGCAAGCGCAGAAACCTATGCGATCCAGGCCGGAAAGCTGATCGTCGATGCCGCTCAACCCGCGCGCGCAAATTCCACGGTCATCATCGAAAATGGACGCATCAGCCGCATCGAGAATGGTTTCACCGCTCCCGCCGGAGCGATCGTCGTCGATGAGCGGAGCCGGACGGTGATGCCGGGAATGACCGATGTTCACATCCATCTAACGCAGACCGCCGGAACGCCCTGGTATGCCAATTACACGATCAAATATTCCGACCCCTACGCCACTACGCTGGGACTGACCCACGCGCTCGAAATGGCGCGGGGCGGATTCACCACTGTCCGTGACCTCGGGGGACCGACCAGCGCGGTGATCGCCGTTCGCGACGCTGTCACCGAGGGGCGGTTTCCAGGGCCGCGCATCAAGGTCTCCGGCGAAGCTCTGTCGATCGTCGGCGGCCATGCCGACGACGCCACGGGACTCCCGCCCGAGTTGGCTCAAGCGGTCAACCAAGCGCACCTCAGTCCGGCCGTCTGCACGGGGGTGGACGAATGCCAGAAGGTCGTGCGCCAGCTCGCCGCGGCGGGCGTCGACGTGATCAAGATCATGGCGACGGGCGGGGTCCTCGATCCGGGCGCGATGGGCCTCGAACAGCATTTCACCGATGCCGAGATGAAGGGCATTTGCGACATGGCGCATGCGATGCATCTCAAGGTCGCGGCGCATGCGCATGGCGCGCGGGGAATCCTCGCCGCAACGAATGCCGGAGTCGATTCGATCGAGCATGGAACGTTTCTCGACGAGGCCGGAGCTCGCGCGATGAAGGCGCACGGCACTTATTATTCAGCGACTTTGATGGCGTTCAGCGGGGTCCAGGGCTTGATCGGGACCGGCAAGATCGCGCCGGAATCCGAAGCCAAGGCCCGGCAGACGTTCGCCGTCTGGGGACACGGCCTCAACCTCGCCTACCGGACCGGAGTGAAGATCGCGCTTGGGACGGATAGCGCGGTCGCCCCGCACACGGCCGCCAACAAGGAACTCGCCCTGATGGTCACGAAGGGCGGCATGTCTCCGCGTGACGCATTGATTGCAGCGACCAAGGGCGGTCCCGACCTCATGGGCCTGTCGAACGAGACTGGAACGCTCGATCCGGGCAAGTCGGCCGATCTGATTGCAGTCGAGGGAGACCCGTTGGTCGATCCGACGGCTGTCCAGCACGTCGATTATGTCATGGTCGCGGGCAAACCCATTCCGATGAAAGGCGCCGAATGAACCGCACGTCACTTTACGCGCTCGCGCTGATGCTGAGCGGCGCTCCGGCAGCGGCCCAGAATGCTCCCGCTGGCGATACGCCTTCGAAGGAAGCCAAGGCGGAGGGCGACAAGCCCAATCCCGACCAGGTCAAGGCCAAGGTCGAGGAAGACGCTCAGCCGGTAAAGCGAGCGATCCCCTTCCACGGACGGTCGCTGGCCTACACCGTCACCCCGGGCCATCTCACGATCCGCAACGCCGAGGGCGAGCCGCAAGCGAGCATGTTCTACGTTGCTTACACCGTTCCGTCGGCGAGCCGCCCGCGGCCGGTCACCTTCCTGTTCAACGGCGGGCCGGGCTCATCGACGATGTGGCTTCACATGGGCTCGTTCGGCCCGATGAAGGTCGACGCCTCCAGCCCCGAGACGGTCGCGGGACCACCGTTCCGATACGGGCCGAACCCCGACACTTTGCTCGACGTCACCGATCTCGTCTTTATCGACGCGCCGACGACGGGGCTGTCGAGGCCGCTCGGCAAGGCGGAACCGAAGGACTTCTTCGGAGTCGACAAGGATCTCGACGTCTTCGCTCGAACGATCCAGCGCTACCTCACGAAATACGGCCGGTGGAACAGCCCGAAGTTCATCATCGGCGAAAGCTACGGCACCACCCGGGCCGCCGGCCTTTCGCAAAAGCTTCTCGACCAGGGCGTCCAGCTCAACGGGATGGCGTTCGTTTCGACGGTCTTCAAC
>JBKPOR010000069.1:0-6728 GCA_046765675.1 Pseudomonadota bacterium
TGCGCGAGGTCTATTTCTATCCCGACCAGCTCAACGGCCACACCGAGCGGATCTACCACCCCGGCGAGTGAACTATCCTCCCCGGCATTTTGCCGGGAGGCGGTGTTTAAACTCCCGCGAATTTGTCCGTGGCGCGGATCAGGCCGTCGAGGACTCCCGGTTCGCTGAACAGATGTCCGCCGTCGGGAATGATGTTGAGCTCGACCTCCGGCCACGCGGCTTTCAATCGCCACGCAGCGATCGGCGGAGTGCAGGTGTCGTGACGGCCCTGGACGATCACACCGGGAATTCCGCGCAGCTTCGATGCGTCGCGCAGCAGCTGGCCCTCTTCGAGCCAGCCGTGGTTTCCCATGTAGTGATTCTCGATCCGGGCAACCGCGACCGCCACTTCCGGGCTCGTGAAATGCTCGACCGTCGAAGGGCTCGGAAGCAGGGTTACGATGTCCCCCTCCCATTTGCTCCAGGCCTTCGCGGCGGCGAGGCGCACGTCGGGATCGTCGCTCGTCAGCCGCTGGCGGTAGGCTTCGACGAGGTCGCCGCGCTCACTTTCGGGAATCGCCGCAAGGAATTCCTCGAACTTGTCCGGATAGACCTGCGAAGCGCCGCCTTCCTTGTACATCCAGTCGATCTCATTTTGGTCGAACAGGAAGATTCCGCGGAGCACGAGCTCGGTGACCCGCTCCGGATATTTCTGAGCGTAGGCGAGCGAGAGTGTCGAACCCCAGCTTCCGCCGAACACCTGCCACTTGTCGACTTTGGCGACCTCGGTTCTCAGCTTCTCGATATCGTCGACGAGGTGCCACGTCGTGTTCGCTTCCAGGCTCGCATAAGGCGTCGACTTGCCGCAGCCGCGCTGGTCGAACACGAGGATTTTGTACTTTTCGGGATTGAACTGCCGCCGGTGCTCTGGGCTCGATCCGCCGCCCGGGCCGCCGTGAAGGAATACGACCGGCTTGCCGTCAGAGTTACCCGAAAGCTCCCAATACAGGCTGTGGCCATCGCCGACGTCCAGCATCCCGGTCTCATAGGGCTGGATTTCGGGGTAAAGCGTTCGGCGAGCGGTCGCGGGCATGTCCATCAGAAACTGAATTCCTCGTAGATGCGCGAGACGTCGCCGCCCCACTCGTTGTGATATTTCTGTAGCAAACGGTCGGCCGGAGTCATGCCCGTTGCGATCACGTCGCGCAATGGATCGAGGAAACCGCCTTCATTGTCGCCGGCACTGTTGAGCTTCGCCCGGCGAGTGAGCCCGTCCGCCGCAATGTCGAGCACGTCACCTGCGAAATCGCGCATCGAGCGGCCGTCGGGCGTCACAGCGTCGAGCGCCAGCCGCGGCACTTCGTGGCGCAACCGTTCGCGCTCGGAGATGTCCCAGTCCTTGACCAGGTCCCAGGCCGCATCGAGGGATTGCCCATCATAGAGCAAGCCGACCCACAAAGCCGGAAGCCCGCAGATTCGGCTCCACCGCCCGCCGTCCGCGCCGCGCATCTCCAGGAAGCTCTTCAAACGCACTTCGGGGAAAGCAGTCGAGAGATGATCGGTCCAGTCGGTGAGGCGCGGCTTCTCTCCGGGGAGCTCGGCCAGCCTTCCATCCAGAAAATCGCGGAAGCTCTCCCCGGCGACGTCGATGTATCGCCCGTCGCGAAATACGAAATACATCGGAACGTCGAGCGCATAGTCGCAATAGCGCTCGTAGCCGAAGCCCTCGTCGAACACGAACGGAAGCATCCCCGTCCGGTCCGGGTCGGTGTCTTCCCAAATATGGCTTCGGAAGCTCTTGAAACCGTTGGGCTTGCCCTCGAGGAAGGGCGAGTTGGCGAAGAGCGCAGTCGCAACCGGCTGGAGCGCGAGGCCGACCCGGAACTTCTTCACCATGTCGGCTTCGGACGAATAATCGAGGTTCACCTGGATCGTGCAGGTGCGGAGCATCATGTCGAGGCCGAGGCCGCCCACCTTGGGCATGTAATTCAGCATGATTCCGTAGCGGCCCTTGGGCATGACCGGCAGGTCGGAGCGGCTCTTGTCCGGCCACATGCCGGTGCCGAGAAAGCCCAAGCCCAGGCGGTCGCCGATCATCTTGCATTGACCGAGGTGCCGGGCAGCTTCGGAGCAGCTCTGGTGCAGGTTTTCTAGCGGCGCCCCTGAAAGCTCAAACTGGCCGGCGGGCTCCAGGCTGACTGCGCCATCCTCACCTTTCAGAGCGATGACATTGCCGCCCTCGATCACCGGCTCCCAACCGAACTCGGTCAGGCCCATGAGCAGGTCGCGGATTCCTCCCGGCTCCTCATAAGACGGCGCGCGGTGATCCGCGCAGCGGTACACGAACTTCTCGTGCTCCGTGCCGATGCGCCATTGCTCGCTCGGCTTTTCACCGCCCTCGAACACCGACAACAGGTCGGCACGGCTCTCTATCGGCGGGCCTTCGGTGATTTCCGTACGTTGCGTCATGCGCGGCGGCGCTTAGCGGCGCCCCCGTAACGATGCCAGCACTTCCGCCTTATGGGTCGAAAAGGCGAACGGCACTTAAGCCGGAGTAACGGACTTCTGCTCCGCTTCCTGCTTCAGAGCGTCGAGCATCATTTCCCAATTCTTGCGAAACTCGGCGATCTTCGCCTCGTCCGGCCGCTCGCCGCTCAGCGGCGTCTGGCTCAAGACGACCCTGGTGGTGCCGCCATTCGGTTCCAGCCGGATGTCGACGAGGTTTCCATTGTCCTGCTGGTTTCCGCTGAAATGCGTGAAGGCGAGGCGTCGCATGGGTTCCGCGGCCCGGATTTCGCCATGGTCGTGAAACGCTTTTCCGTGGAACTCGCCCGACAGTTTCATCGGCGATCCTTCGCGCCAATCGGTATCGACATCAGCGCCAAGGAACATCGCCGATTTCTTCTGGGTGAGCGTGTCCCACACGGCCGAAGCGTCGGCATTGACCGTCGTCTCGACGGTGATCAGGGGCTCGGTCATTGATCTTCTCCAAATATCGCTGAAACAAGCGTTTGGGGGAGAAGGCCGTTCCTCGACTTACCGCCAGTCGCCCACGGCTGACATCCACGCGGCAAGGGCCGCGAGCGCGGCCGTCTCGGCGCGGAGGATGCGGGGACCAAGCGAGATGGGAATGGCATTGAGCGCTGCTCTGACGGCGCTCCGCTCCTCTTCGGTGAAGCCGCCTTCGGGGCCGGTCAGGATCAGCGCGGGGCCCGTCTTGAAGGCCTCGGCAGCGGGTTGGCCGCCGCCCTCGTCAGCGAAGTAGAGGGTCCGCCCGCGCTCGTGCTCACCAAGCAAGCGATTAAGCGGGAGAGGTTCGGCGATTTCGGGTAGAACGGTCCGTCCACACTGCTCCGCGGCCTCGATCGCGATGGCCTCGAGCCTGGCCAGCTTGACCCGCTCGGCGACCGTGCGCTGCGTCATGACCGGGATCAGCCGCGCAACGCCGAGTTCGGTCGCTTTTTCGACCAGCCAATCGGTCTGGGCGCGCTTAACCGGTGCGAAGGCGAGCCAGACGTCGGGGATGCGCTCCGGCTCGCGCGTCTTGCGCTCCACGGCGAGCCACATCCGCTTCCTGCCCGCTTCGGCAATTCGAGCCAGCCATTCGCCCGACTGGCCGTCGAAGACGAGCAGCTCGGAGCCGACGCCGAGCCGCATCACATTGCGTAGATAGTTCGCTTGTCCGGCATCAACCTCGACGCTTGCTCCTTCGCCGAGCGACGGGCGAACGAACAGCCGCGGCAGACTCTTCGGCGGCCAGGCAGGGGTTGCGGGCATGGGCACGGCTTAGCTAGCCGCGCCAACGCCCGCTACCGCCCGGCGCCATAATAAAAACTCGGGATCAGCCGCCGTGCAAATCTGGTCCCCGGGTCGGATTGCATCCGAACCCTGGACTGAGAAAATCCGTTTGCGGATCCAAGCTGCTGACCGGGAAGCCCGAACTTCCGAAGAAGGAGCCAAACGATTGGGTCTGCCCGCCCGGGTCTCCAGCGCCCGGATCGCCAAGCGGGGAATCGTTGAGACCCGAAAATGCGCAAACCGAGCGCGAATTTATCTCAAGTTCCGGCGCCGTATAGTTCGTGGTTGGCGGCGGGCCTTTGATCTCCCCTGCAATTGCGGCCGTCGAAGCGGCCATCATCGTCGCCCCGAACGCGAGCGTACACAGTTGAAGATGCTTGATCATTATCGAATTCCCTTCAGACTTGAGGAAAAAGCGAAGTCATCCGCGGCCGTCCCCTACACCCTCATGAATAATTCAGCCACTTAACGAAGGTGAGTGGCGCCACTACAAGCGCCGACGGCTTGAGCACTCCCAGCGACATCGTCCCCGACAGCGAGCGGCGCGGCTTCATCGGCGCGCTTCCGCCGCGGCTGCGGCCTTATGCGAGCCTGATGCGGCTAGACCGGCCGATCGGCACCTGGCTGCTCTATTGGCCGTGCGCGTGGAGCGTCGCCCTCGGGGGAGTCGAAGGGCGGTGGGACTTGTTCCTCTGGCTCGCGCTCGGCGCTTTCGCAATGCGCAGCGCGGGCTGCGTGTACAACGACATCGTGGACCGCGACCTCGACCGGAAGGTCGAGCGAACGCGGCTGCGCCCACGCGCAAGCAATCGGGTGTCGCTCCGCTCCGCCTGGCTGCTGATCGGCGTGCTTTGCCTCATCGGCTTAATCGTACTGTTCCAGCTCAGCCCTACGGCCGCGATCGTGGCGCTCGCCAGCATCGCGCCGGTCGCCGCTTATCCTTTCATGAAGCGGATTACCTGGTGGCCCCAGGCGTGGCTCGGACTGGTTTTCTCCTGGGGCGCGCTGGTCGGTTGGCCGGCGGTGACCGGCCGTCTCGATTGGCCGGCCGTCACCCTGTGGCTCGGGAGCATCGCCTGGGTGATCGGCTACGACACTCTGTACGCGATCCAGGACATCGAGGACGACGCCCTGGTCGGGGTCAAATCCTCTGCCCGGCGGCTCGGCGACAAAGCGCCAATCGGGATTGCCATCTTCTATGCCTTCGCGGTCGCACTTTGGGGCACGGCGCTGTGGCTCGTTCGCGCCGATTGGGTGGCTCTTCTGGCGCTCATTCCGGCAATGCTGCACCTCGCGAACCAGGCCGTTCGCGCCGATCCGAAGGACGGGGAGCTTGCACTGAAGCTGTTCCGCTCGAACCGCACCTGCGGCTTCCTCATTTTCCTCGCCATGCTGGTCGTTGGCCTCGCGCCGCGTTAGGGCCTCAAGCGCTCCGCCCATGCAATCTCCCGAAGACGCCCGCCGAATCGCCAAATCGCTCGTCGAGCGCGGCATTGCCGCCGGCGCCAGCGCGGCGGACGCGCTCTATGTCGGCGATCGCTCCTCGAGCGTGCAAGTGCGTCTTCGCGAGCTCGAGGATATCAGCCGGTCGGAAGGCGAAGGCATCGGTCTTCGCCTGTTCGTTGGACAGCAATCGGCAACGGTCGCTTCGTCGGATTTGTCCGCGGATGCTTTGTCGGCCCTGGTCGAACGGTGCCTGGCGATGGCCCAAGAAGCGCCCGAAGATCCTTTTGCCGGCCTCGCTCCAACCGAACTTCTGCAAAGCGGCGATCTTCCCTGTTTGGATTCGACGGATCCGCGCGAGCCCGACCCTTCGGACCTTCGTGAGCGAGCGCTCGAGGCCGAATCGGCCGCCCTGGCCGTAAACGGGGTCACCAACTCTAGCGGGGCCGGTGCAAGCGCCTCCGCCTCGATCCTGGCGCTCGCGACCTCTCACGGTTTTTCGGCCGCCTACGGCTCGACCGGCCACGGTTGTTCTGCATCGGTCATCGCAGGCGAAGGCGCCACCATGCAGCGCGACCACGACTGGCACAGCGCGCGGCATCTCGAAGATCTCGAAGCCGCCGCCGCGATCGGACGCCGCGCCGGCGAGCGCGCAGTCGCGCGGCTAAATCCGATCCGACCGAAGCCCGGCAAATATCCGGTGCTGTTCGAACCGCGCGTCGCGTCCTCGTTGCTCGGTCATCTTGCCGGAGCGATCAGCGGATCGGCTGTGGCGCGCAAGACCAGCTTCCTGGAGGGCAGGCTCGGCGAGCAAATCTTTGCTCGCGGAGTGACGATCGTCGATGACCCGTTGCGCCTTCGCGGGCTTCGCTCACGGCCCTTCGATGCCGAAGGCGTGCGCGTGTCACGCACGGAATTCGTGAGCGACGGGGTGCTTGCCAGCTGGATGAGCGAGAGCGCGTCCGCGCGGCAGCTCGGGATTGAGCCGACGGGCCATGCCGCGCGAGGCGTGGGCGGGGCGCCGAGCGCCACTCCGAGCAACCTCTTCATGGAATCCGGCGACCGCAGCCGGGAAGAATTGCTTGCTGCCTTTCCGGAGGCCGTGCTGGTGATCGAGCTTATCGGCCATGGCGTGAATGCGGTCACTGGCGATTACAGCCGCGGAGCGGTCGGTTTCATGGTTCGCGGCGGCGAGATCGCCGAACCTGTGGCCGAGATCACGATCGCCTCCAATCTCGTTGACATGTTCGCTTCGCTCGAGCCCGCGTCAGACCTCGAATTCCGCCGCGGGATCGACGCCCCGACGATCCTTGTCCCCGAAATGACGGTCGCGGCCGCTTAGCCGTCATTGCGAGGAGCCGAAGGCGACGCGGCAATCCAGTCGCGACGCTGGATTGCTTCGCTTCGCTCGCAATGACGCTCAGGCAGGTTGGACAACCTTAGGCAGTCCAAGCCGCCGGATTTCGATCGCAGGGCAACGGTCCATCACCACTTTAAGGCCCGCGGCT
>JBKPOR010000070.1:0-5828 GCA_046765675.1 Pseudomonadota bacterium
GGTCAATGAGGAGCCTAAGTTGCTGAGTTGCCGAGTACAAGTTGTATAATAATCACGGTTCCTCACGTCCTCGCCGAGGCTCTTCCAAGCCTGTCGTTGATCGCTGCGCCGAGGCCCTCATCCGGCACCGGCGCAACGGCGATGCGCGGTTTGGCGGACGCATCGGCTTCGTGAAGCAGGTCGAACAGCCTCGCGGCGGCTTCCGAGAGGTCCGCTTGGGGGCTGAGATTTGAATCTCCCCCAAGGGAGCCGAAACCGATCAGATATTCATCGTCTGCGGCCTCAGTGACGTTGAGCCGCAGCGGCTTCGAGGGTGCATAGTGGCTCGCCAGCTGGCCCGGAGCTTCGATCCCATCGCCCGACGTCGCTTCCGCGTCGATCTCGAGCGGGCCAAGCCGGAGCAGGCGGAGCGAGCCTCCCGTCGCCGCGACGATGGTCGATTCAATTCCGCGCTCTGTCGCGCCGGAATCGACGATGAGTGGGATTCTGCCGCCGAGGGTCTTCATGACATGCTCGGCCCGCGTCGGGCTGATCGACCCGCTGGCATTGGCCGAGGGCGCGGCGAGCGGGCGCCCGACGTTCCTGAGCAGCGCCTGCATGGCCGGATGCGCGGGCACTCGAAGGCCGATCGTTCCTAGCCCGGCGGTGACGATCGACGCGATTCCGGCACCGTCGCGCAGGGGAATCACGAGCGTCAGCGGCCCGGGCCAATGCTCCTCCGCGAGCGCGCGCGCCTGATCGTCGAAGGCCCCGATCCGTTCGGCCGCTGCAAAGTCAGGAACGTGCACGATCAGCGGGTTAAAGCTCGGTCTTCCCTTGACGTCGTAGATCCGCGCAACCGCATTCGCATTGGTTGCATCGGCGGCGAGGCCGTAGACCGTCTCGGTCGCCACCGCGACCGGCTCGCCCGCGATGATCAACCGGGCCGCTTCGGCGATCGCATCGTCGCTGTAGGGGAGGACCCGCGTCTCCATGAGGCCGGGCTAAAGGATTCCGGCCTCCGCCGGAATACTAGGCGCGTTCGCGGTCGAGCAGCTGGGTCAGGTCGATCCCCAGCCGCTGTATGCGCGCCTGGATCTGGGGCCATTCCTCGGAAACGAAGCGGCTGCGCTCGGAATCGCGTAAGCGCATCCTCGCACCCGGAGCGACGAACATTCCCACTCCGCGCTTGACGACGATCAGCCCCTCGTCCTGGAAGCCCTGGTAGGCTTTGGCGACCGTCAACGGATTCGCCTGTTCCTCGGCGGCAAGCGCCCGGACCGAGGGGAGAGGGTCGCCATCGCCATATTTGCCGGCGAGGATCGCGTCGGCGATGATCTCGCGCAGGCGAACATAGACCGGCTTATCGTGCTGGGTACGAAGCGTCATGCTGTCATAATACAGCGGCGCACGGGAAATTCAACTGACCCAGGTTAAAGTTGCGACGGCTCCCACCGTTCGGCCACATCGCCGACGTCCGGCCGCGGCCGATCTTCGAGCTCGCGCATCGGATGGCCGATGAAAATGAAGCCGGCGATTCGCTCGCCCGGCGAACAAAAGGCCGCATTCACCATCGGCGAATAGGCCTGCCATCCGGTGACCCAGCCTGCGACAAAGCCGAGGGCGTGCGCCGCGGTAAGCAGGTTCATCCCGGCGGCGCCGCAGGACAATTGCTGCTCCCACACCGGAATCTTGTGTCCTTCGACGGGGGCTGAGATCAGCACGACCAGCTGGCCGGCATAATGAGCGAACTGGGCGGCTTTCTCATGGATCGCCGGCGCCGCGCCAGGATCCTCCACGGCAAGCACCCGATCCAGCAGGCGCGCGAAGTCTTCGCGCCGGTCGTCGCCGATGAGGACGAAGCGCCAGGGAGTGAGCTTGCCGTGATCGGGCACCCTCGCGGCGAGCGTCAGGATCCGCTGCATTTCTTCGGCGGTCGGGCCGGGTCCGACGAGCTCACGCGGTTTCCCCGAACGCCGAGTCTCGAGGAGCGAAAGGATCGATGAACGGTCATTGAGCATCGACCAGCGCGATAGCCGCAGCGCCGGCATGCAACAATCGGCTTCACAAGCCGGTTTTGCCCGTTACGTTGCCGCTCGCTCTGGGGAGAGAACATCAATGGTCGACACACCGGCAGTGGAAGAACCGGGCGCACCCGACACCAGCCACCAAAATCCAGCCGAGAAGAAGACCTGGTTCGGTCACCCGCGGCAGCTTGCGCGACTGTTCACCACCGAAATGTGGGAGCGGTTCGGCTATTACGGAATGCGGGCGCTGCTGACGCTTTATCTGACCAAGCACTTTCTCTTTTCCGACCAGCAAGCCACCGGGCTCTACGGCGGCTATACCGCGCTAGTTTACCTGACGCCGCTGGTCGGCGGCCTCCTCGCCGACCAATTCCTCGGGTCAAAGCGTGCGGTGAAGTTCGGCGCGATCATCATGGCGATCGGCTATTTCACTCTCGCGTTCGGCGGCGCGCCGGCAAAGCCCTACGCCACGGTCGACGGCAAACGGTACGAAGTCGTGGTCGACAATTTCGTCGATCGTCCGACCAGCAATCCACAAGAGGCCCGGTACCTCCTCGACAGCGGCAAGAAGCTTCTGATCAAGGGCAACGAGGACGGCTCGATCTCGCTGCTCGACAATGGAACCGAAGCGAGGCACCTGCCGAAAGGGTCGATGGAGGCCGGGGCCGATCGCAACCCGCTCACCGTCGCCATCATGCTGATCGCGCTTTCGCTGATTTCGGTCGGCAACGGCTTCTTCAAGCCGAACATCTCGACGATCGTGGGCACGCTCTACGCACAGGGCGACCGGCGACGCGATGCCGGCTTCACCATCTTCTACATGGGGATCAACCTCGGATCGGTCCTCGGGCAGCTCTTCTGCCCTGTTCTTGCCGACTGGATAGGCTGGTGGGCCGGACTTAGCCTCGCCGGAGTGGGGATGCTGATCAGTTACTGCCTGATGCAGTTCGACGGAGGTCGTCTGGACGGCTACGGGGACCGGCCGGCGGATGCGCCCAATCGCGACGTAGTCATCTATATCGGCGCCATCGTCGCGGTGCCGGTGCTGGTGTTCCTGTTTAGCAACCTCATGAACTCCGCTCCGGCCGCCGAGGGGTCGGGCTTTGTCGGCTACCTCATCTCGCTGTCGCTGATGGGCAAATTGCTGTTCGGAACCTTTGTGATCAGCGTGCCGGCGATCCTCATTTGGTCCTATACCAAGGGCACCCGCACGGAAGCGCAGATGATGACCGCCGCAATGGTGCTCATCGTCTTCAACGTCTTCTTCTGGACGTTGTTCGAGCAAGCGGGCTCTTCGCTGACCCTGTTCGCCGACCGGAATACGGACCGGAGTGTGTTCGGCCTGTTCACGATGTCGGCCCCGCAGACCCAGCAGTTCAATCCCGCGTGCATCGTGCTGTTCGCGCCGCTGATGAGCATGCTTTGGGTGTTCCTCGCGAAGCGCGGACTGGAACCATCGATCCCGGTCAAGTTCTCGATCGCGCTCGCCGGAGTGGGCGCGGGTTTCCTGTTCCTGGTTTGGGGTTCGACCTTCGCCGGGCCCGCCAACAACTTCCAGGTGGGCCTGTGGTGGCTGGGCGGGCTCTATTTGCTCCACTCACTCGCCGAACTCTGCATCTCGCCCGTGGGCCTCAGCATGATCACGAAACTATCGATCGCCCGCGTTGTCGGCCTGATGATGGGCGTGTGGTTCCTGTCGATCTCGGTCGCGCAATATTTCGCTGGCATGGTCGCGCAGTTCGCCAGCGTCGAGACCGTCGGCGGCCAGGTGACGAACCTCAAGGTGAGCCTAGAGGCCTATACCTCGACCTTCACCACCATCGCCTGGATCGCCATCGCCGCGGGCGCGCTGCTGTTCCTGCTCTCCTGGCCGCTCCAGAAATGGATGCACGGGGTTAAATGACGCCCCGACTGCTGGCCATCACGGCCGCCTCCGTCGCGCTCAGCGCCTGCGCGGCCATGGAGTCCAAGCCCAAGCCCGCGCCGGCAATCCACCTCAATGAGGATCCTTATCCGTCGACCTATCAGCGCTATCCGGGTGTGCCGACCGTCCTCCGCCACGCGACCGTGCTCGACGGCGACGGCCACCAGATCAACGACGGTACCGTCGTGTTCGGCGATGGGGTCATCCAGGCGGTCGGCGGGCCCGAGCTTGCGTCGCCTGCCGGAGCGGTGGAGATCGACGGCAACGGCAAGTTCGTAACCCCCGGAATCATCGACGTTCACAGCCACCTGGGCGATTATCCATCGCCCGGAGTCCAGGCGCTGTCGGACGGCAATGAGGCGACCTCGCCGGTGCGGCCGGAAGTCTGGGCCGAACACAGCGTGTGGCCGCAGGACCCGGGCTTCTCACGAGCGCTGATGAACGGCGGAGTGACGACCCTGCAGGTTCTGCCCGGTTCGGCGAACCTGTTCGGCGGCCGGTCGGTGGTGCTGAAGAACGTCCCGGGCCGAACAGCTCAAGACATGAAGTTCCCCGGCGCGCCCTACGGGCTCAAGATGGCCTGCGGCGAAAACCCGAAACGGGTCTATGGCTCGAAGGGCAACATGCCCCAGACGAGGATGGGCAATATCGCACTTGCCCGGGCGACCTGGGTCAAGGCCCAGGCCTACAAGCGCAAGTGGGACAAATATTACAGGAACGGCGGCGACATGCCCGAGCGGGACCTTGCCATGGACACTCTGAAGGGCGTCCTGGACGGCAAGATCCTGGTCCAGAACCACTGCTATCGCGCCGACGAAATGGCCAACATGATCGATATGTCCAAGGAGTTCGGCTATCACATCACCGCGTTCCACCATGCGGTCGAGGCCTATAAGATCGCCGATGTTCTCGCTGCGAACGACATTTGCGGCGTGATGTGGGCCGATTGGTACGGCTTCAAAATGGAAGCCTATGACGCGATCAAGGAGAACGTTCCGCTGGTTCACAATGCAGGGGCCTGCGCGATCGTCCATTCAGACGATGCAAATTACATCCAGCGGCTGAACCAGGAGGCGGCCAAAGCGCTCGCAGACGGGATTCGCGCGGGGATTCCGAATCTTACTGAGGCCGTTGCCTGGGAATGGCTCAGCCGAAATCCGGCCAAGGCACTCGGAATCCTCGACAGGACCGGAACACTGGCGGCCGGGAAAATGGCCGATGTGGTGCTTTGGAATGGCGATCCGTTCAGCGACTATACGCGGCCGGAACGCGTGTGGATCGACGGCGCTGAAATGTACGATTCCAACGACCCGAAGAAACGGCCGGTCAGCGACTTCGAGCTCGGCCAGCCCGGCGAAGGGGATGTGAAATGACGGCCCTCATCAACTCCTCCCCGGGACGGGGAGGGGGACCAGCGAAGCTGGTGGAGGGGTCGGGGACGGGGCAGTCGACCCCTCCGTCACGCCTTCGGCGCGCCACCTCCCCGTTCCGGGGAGGATTGCTTGCAATCGCTTTCGCGGGAATGACGATGGTGTTGGCGACACCCGTCGGCGCCCAGACCTTCGCGATCGTCAACGGCATTGTCGCCAAGGGCGATGGATCGGAGCCGATTCGCGGAGGCACGGTCGTGGTCCGCAACGGGCGGGTAGTCGCCGCTGGCGCCGGAGTCGGTGTGCCCGCCGGCGCACAAATCATCGACGCCACCGGCAAGTGGGTCACGCCGGGGATCGTCGCGGGCTTCTCCCGCCTCGGCCTCGCCGATGTCGACCTGTCGGCGGATGGTGCGGAAGACACCGGCAACAACGGGCCGTTCAACGCAGCGATCGACGTCGTTCCAGCCATCAATCCCTTGTATCAAACCGTTGGTGTGAACCGCGCCGACGGTGTGACCCGCGCGC
>JBKPOR010000071.1:0-32446 GCA_046765675.1 Pseudomonadota bacterium
TCCAAGCACGCCATTGCCGGCCTGACCAAGGCGGTTGCATTGGAAAACGCCACCAGCGGGGTCACGATCAACTGCATCAGCCCGGGTTATGTCTGGACCAGCCTGGTCGAGAACCAGATCCCCGACACGATGAAGGCGCGAAACCTCACCCGGGAGCAAGTGATGAACGACGTGCTGCTCGCTGCCCAGCCGACCAAGCGTTTCGTCACCCCGGAAGAGGTGGCTGCATTTGCGGTCTTCCTGTGCAGCGAGGACGCAAAGTCGATCACGGGGGCCAATCTCAGCATGGACGGCGGCTGGACTGCCGCTTAGGCTCCCGCCGATGCGTTCGGCACTCCTGCTCGTCTTCCTGATCCTTTCGGGATGCAACGCCGTCCATTCCTCGACGGGAATGATCCCGGAATGGACCCGCGACTGGCGCCAGGTGGCTACGGAGCAAGACCGGAAGCGGCTGCGCGACTGGCGCAAAGCATTCACCAACGCGCTCGACGCAGCGCGCAAATCCGGCCACGCGGCCGATATTGCGCGCGCCGGGGCCTTGCTCGATCCCGACAGCGCGCTCGGCGGCGGGCCCATCGCCAACGGAATGTATGCATGCCGAGTGATCAAGCTCGGCGCCAAGTCGCCTGGAATGCTCGATTATGTCAGCTATCCGGCCTTCGCGTGCCGGGTCCAGCAAGAGCGCGACCTCCAGGGCTTTGCCAAGCTCACCGGTTCGCAGCGCCCGGTCGGGCTGATCTTTCCCGGCGATGCGATGCGTCAGGTGTTCCTCGGAACGCTCGTCCTCGGGGACGAACGCGAGGCCATGCAATATGGCCAGGACCAAACTCGCGACGTGGCGGGCTACGTCGAGCGCATCGGAGTCAATCGCTGGCGGCTCGTCATGCCCGCCCCCGCCTTCGAATCGCAGACTGACGTGATGGAGCTCGTACCGGCTTCTTAGGGAGTGCGTTGATGAAGAGGTTTCTGCTACTTGCCGCGGCGATGACGCTGCCCACCCCCGCGTCCGCCGCTGCTTTGTCCGACGCAATCCGCGCCGACATGCCGCAGCTGATGAAGCTCTACCGCGACCTCCACGAGCATCCCGAGCTCAGCATGCAGGAGGTGCGCACACCGGCCCTCCTCGCTTCGGATATGAAGAAGCTGGGCTTCGAGGTCACCGAGCATGTGGGCAAGACCGGCGTGGTTGCTGTCATGAAAAACGGCCCTGGACCAGTCCTGCTGATCCGCGCCGACATGGATGCGCTTCCGGTCAAGGAACAGACCGGACTCGCCTTCGCTTCGAAGGCGACGGGCAAGCTGCCCGACGGCACCGACACGCCGGTGATGCACGCCTGCGGCCACGACACGCATATCACGACGTGGCTCGCAACAGCGAAGCGCTTGTCGGCCATGAAAGGTCAATGGTCCGGCACGCTCGTCATGATCCTTCAGCCCGGCGAAGAGCGGGTGATGGGTGCCAAGGCGATGCTCGACGACGGGTTGTTCACCCGCTTCCCGAAGCCCGACTATCTTCTCGCCTTCCATGACAGCGCGACGCTCCCCGCCGGAGTCATCGGCGTGGTCCCGGGTTACGTACTCGCCAACGTCGACACGGTGAACATTTCCGTGAAGGGCCTGGGCGGCCACGGCGCCTATCCGCAGAATACCAAGGATCCGATCGTGCTGGCGTCGCGGATCGTCTCCGCGTTGCAAACCCTGGTCAGCCGCGAGAACAACCCACTCGATCCGGCGGTGGTCACCGTCGGCAGTTTCCATGCCGGGACCAAGAGCAACATCATCCCCGACGAAGCGAAGCTTGCGCTGACCGTGCGAAGCTACAAGCCGGAAACCCGCAAGCTGTTGCTGGACGGCATCGCTCGAATCGTTCGCGGCGAAGCGATCGCTGCCGGCATTCCCGAAGATCGAATGCCCACGGTCGAAATCGAGCAGCCCTCGGCCGACGCGACGTTCAACACCGAGGCCTTGTCGGGACGGCTAACCAAGCTGTTCGCGACCCATTTCGGTCAAGACCGGGTCACCCAGCCGGAACCGGTGATGGCCGCCGAGGACTTCAGCCGTTTCTGGCTCGCCGACAAGACCAAGGAGAGCGTGATCTTCTGGGTCGGCGGAGTTCCACAAGAAAAGTGGGACGCGGTGAAGGGAGACACGCTGAAGTTGCCCGCGCTCCACAGTCCCTTCTGGGCACCGGATGCGGAAAAGGTGATTTCGACGGCCACCGAGGCGATGACGATCGCGGCGATCGACATTCTGAAAAAAGGGTAATTCGGCGCGAACCGGCCGCGCGTTCACCACTTATTTGTAAAGTTTAGCGACACCCCAGCCCATGTCGGCTGATTTGACAGGTGCGCGCCAGTGAACGGGCTCATCGCTTTCTGGAGCTACGCGCTCGCGGCGTGCGCCTTTGCGTCGATCGTCCTGTGGCGAGCGCGCTCGCGCGGCGAGCGCCCGGAAAAACTGCTTCTCGCCGCTTGCGCGGGGACCGCGGTCTGGGCGTCCGTCGCCGCAATCTGGGGCCGGACCGACCCCATGACCATGACTCTTGGAACCGTGCGCAACCTTTTGTGGGTCATGCTGCTGTACGACATGTCGCGCGGTACCGCGCTCAGTGGACTTCGCCTCGTCTTTGCGGCCGTCGCGCTGTCGATCGGCCTGCACTTTGCGCTGAGCGCCCTGATGTTCGTCGTGCCGATGACCGAAGCACAATTGAATGACGTGCTGACGACCGGCAGCCTTCTCAGGATCACTACGTCGGCAGGCGCGCTAGTGCTCGTTCATAACGTGTACGGCCAGGCGGCGGCGGAAAGCCGGCTGAGGATCCGCGGACCGATGCTCGGCCTCACCTTGATGTGGGGCTACGACCTTAACCTCGCGACGCTTGCCTACCTCCAAGGGTCCTACTCATCGAGCGTCGATCTGCTGTTCCAGCTGCGCGGGGTCTTGATGGCCTTCATCGCGCCGTTGTTCGTGGCGAGTGCCGGCCTCACCAGCTCGCTCAAGATCAAGCTATCGCGAGCAGCAACCTTCCAGTCGCTCTCCCTGCTCGGCATCTGCATCTATCTCGCGACAATGTCAGGGCTAGCGACCGCGTTCCGGCGGACCCATTGGGATTGGGCGAGCGCCAGCACCGCCGCACTGGTCTTGACGATGATTGCTGGGCTCGCGGCGCTGGCTTTGTCGCCGTGGACGCGCGGCTGGATGAAGGTGAAGCTTTCCAAGCATTTGTTCGAGCATCGTTACGACTATCGCACCGAATGGTTGCGGTTCACCGACACGCTCGGCCGGTCGGGTGAGGACGCCGCCCCGCTCGCCGATCGGATGATCAAGGCGTTCGCCGACATCGCGGATGCGCCCGGCGGCTTGCTGCTCGCCTCGGATCAAGCCGGGGCGATCGCAACCGCGGCGTCGTTCAATTGGCCAGGCGCGACACCGCAGAGCGGAGCGATCGAGCACGACTCCAACTTCTGGGCCGAAGTCGAAAATCGCGGACGTATCATCGAGTTCGATGCGCTTCGCGGCGGCTTTGGGCCGCCGGAGGATCGCTCGCTGCCCGTGCCGGGGTGGATCCTGGACGAACCGTCGGTATGGGCGGGCGTACCGCTTATCCACCACGAACGCCTGGTTGGCATCGTCCTGCTCGCCGCGCCCGAGTATCGGCGTCCGCTCGACTGGGAAGATTTCGACCTGCTGCGTACCGCGGGCCGCCAGGCCGCGAGTTCTCTGGCGGAGGCCCACGGCCAGGAGGCACTGTCGAACGCGCAGCGGTTCGAGGAATTCAACCGCCGCTTCGCCTTCATCCTTCACGACGTAAAGAATCTCGTGAGCCAGCTGTCGCTCGTCGCTCGTAACGCCGAGCGCCACGCCGATAATGCGGAATTTCGGTCCGACATGGTCGCGACACTCAAAAGTTCGGTCGACAAGATGAACGACCTCCTTGCGCGCTTGTCGCCGCGATCGTCGGCGCGTGTGCAGCGTGTCGAAGCTCAGCCGCTTCGCCCCGTTCTCACCGCGGCAATCGCCGCCAAGCGCGGAGATCACGACGTCAAGCTGATCGGCGATGCGAGCCTTTGGGCCAAATTCGACGGCGCCGCACTGGAGCAAGCTGTCGGGCACCTCATTCAGAATGCCGTCGAAGCCTGTTCGCCGACGCTTCCGGTCAAGATCCGCGTATCGTCGCTCGACGACAGCGTAGCAATCGCCGTCAGCGACAAAGGCGTCGGCATGGATTCCGACTTCCTTCGCAATCGCCTGTTCCAGCCTTTCTCTTCATCCAAGCCTGGCGGCTTCGGCATCGGCGCATTCGAAGCCCGCTCGCTGGTCGCTGCCATGGGCGGCCACCTCGGGGTGGACAGCAACCCCGGCAAGGGCACCACCTTTACCATCCTGCTACCCGCCGCGGAGGCGGCCGCCGAACCGGTTAGGAAACGTGCATGACGGACGAAACCAACCTTCCCGTGCTACTCGTTGTTGAAGACGACGAGGGTCTGCAGCGGCAGTTGAAATGGGCATATGACGGCTACCGCGTCGTCGCGGCCGGCGATCGTTCGCAGGCGATCGATGCCTTGCGGCTTCACGAGCCCGCCGTCGTCACCCTCGATCTCGGCCTTCCGCCCGATCCAGACGGAGTCGAGGAAGGGTTCGCAACGCTTCAGGAAATCATCCGGCTGAAACCCGACACCAAGGTTATCGTCGCGACCGGGCATGGCGCTCGGGAGAGCGCATTGAAGGCGATCTCGCTCGGCGCCTACGACTTTTACAAGAAGCCGGTCGACATCGACGATCTTGGGTTGATCGTCGCGCGCGCCTTTCATCTTCACGAGATCGAAAGCGAGAACCGCCGGCTCGAAGGCGACGGCGGGAGCGCGGTTCTCGGAGCCATCATCAGCTGCGCGCCAGAAATGATGAAGGTGGCCAAGACGATCGAGCGCGTGGCGAGCGCCGACGTTTCGGTCATGCTCCTGGGCGCAAGCGGCACGGGCAAGGAATTGCTTGCCCGAGCGGTGCACGACAAGAGCAACCGAAAGGGCGAGTTCATCGCGATCAATTGCGCAGCCATCCCCGAGAACCTGCTCGAGGCCGAACTATTCGGCTATGAACGCGGCGCCTTTACCGGCGCGGTCAAATCGAACGTCGGCAAGATCGAGCTAGCGGAGGGCGGAACCTTGTTCCTGGACGAGGTCGGGGACATTCCGCTTCCGCTCCAGGTCAAGCTGCTGCGCTTCCTCCAGGAACGCGTGATCGAGCGGATTGGCGGTCGCCAGCCGATCGCGGTCGACACCCGGATCGTCTGCGCGACTCATCAGGACCTGGAAGCGATGATCGCCAACGGGCTCTTCCGCGAGGACCTTTATTATCGCCTAGCCGAGATTGTGGTGAAGATCCCCTCGCTCGCCGAGCGGGCGGGCGACTCGGTCCTTTTAGCGCGCCATTTCGTCAATCGCTTCGGGCGCGAGCTTAACCCCAAGGTTCAGGCCCTGTCGGCCGACGCACTCGCGGCGATCGACGCTTATGCCTGGCCGGGAAATGTGCGCGAGCTTGAAAATCGGATCAAGCGCGCGGTGATCATGGCGGAGGGCCGGACCATCGGCGCGGCTGACCTCGATTTTCCGGGCGCCGCCCCCGAAGACCCCGAGCTGATCAACCTCCGGGCCGCGCGCGAGACTGCGGACCGAAGGGCCATCCGACAGGCAATGAGCCGGACGGACAATAATATTTCCGGAGCGGCCAAGTTGCTGGGGATCAGCCGGCCGACGCTCTACGATTTGCTCAAGCAATATCGTCTGCAAGCGTAGCTGCACTTTCGACGAGCGGATTTGCGAGCGGCAACTCGCGCGCTAAGGTCCCCGGCTTCTTATCCGCATGCCTACGGGATCAATCCATGGATCGTCGTTCATTCCTCGCTACCGGCGCGACCGTCGCGCTCCTTCCACTCACCGAAGCTCCAGCACTTGCCGTCGTCACCAAGGCTGGAAGTGCCGACGCCCGCCTCAACCAGGCCTTCGAAGACATCTTCCAGGAGCGGGTCCGCAATTCGCCCGAGCTTGCGACATCCCTGGGCCTCGACAAGGGTCCCAACGCGGCGCTCAAGGCCAAGTTCGACACCGATCCAACTCCTGTTTCACGCCAGAAGAACCTCGCCCGCAACCGCCGCGCGATCGCGAAGCTGAGGGCTTTCAACCCGGCAACCCTGTCGGATGCCGCCAAGCTCAACCGCGAGGTGGTGCTCTATTCGCTAAACAACGCGACCGTCGCTCAAACGCGCTGGAACATCGGCTCGGCCCAGGGGCCGTACACGATCAGCCAGCAGGACGGCGCTTATTTCGACATTCCCGACTTCCTCAACACGTCGCACACGATTGAGAATTCGGCCGATGCCGAGGCCTATCTGTCCCGCCTGCAGCAATTCGCGACGGTGCTCGACAACGACACTTCCGAGCAGCGCTACCAGGCGGGGCGCGGATTCCTTGCGCCCGCCTGGTCGATCGACCTCGCCCTCGGACAGATGCACAAGCTGCGCAGTGTCGCTCCCGAAGCGAGCACCATCGTCGACTCCGTCGCCAAGCGGACGGCGGCGAAGGGCATCGCGGGCGACTGGAGCCGGCAGGCAACCGACATCGTCGCCAAAGCCGTCTACCCGGCGCTCGACCGCCAGATCGCGGCGATGGAGAAATTGAAGCCGACGAGCCGGCCCGGCGACGGCGCGTGGCGCCTGACCGACGGCGCCGCAATCTATGCCGAGGCGCTGCGCCAGGCGACAACCACCAACTTCTCACCGGCCGAAGTGCACCAGATGGGCCTTCAGCAGGTCGCCGACATCTCCAGCCAGATCGACGCGATTTTGAAGAGCCAGGGCTATACCCAGGGAAGCGTCGGCGAGCGCATCGCCGCCCTCAACAAGAACCCGAAGCAGCTGTACGCGGACAGCGATGCCGGCCGGGCCGAGCTGCTCGCCAGCCTCAACATGGGCGTCAAGGATATGTATGGCCGCCTGCCCACGGCATTTGCGACGCTGCCCAACGCACCGCTCGAAATCCGCCGGGTCCCCATCGAAATCCAGGACGGCGCGTCCAATGGCTATTACCGCCGGGCGGCGCTCGACGGATCGCGGCCCGCGATCTACTTCATCAACCTCAAGGATATGGGCGATTGGCCGAAGTTCACGCTTCCGACGCTCAGCTATCATGAAGGCGTCCCCGGCCATCACCTTCAGATCAGCATTTCCCAGGAATCGAAGGATATCCCGACGCTTCGCAAGCTCGGCTTTTTCTCGGCTTATTCGGAAGGGTGGGCGCTGTACGCGGAACAGCTCTCCGATGAGCTCGGAGTCTATAACGACGACCCGCTGGGGCGCGCGGGCTTCCTTCAGTCCTTCCTGTTCCGCGCCGCGCGCTTGGTGGTCGACACCGGACTCCACACCAAGCGCTGGACCCGCGAACAAGCGACCGATTACATGGTCCGGACGACCGGTTTCGCGCGGCCGCGTTCCCAACGTGAAGTGGAGAGATACTGCGTCAGCATCGGCCAGGCGTGCAGCTACAAAGTCGGCCACATGGCCTGGGTTCGAGCGCGCGATGAATCGAAACGGACGCTCGGCGACCGGTTCGACATCAAGCAGTTCCACGAGATCATCCGGGAAGGCGCGATGCCGCTCTCGATGCTCGAGCGGCGAATCCGCGAACGCGATGCGACGCTTATGGGCGGCTCGCCGCGGACCGAGCGGGGCTAGGCTCGGGCGAGCGTCTCCGCCATCTCGGCGACTTCCAGCCAGCGCAGCTCGGCCGCTTCGATCTCCGCGCGGTTGCGCGCGATCCGTTCGGTGAGCTCCGCAAAGCGCGTCGGATCGCGGGCATAGAGGTCCGGATCGTGTAGCGCCGCTTCGTCGGCGGCGACCTCGGCCTCGAGCCGCTCGATCTCGCCGGGTAGCCGGTCGTAATCGCGTTGGTCCTTATAGCTGAGCTTGCTGTTCCCCTGCGAACGCATGGGTCCAGACTCTTTTTCTTTGAGCGCTACGCGCGTCTGGGCGCCTGCCTTCGCAGGAGCGCGCACCGCCTGGTACCGCTTTTTGACCCAATCCTCATAGCCGCCCGCGATCACGTCGACCTTGCCCGACCCGTCGAGACCGAGGGTTATCGTCACCGTACGGTCGAGAAAGTCGCGGTCGTGGCTGACGATCAGCACCGTCCCGTCATAATCCGCGATCACCTCCTGCAGGAGGTCGAGGGTCTCGAGGTCGAGATCGTTGGTCGGCTCGTCGAGCACCAGGAGGTTCGCCTGGCGCGCGAATTCACGCGCCAGCAGCAGGCGGGACCGCTCGCCGCCCGATAGCGATCCGATCGGCGCATCCGCCAGCCCGGGGTCGAACAGGAATTCCTTCAAATAGCCCTTGATGTGCTTTTTCGAGCCCCGGACCTCGATCCAATCTCCGCCGTGGGCGAGCACGTCGCGAACGCGCTTTTGCGGCTCCATGAGCTTGCGCTGCTGGTCGATGACGATCCCGGACAGAGACTTCGCCACCGTCACCGTGCCGCTATCCGGCGTAAGCTCGCCGGTCAGAAGCTTGAGCAAGGTCGTCTTGCCTGCGCCGTTCGGACCGACAATCCCGATCCGGTCGCCGCGCTGAACGCGCAGCGAGAAATCCTTGATGATAGCCCGCTCGCCGTAGCCCTTCGACACAGCCTCGGCGTCGATCACGGTCTTTGAGCGCACGTCGTCCTTGGCGAGCGCGAGTTTCGCGGTTCCGGCGCTTCCCAGCATCGCCGCGCGTTGCGCGCGCATCTCATGCAGCTTCGCGAGCCGCCCCTGGTTGCGGCGCCGCCGAGCGGTCACTCCGCGCTGAAGCCAGTGAAGCTCCAGCTTTAGCTTGGCGTCCAGCTTCTCCGCCGCCCTCGCCTCTTCCTCGTAAATACGCTCGGTCCAGGCTTCGAAGCCGCCGAAGCCGATTTCCGCGCGCCTCAGCTGGCCGCGATCCAGCCAAAGACAGCTGGTTGTAAGGCGGGTCAGGAAGGTCCGGTCGTGACTGATGGCGATAAAGGCGCCCTTGAACCGCTTGAGCCAGTCTTCCAGCCATTCGATCGCCGACAGGTCGAGGTGATTGGTCGGTTCGTCGAGTAAGAGCACGTCGGGTTTTTGCGCGAGCGCGCGGGTGATCGCAGCGCGGCGCCGCTCCCCGCCGCTGGCCGTCGCAACCGGCCGCGACAGGTCGATCCCGAGCTGGTGAGCGATCGCATCCGCCTCATGCGGCCGCGGCCCATTCGGCTCGCTCAGGACCCAGTCGTTCAGCGTTTCGAAGCCGTTCATTGGAGGATCTTGCTCGAGCAGCACGACATTCCTCCCCGGAACGATCGTTCTCTTGCCCTCGTCCGGGTCGATCAGTGCGGCCAGGCATTTGAACAGGGTCGTTTTCCCGGCGCCGTTCCGTCCGATGAAAGCGAGCCGGTCGCGCTCGCCAATGTAGAGGTCGAGGCCGCGGAACAGCCAGCCCTCGCCCTGGATCAATCCAAGGCCTTCGTAGGAGAGGATGGGCGCAGCCATTGGCGCGCTGTAAGGGCTCGCCGCCCGCTGGCGCAACGACGCCGTTTCTGCCACGCTGCTCGTGAAGCGGGAATAGGAAGGGCTCTTTGAATGCCTGTCATCGGAATGGGGGGCTACTTCTTTCGAGCCAAGGATCCGCCGGCGCTCAAGACCTGGTACAAGGACCATCTGGGGGTCGGAGGCGGCTGCGGAACCGACGAGAACGGCAAGTCAAACGAATGGGTGTGGTTCCATCACGGCGGCCCGATGGTGTTCGAACCCTTCAAGCACGATACCGACTATTTCCCGTCCGATCGTACGGCGATGGTCAACCTTCGCGTGCGCGATCTCGACGGCTTGCTGGCCGACCTTCGATCGGCCGGGATCGAGGTCATCACCAACGAGGAATGGGACTCGATGGGAATCGGGCGGTTCGCCCGGATCCACGATCCCGAAGGCAATCCCATCGAGTTGTGGGAGCCGAACAGCTGAACGGGGGCGTTCCGGCACATTCATAGCGCATTCAATGGTGTGTGTTAGAACCCGCCCCGGAAAAGAGTTCGCGTATATGACCCTGTTTCGGACCCTTCTTGCGGCACTTCTCGCTGCTACGCTTGCCGGCGCTCCCGCGCTGGCCGATCCACCGCGCGAAGCCGACAAGGCCTTCCGTGACACGCAGCAGGGTCGTGCGCTGCCCCTTCCGCAGATCGAGCGGAGGGTGAGGCCGTTCATGGGCGGCGCCGACTATCTCGGTCCCGAGCTCAACGGCGGCACGTACCGCCTGAAATTCATGGAAAACGGCCGAGTGATCTGGGTGGACGTCGATGCTCTAACCGGCCGCATCGTCCGACGTTCGCGCCCATGAACTCGCCCAATTGACATTTGGATCGCATTTCCCACTTCGTTCCACCTAAGCAACTCTTCGCCGCAACGCGGGTTGACTGCGAAGATGAACAGGTTCGGGGAACCCAAATGCGCGTTCTGATCGTCGAAGACGAACCCAATCTCGGGCGCCAGCTGCGCTCGACGCTCGAAGGAGCGGGTTACGCGGTGGACCTGGCGACAGACGGCGAAGACGGCCATTATCTCGGTTCAACCGAAAGCTATGATGCGGTGATCCTCGATCTCGGCCTGCCCGAGATCGACGGGCTCACGGTGCTCGATCGCTGGCGCAAAGAGGCCCGCAAGATGCCCGTCCTGGTCCTGACGGCGCGCGACAGCTGGTCGGACAAGGTCGCAGGGCTCGATGCCGGCGCCGACGACTATCTGGCCAAGCCCTTCCAAACCGAAGAACTGATCGCTCGGCTGCGCGCGCTGATCCGCCGTTCGTCGGGCAATGCATCGAGCGAGCTCATCGCCGGCGACATCCGGCTCGACACCCGGTCCGGCAAGGTCACGAAGGCGGGGGAGCCGGTGAAGCTCACCGCGCAGGAATACAAGCTGCTTTCCTACCTAATGCACCACAAGGGCAAGGTGGTCAGCCGTACCGAGCTTATCGAGCATATCTACGATCAGGACTTCGACCGCGATTCGAACACGATCGAGGTGTTCGTCACCCGGATCCGGAAGAAGCTGGGAGCCGACGTCATCACCACGATCCGCGGGCTCGGCTACAGTCTTGAAGAGCCGGCGGAGGCTCGCGCCAGTTGAATGGGGAAGCCGCCCCGGTAACGGCGGCGGCCGAGGCTCGACCGACCGCTTCGCCGCGGGCGCGCCGCCATCGCACCGGGTCGCTCAGCCGGCGAATGATCGGCGTTGCGGCGGTTTGGATCATCGCGCTTCTCCTGCTTGGCGGGTTCGCTCTCGATCGGGTGCTCAGCCGCTCGATCGTCGCGAATTTCGACGAGCAGCTCGTCCGGGTCCTCAACTCAATGATCGGCGCGTCCGAAATCGGACCCGCGAGCGAGGTCCGCTTCACCCGCCCTCCCGCCGACCAGCGTTTCATCGAGCCTTATTCCGGACTCTATTTCCAAATCAGCGGCAACGGCGCCGACACCTTCGCCTCGCGGTCGCTGTGGGACCGGCGACTGGAGGTCTCGAACGACCATAACGACGTCAAGCCGCACCTCTACGACAGCAACGAATTCTCGGCGGTTGGCCATTCCGAACCGATCCGAGTCGCGGAGCGGGATGCGATCCTGCCCGGCTCACCGGTTCGCTGGCGGTTCCAGGTCGCGCAATCGCGCGAGACGATCGACGACCAGATCCGGCAACTGCGCTCGACCTTGTTCTGGAGTTTCCTCGCGCTTGGAATCGGCCTTATCGTCCTGGCCGCGCTGCAGACTTTCTATGGCCTTTGGCCGCTCCGGCTGGTCCGCCAGGAGGTCGCGTCGATCCGCTCCGGCACTCGAACCCGCATCGGCGAGGACTTCCCGGCCGAAATCCGGCCGATGACCGAGGAGATCAACCAGCTTCTTGCGCACAGCGAAGCGCAAGCCGAGGAAGCGCGGCGCCACGCCGGCAATCTTGCCCACGCGCTCAAAACCCCGCTGACCGTGATCACGAACGCCGCGACGGCGGACTCTCCGGACCTCGACGACGCCGTTATCCGCGAGGCATCGGTGATGCGCCGCCAGATCGACCACCATCTCGCGCGTGCACGGGCGATCGGGCGGCGTGCCACGGCCCAGGCACGGGCTCGCGTGTGGGATAGCCTCGAGGCGGTCCAACGAGCGATCGATCGCCTTTACGAAGACGTCACCGTCGACATCGCCGGCAATCACGATGCCGAGGTCCGGGTCGAACGCCAGGACCTGGACGAGATGGTCGGCAACCTCGTCGAAAACGCCGCGAAATATGGCGGGGGGCGGGTGTTCGTCACCGTCGAGCCCAAAGGCTCGATGGTCGACATCATCATCGAGGACGACGGACCCGGAATCCCCGAGGCGGACATCGGCTCGCTCTTCACGCGCGGCGCCCGGCTCGACACGACCGGCAAGCCAGGCACAGGGCTCGGCCTGGCGATCGTCCGCGACGTCGCCGAAATCTATGGCGGATCGATCCATCTTGAAGAAAGCGAGGACCTCGGCGGCCTGCTTGCGCGGCTGACCTTGCCGGCGGGCTAAGCCCATATCTGGTAGGCGGCTAGGAAAAGCGGTGCTGCCCGGCTAGGGCGGCGCCGTGACCGCTACCGTATATTCGCTGCGTTCAAAGGTCGAGCATTCGCTCGAGCCTATGCTTGAGCTGGTCGCTTCCGACATGAATGGCGTGAACGCCGTCATCCTCGAGCGCATGCAGAGCAAGGTCGCGTTGATCCCCGAGCTCGCCGGGCACCTGATCGCCGGTGGCGGAAAACGAATGCGACCGATGCTGACGCTCGCCTGCGCGGCACTGCTCGGTTATCCCGGTACGCGCCACCACAAGCTCGCCGCGGCGGTTGAATTCATCCACACGGCCACGTTGCTCCACGACGACGTCGTCGACGGATCGGGAATGCGCCGCGGAAGGCGCACGGCGAACCTGATCTGGGGCAATCCGGCCAGCGTACTCGTGGGCGACTTCCTCTTTTCCCGAGCGTTCGAATTGATGGTCGAGGACGGGAGCCTCAAGGTGCTTCGGATCCTCAGTTCCGCTTCGGCGGTGATCGCCGAGGGAGAGGTCGAGCAACTGACCGCGCAGCGGAGGATCGAAACCGACGAGGATCAGTATCTCACGATCATAAGCGCCAAGACCGCGGCGCTGTTCGCCGCGGCATGCCGCGTCGCGCCGGTCGTCGCGGAGGCCGATGAAGACGTTGAACTGACGCTGGAGAGCTTCGGCAAGAACCTCGGCATCGCCTTCCAGCTGACCGACGACGTCATCGATTATGCATCCGACTCCGCGACCATGGGAAAAGGCGTCGGCGACGACTTCCGCGACGGCAAGATGACCCTCCCCGTAATCCTGGCCTATGCGCGCGGAAGCGAGGCCGACCGGATGTTCTGGCGTGACGCGATCGGCGGCGAGCGCGTGACCGACGACGACCTGGCGCACGCGGCCAGCCTGCTCGGCTCGACCGGCGCTTTGGCCGACACGCTGGAGCGGGCTCGTCACTACGGCCGGCGCGCAATCGACGCGCTCGCGAACTTCCCGGCGAGCAAGGCCAAAGCCGCGCTGACCGAAGCCGTCGAGTTCGCAATCTCCCGCGGCTATTAGCGGGTTCAGCTGCCGGGCTTAACCGGTACCATCAAGTGCGCGTATGGCGTTCCAGCCCACATGACGTAGGGCACGCTCGTGTCGGGCTTGGCGCCTGACGGATAGCCGGTGAGCAGCTCCTTCGACCCGACCACCATGACGTGCGGCCCGGTCTTGACCCAGTCATTGTCCGCTGTCGGCGAGGCCGCATAAGGATCGGTGTTGCTGGCGTCCGTGCCGCCTTCGAGCATGTATATCATTCCAACCACGCCCCCGGGCGGCGGCTTGTGATGCAGCATGGCGTCGATCCACTTGGCGGCATTGGCGTCGAAGCACATCGGATCGGGACCCGGGGTAGTCGGCGCGTCGGGCATGCAGGTCCAGCCGTTCGTCCCCTTGCGCACTTCGGTCATGTTACCGCTGGCATCGGCGGTCACGATCGACGCATTTTTCGCGAGCGCGGCCGGAGCCGCGGATTCGGCGCTCGCCACCGGATCTCCGGGCGCCGCGCTGTTGGCCGAAGCGACGGACTCATTCGCGCTTGCGCTCGCATTGTTGTCGGTTGCGGGTTTATTGCACCCGGCGATCGCGAGGGCTGCAGCCCCCCGTCACGAACAGGCTGGCAAATCTCGATACTGTCATGAGCCCCTCCTTGCGTCCCGGAAGGACGAGCCGCTTAGCACAATTCAACAGCCTTGGCATATGGACTCACGAGGCTTGATTTGCGGTCGGCACTTTGCCACCTCACGCGGTATCATGACCATCGCGCGGATTTCCGAGCTCGACCGCCGGACGACCCAGTCCGGCAAGGCCAATACCGGCCGCTGGCTCGTCGAGTTCGAGCGTCAGCAGGCGCTCCGGCCCGATCCGCTCACCGGGTGGAACGGCTCGGGCGATACCAACACTCAAGTCCGGATGCCTTTCCCGAACAAGGAAGCGGCGATCGCATATTGCGACAAGCACGGTCTCAGCTACCACATCATCCCAGCGCCGCCGGTCCGATTGAAGCTGCAGGCCTACGCCGACAATTTCCGTTGAGAAAAATCCGTAACGGAGGCAGTCTTCTCCAGCCGAGATAGGGGGAAGGCTGCATTCTGCCGACATCAGGCTGGTCATCGGCACCAGGCCAGAAGCTATCAAAC
This sequence comes from Pseudomonadota bacterium, assembly GCA_046765675.1. Lineage (GTDB taxonomy): Bacteria > Pseudomonadota > Alphaproteobacteria > Sphingomonadales > Sphingomonadaceae > Sphingomicrobium. Next base: position 14,766 of record JBKPOR010000071.1, read on the forward strand.
TCGCCCCGGTCGCTCATGCGCTGACAGCGCGTGCGCTCCGCCCGTCGCTGGTTGTCACGGGCCAGCATCCGGGGCTCGACCTCGGGGATCATGGTCTTCGCGACTATGACGCGATCCATTTCGGATGCCCCGGCGAGCAAGATCCGCATGCGCATGCCGCGAAGGTCGCCAGCGCGTTCGAGCCGGTATTCGACGATGCTCCCGATCTGCTGATCGTGCAGGGAGATACGTCGAGCGCGCTTGGCGGCGCGCGAGCCGCGGCTGCTGCCCAAATCCCGCTCGCTCATGTGGAAGCGGGCCTCCGAACGCGCGATCGCGCCCTCCCGTGGCCGGAGGAGGAATATCGCGTCGAGATCGATGCCAAGGCCGATCTGCTGTTTGCCCCGACCGATCTCTCGGCCTTCAATCTCGCGTGCGAACGAGTGCCGGGACGAGTTCACGTCACTGGCAATACCGGCATCGATGCGCTTCATTCGGTGATCGCACAGCTTCCATCCCGGTCGATTCACGAGCGAGCCCTGCCGCGGTTGCTGGTTACCTGCCATCGCCGAGAGAGTTGGAGCCGAGGCGTCCCCGCGGTCGCCTCCGCGGTGCGTGAGCTCGCATCGAGCGGCGTCGGATGGTTCGACGTCATCGTACCGCCGAACAAGCACGTAGCCGGAAGCCTTCGCGAACAGCTGCGGGACTGTCCAAATCTTGCGCTCCTCGATCCCTGTTCGCACGGCGAGCTTGTCCATCGCATGCGTTGTGCGGATGTGATTCTCAGCGATTCCGGCGGGATGCAGGAGGAAGCGCCGGCACTCGGCGTCCCCTTGCTCGTGTTGCGCGAAAAGACTGAGCGCCCGGAGGGAGTTGCAACGGGCAACATGCGTCTCGTCGGAACTTGCAAGGATCGGATTGTCGCCGAAACTCGACGGCTGCTGGCCGATCCGGCCGCTTATGCCGCCATGTCGCGGCGAGCGCTTCCATATGGGGACGGAAGAGCGGCGTCGCGGATTGCCGCGATCATCGAGGGGTGGTTGGAGGGTCGGAAAATGTCGCCAGGAATTCCGACCGTGCGACCGCGTCGGCATCCGGGCCGATAATCAGCTGAACACCGTCTTCGACGCGCACCCAACCCCGCGTTCCAAGCTTGTCCAGTTCGGTCGCCGACAGTCGCGAAGAGTCTTCGAGCTCCACCAACAGCCGGCTTCCCCGCACCTCGACCGAGCGAATTGCGGCCGGCTCAAGTGCATGAGCGATCGCGGCCGCAAGGTCGGGCGCGGCTCGAGCGACGGTAAACTGCGCGGCACGTATCTCCTCGACGACCTGGTCCGCGATTGGGCCCAGCACGACTTGCAGCGAATTACCGCCCGGATGCACGATCCCCCGTGCGCCAAGCGCGCGTAGGGCCGGTTCGTCGATTGCTGCCGGATCGCCGAGACTGAGACGAAGCCGGGTCGTGCAGGCATCGACCGATTTGAGATTGGATGCCCCGCCCAAAGCATCGACAAATTTTTGTCCCCGCTCACCAACGGGAAGATCGGTGGATGAAACGACGTCAGTCCCGGACTCTCGGCCCGGCGTCGCCAGATTGAATCGGCGAATGCACCAGCTGAATGTGACATAATAAATGACGAAATAAGCGGCTCCCACGGGGAACAGCACGAGCGGGCGAGTCGCCAAACCATAGTTCAGGACATAATCGAACAGGCCCGCGGAAAAGCCGAAACCAAGCTTCACCCCGAGCGCGTCCATGATCACCATCGAGAGCCCGGTAAGGACCGCGTGGAGCGCGAAGAGCAGCGGCGCGAGGAAGATGAACAGGAACTCGATCGGCTCCGTCACTCCGGTCAGGAGCGAGGTCAAGGCGACGCTGAGGAGCAGACCGCCAACCGCCTTGCGCCGTTCGGGCAGCGCATTGCGGTACATGGCGAGGCACGCGGCGGGCAGCCCGAACATCATGACGGGGAAGAAGCCCGACATGAAGGCCCCAGCGGTCGGATCACCGGCGAAGAAACGCTTCAGGTCGCCGGTTGCGCCGTGGAAGTCACCGAGCAGAAACCAGGCGAGATTGTTGAGGATGTGATGAAGACCGGTGATCAACAGCAGGCGGTTGAATAGGCCGTACAGGAACAGTCCGATCGGGCCGGCTCCGACCACCCACCGGCTCAGATTATCGACGGCCGATTCGAACCACGGAAATCCGTAGCCGAACGCCGCAGCCCCGACGATCCCGGCGAGTCCCGCAGCGATCGGGACGAAACGGCGGCCGCCAAAAAATGCGAGATAGTCGGGCAGCTTGATGTTGAAGAAGCGATTGTACAGCAGGCCCGCGGCGATCCCCGAGAGTATACCCGCCGGAACGCTGAGTTTTGCGATCTCCTTCGCTCGCCACGCAGCCTGTTCGACATCGGACAAACGAACGATGTCGGGCGGCAGCTTCAGCAGCGCTTTCGCGCCCTCCGTGACGACGACATAGCCGACCACACCCGCCAGCGCCGCAGCCCCATGATTTTCGCGCGCCAAACCGACCGCGACACCGGCGGCGAACACCAGGCCAAGATTCGCGAAGATCGCGTTTCCTGCCGCGGCGATGAACGGAATGTCGAGCATGTCCGACTGGCCAAGTCGGAGAAGGAGCGCCGCGATCGGCAGGACCGCGATCGGAAGCATCAATGCCCGACCGAGCGGCTGCAATTTTTCCACGTTCAGTTTCATTCGACAGCCTCGGCCGCGATCGCACGAACCTCCTGCGCGGACGACGCCGCACACGATCGCTGAGCGAGTGCGCGGCACTCGTCGATGCGCAAATGCCGGACTGCGGCCTTGATCGCCGGAACGGCAGCGGGAGCGACGGACAATTCAGTCACGCTAAGGCCGACCAGAATTGCCGCGGCCAGTGGATCAGAGGCAAGCCCGCCGCACACTCCGATCCATCGTCCCCGCTCGGCCGCACCATCCGCAGCCTGGCGAATCAACCCAAGCACGGCGGGGTGGAGTGCGTCGGCCTTGGCCGAGACCGCGGAATTGCCCCGGTCGGCGGCAAGCACATATTGGGTAAGATCGTTGGTCCCGACCGACAGAAAGTCGGCTTCGACGGCGATCGAGCCGGCGAGGACGGCTGCGGCCGGAGTCTCGATCATCACGCCGAGCGCGATCGGCTGCTTCAGGCCAGCCGCTTGGGACGCGGCATCGAGGAGTCCTCGGACCTGCTTGACCTCATCCACCTCCGTGATCATCGGCAACATGATCCGGCATTGCTCGGGCGGGACGGCGGCAACGATCGCCGCCAGCTGCGTCGCAAGAAGATCGGGTCTCGCGAAACTGAGACGGATTCCGCGAAGGCCGAGCGCAGGATTTTCTTCGCGGCCCATCGCAACATAGGGAACGTTCTTGTCGGCGCCGAGATCGAGCGTCCGGACAATCATCGGCCGCTTGCCGAGCACCGCAGCAATTTCCGAATAGACCCGCTTCTGCTCCTCCAAGTCGGGCGGCGCGTCACGATCGAGAAACAGGAATTCCGTGCGAAGAAGGCCGCATCCTTCGGCGCCGGCCGCGACCGCGGCTCGTGCGTCCTCCACGGATCCAAGATTGGCGAAAACCTCGATGCGTGTCCCATCCGCAGTGAAAGATAATTCTTGCGCGTCGCGAGCCTCGGCGGCCCGCCGCTTGCGGCGATTGGAAAGCAGCTCCTCGACCTCCGCCAGCCTCTCCGGCGACGGATCGACTTCGATGCGACCGTGATCGGCATCGAGGATGGCTTTCGCGCCGTCGGCGAGGTCGAGCACGGACGCGCCCGCGCTGACGAGCATCGGAATGCCCGCCGATGCGGCGAGGATCGCGACATGCGACGTCGGTCCCCCCTCGGCCGTGCAAATTCCAGCAAGCCGTGACTTGTCAATCGCAAGAACCTGCGAAGGAAGCAGATCCGACGCGACCAGGATCGTACCCCGCGGGAGATCGGGGGCGGCTGGAGTGTCATCGGCGGCAAGCAGCGCGATCACTCGCCGCTCCAGATCCATGACGTCGGAGGCCCGCTCCATCAAAAGGGGATCGCCCGTGGCGCGGATTTTCGAGCTCGCGTCTTCGCACGCGCTCCGCCACGCAAATGCCGCGCTCCTCCCTTGATCGATTTCGCGATTTGCGTGTGCATTCAGGTCCGGGTCGCTGAGCAACTCGCGATGCGCGGCGGCCAGTTCGGCCGCCACCAAGTCGGTTTCCACGAGCGAAGCCGCGACAGATTGGAGCGCCTCGACCAAGCGGCTGCGTTCTTCAGTTACGCTCTCGCCATCGCGATTGACTGGCAGGTCAGCGAGCCGGAATTGCATAATCGTGCCGATCGCAAGCCCGGGCGAGGCGCAGACAGGCCCTGAAGCGACTGGGACTGCGGGAACGGGGCGCTCGATCTCGACACTTTCGCCCAGTCCGCCGATTATGAGGTCGGCGACGGCGTCGACCGCGGCCTTGCGATCCGGACCACGGCCAATGACCCGCACTTCATCCCCTTGCTTCAGGCCCATTCCGAGCATTGCGACCGTGCTTCGAGCATTCGCCCGTTTTTCATCGCGCACGAGGACGACCTCGCCGCTGAAGGGCCGCAGGCACGCAGCAATGCGCGCTGCCGGCCGCGCGTGAAGGCCGTGCGCGGCGCCGATGCTGACGGTGCGTTCATAAGCCTCGCCGGATGCGCCCGCCTGAATTTCGACTGCGCCTCGAATGCGGCCGATCGGATCCCCCTGTGCGACTTTGCGGGACGGTCGGTCGGCCACATATTCGAAGCCCTCATTGGCGATGACGATCGGAGTCACGAGGCTCCGCGCGCCACGCGCAACCGCGGCAAGGTCCATTTCGATGAGCGGATCACCGGCCTTGAGCTCAGCCCCTGCACTGCTCAGCGCGCGGAAGCCCTTGCCCCCCAGCCCCACGGTTTCCAGCCCGATGTGGATTAGCAGCTCGGCTCCATTGGCGAGGCGCAGTGTCGCTGCATGTGCAGTGTCGGGAATGGAAATGACTGTTGCGTCGGCCGGCGCGCAGACGACCGAGTCGATCGGATCGATTGCGACTCCATCGCCCATCATCCGCTCGGCAAAAACCGGGTCGGGAACTTCCTCCAGCGGCGTCAGCCAGCCGCCAAGCGGCGCGAGAAGAACAATTTCGCTCATTGCGTGAGCAACTCGACCCTCTCGATCGACCACAAGGGGTTCACGCCCCTGGCGGTATAAGTGATGCAAAGATCCTCATTGGCCTGCCGGGAAGCGATTGGGCCAACGAGGCGCGTGAGCCCGGAATTTCGCCGGGCCGGTGCGAGTGGAAGGACCGCGATCCGATCGCCGTCGCAGCTGCCGGCGCGGACTTCGAATTCTCCATCGGGACTCTCGGGCGAACGAAATTTGATGCCTTCGACATCCTTGCCGACCTGGAAGTTGAACGGCGTCTGCCCGACAGTGATCGCGATCGCCCGCGCGCCGCCGACGGGCGCATGCTCATAAATCCAGCATGGATTGAAGATGTCCGTCACGAAGACCGCGCGCGGCCCCTGCGCCGGATAATCGTCCTCGAGCGCGAGCGGCACCTTGTCGGTGCACCTCCGTAATTCTTCGTCACTTCGGGTGCGGACCGTCCGCGCGTCGGCGATTTCGTCGATCGCTCCGGCAAGTGGCCGGTCGCCGTGGAAAGTCGCGGCTCGAAGGCGCGTCGGGAACCTGACCTTGAACGGTGCGGCGTACACCGGGGATACTTTCGCCGGCGCGCTTCCATCGAGGGTGTAGTGAATCTCGAGGCCGGACTGGCTCGATAAAGCGAACTCGGCCTCTTCGGCAGGCGGGGTGAAAACGGTTTCCGTTTTGACCGCGAAGACGCTTGCCGCGGGTGCCAGGCCCAGCATTCGCATCCGCTCCATCTGCGGTACGAGCCGGTCGATGAAATCGGCGAAGTCGCGTCGTTGCGGATTCGACCAGCCAATCTCTGCCACTGCGCTTGCACGGGGGAAAAGATTCCATTGGGCGCGCTCCTCCGTCCGGACATGCTCGGTCCAGAGGTTGGCCTGCAATCCGAGAACATGTTTGCGCTTCTCGGGCGCAAGTTCCGCCGGGAAAGGATCGAAGGCATAGACGCTCTTGAGATCGACCAGATTGCCGCGTCCCGGTGGCTCAATATTGCTGAAGCCTTGGCGGTTATCGAGATAGAGGATTGGGGCCGGGGTCAGCACCGAATCGTGACCCGCTTTCGCCGCTGCCACTGCTCCGGCCGCGCCCTGCCACGACATGATCGTCGCATTGTGGGGAATGCCGCCTTTCAGAATCTCGTCCCAGCCTATCATCCGCCGACCGTGCGCGGCGAGGAACTTGCCGACGCGCGTCATGAACCAGCTTTGCAGTGCGTCTTCGTCGCTTATTCCGAGCGCTTTCATTTGCGCCTGGATCTTCGGGCTCGCTTTCCACTGGTCCTTGACGGCTTCGTCGCCGCCGACGTGCACGTAGCGCGACGGGAACAAGGCCATCACTTCGGTGAAGACGTCCTCGAGGAACGCGAAAGTCGTGTCGTCGGTATTGTAGAGCCACGGAAAGATGCCCCAGTCGGATTCGACTCCTCGCGGAGCAGGCACGCCCATTCCCAGATTTGGGTAAGCCCGGATTGCCGACAGCGCATGCCCCGGCATTTCGATCTCTGGCACGATCGTAACGTTGCGAGTCGCCGCATAAGCGACGATGTCGCGCACCTGCCGCTGCGTATAATAGCCACCGACAGGCGGCAGCGGTGGAGCGCCGGGCGCGGTCGCCGGCACGCGCCACGCCGACACCTCAGTCAGCCGCGGATACTTTTTGATTTCGAGCCGCCAACCCTGATCGTCGACCAGGTGCCAGTGGAGTGTGTTGAGCTTGTTCACCGCCATCCAGTCGATGAGGCGTTTCACGAAAGCCGGTGACAGGAAGTTCCGAGCACTGTCGAGCAACAAGCCCCGCCAGCGAAAAGCCGGCGCGTCGCGGATCGTCACCGCCGGGATGACCCCTGGCTCGTCTCCAGTAGCGAGCTGCCAGGCGGTAACCGCGCCATAGAGCATGCCCGCGTCGGTCGTTGCCGAGATTGTGACCCCGCTCGACGTCGCTTCCAGACCATAGCCCTCAGACCCGAAGCCGCGCTTGCGAACGAATTGGATTGCTCCGCCGGAACTCCGGGTTCGCAGGCCGATTTGCGAACTGTCGCGCATGAGTTGCGCAAGGAAGGCCGCGGCCGTCGCGATACCCTTGTCACGCGGCGGAACGCGGATCGCCACCGAAGGGGCTACGATGAAGCGCCCGCGATGTTCCGCCACGTGACTCGGTATCGGCAAGAGCTTCGGCGGGACAGCCATCGCGCATCCCGAATAGAGCAAGGCAAATACAAGCAACGTACGCGTCACGCGTCGGCGCTCCTTCCGCACCAGCCGGCGCGGGACGAAAACGTCCCGCGCCGTTCCCCGCTCAATAGCGGAATCGTGCGCCGATATAGAATTGCCGGCCGTTATCGTAGATTGCGCGCGGCCTGATGGTCGATCCGGAATATTGTTCGATCTTCTCATTGGTGAGGTTGACCGCATCCGCCGTCAGCCAGATATTGCGTGTCAGCTTGTAGCTTGCCGAGGCGTCCAACGAGCCTGTCGCTTTCTGGTTGAGCGGTGATGCCCGGTCAATGTCGATGAAGAACTTGGACCGATAAGTGTAGGACAGGCGTGCCGATAAGGGCCCGCGTTCGTAGTAGCCGGTCGCGTTGAACGCGTGCTTCGAGTTCCCCGGGATCGGGTCGCCGCTGTTCGATTTGGCATCCGAGTAGGTGTAGTTGGCGATCACCCCGAAGCCACCCCAGATCGGCCGCGACACCTGCAGCTCGAAACCCTTGTTGCTGCCGCCGGGACCGTTCGAGCGCCGGTTGATGTCGAACAGGCAGTTGTAGGTGTTGGGAGCCGTCACCAGGGTGCATCGAGACAAATTCGGAGTATCGGTCTGGATCGGGAAAATTTCCTGCGTTGTAGTGTTCAGGATGTAGGACTGGATGTCCTTATAATAGAGGGCCGCGGCGAAAATCGTCTCGCGATCCGGATACCATTCGAACGACACGTCATACTGGTCGGCGCGGAACGGCTTCACGCTCGGGTCACCGCCGCTTCCGGTCAGAGCGCCCGGGTTGAGGCTGACGCGGGGCACGATGTCCGTATAGTCCGGCCGAGCCATCGTCCGCGCCGCGGCGAACCGCAGCACCATGTGCGGATTGAGGTCGAAGGCGACGTTCGCGCTCGGCAGGAAGTCGGTGTAGTGGCGTTTGACCGAGATCGGGACGAAAGCGCCGAAGGCATTGGGGATAGCCTCGGGCGGAGGGTTGCTTGCGAACAACTGATTGCCGCGCGAGGTCTGGTCGGTGCGGACCACGCGCAGGCCGATATTGCCGCGCCAATTGTCGCCGCCGAACTTCGCCATGGCGTAGCCGCCGTAGGTTTTTTCATTGATCGAATAATTTTCCGTCGGATTGAGGATCCGAGCGTGCGGGAAGCTGAGGAAAATATCCTCGAGCTTGTCCCGGTCGACCTGCCAATAGCTTGTGAGGGTGCCCGGCAGCGCGATATTTTCGAGGAAATCGCCAGGCGTTAGCCCGTCGGCGAAGTCCGCCGGCGAGCAAGGCCCACCGCCGCAACCGGTCGCCGATAGCGGTAGGAAGAAGCCGCCGTAGGTTGTCGCCAGGAAGCCAGTCTTGCGATCATGGTCGGTGAACTTAGCCCCAACCTTGACCGCGTTGATCGGTCCCAGATCGAGTCCCTGTTCCCAATCGAGATAGGCGTATTTCTCTTTGTCGGAATTGGTGATTTTGTGCAGCGACCCGAAGTCGAACACGAGGTCGTTCGGAACTGTCGGATCGATGCCGGAGAAGATTACCTGCGGAGTCCGGCCGGTGAGGTCGAAGTCAAAGCCAGCCGGAGCGCCGCCTTCGAAGAAGGGCTGGGCCTTGGTATTGCCGTGCGCCTCCGTGTAGCCGGCCTTGAAGTGCAGCGTGGACCGCTCGTTGAAATGATAACGCGCGTCGAAGTCGCCGGACCACACTTCCGAATAAGCCAGACGGTCGATCGCGTCGAACACGACCCCGCGTCCGCCCGGAGTCGAAGTGATCGTGCCGCTGGTAACCGTGTCGTCCTCGACGGTGAAGTTGGTCAGCGTTCCGCCGCCGCCGATCGCATTGGAACCCCAGGCCAGGAAGTTCTGGTTGAAGTTGTCGGCGTTGAAGCGCGTGTAGAGGCCCGTGACATTGACCTCCAGGGCATCGCTCGGCCGAAACTGAACGCCGATGTTCCCGCCGTACCGCTCGCGGTCCTGCTGGAACAGGGCTGAGCCGATCAGCCCCGGAATCGCCGCTCCTCCGGCAATCGCCGGATCGCTGAAATAAGTGAGCACTTCGACGCCGTCGCGGCGGATCTGCCGCTTTTGATAGACGGCGCCAAGCAGAACGCCGAGAGTCCCGCTGGAGTTCTTCCAGCTTATCAGCCCCGACGCTTGCGGGTCCCATTTCCCGGCGCGCTCGCTGTAGACCATCTGCGCCGACGCGGAGATCGTCAGGGGATCGAGGTCGAGCGGATTGCGGGTGTGGACGTTGATCGTCGCTCCGACTCCGCCCTCTTCGATGTCGGCCTGCGGGCTCTTGTAGACTTCGAGCTGGCCGACGACTTCCGACGGCAGGGTCAAATAGTTGAACGCGCGCGTTGCGCTCAGCTGGTCCAGGATGAACCAGTCTGCAGTCGCCACATTGTGGCCGTTGAGAAGGGTTTTCGTGAGGTTCTTGTCGGTGCCGCGGACGCTGACTCGTTCGCCTTCGCCGAATTCGCGATTGATGACCACGCCGGGAATGCGCTGCAGTGATTCGGCGACGTTCCTGTCGGGAAACTTGCCGATGTCCTCGGCCGTGAGCACGTCGGCGATCACGCTCGACTGACGCTTCGCCTGGATCGACTGGGCAATGGAGCGCCGGAAACCCGTGATGACGATCGCGTTATCACTTCCGGTGTCGGTCGGCGCCGGCTGCACGCTGCCGGAAGGGGCGGCGTTGGTGGGCGGTTCGTTCGGATTGGTTGACTGCGCGTGCGCGCTACCGGCCGCCAATGCGAATGCGCTTGCCGACCCGATCAGCATAAGGCGAATAGCCATGTCTCTCCCCTCTTTCCCCCTCGGACCAGTTTTAGTCTTCTCTAGGTCCAAAACGATACCATTGGTCCGTAATTGGCACACAATCCATCAACTGCAACGAAAGGTCAAGAGGGACTTTATGGCGGTAAAGGGTCCGATCGAGAGCAAAAAATCAGCTGGCGCATGGTCTCATATTGGTATTATACATTCGTAGTGGCGGGGAGGGTAGTTTGGCGAGGCTAGCGGATCAGGTCGGAGACATCGGCGGCGAGGGGCCGCTCTATCGACGCCTGCAGGACGCTTTGCGCCGGGCCATCGAGTCGGCGGTCATCGGTCCACAGGACGCGCTCCCGCCGGAACGCGACCTTGCCTCCGAATTCCGAGTCTCGCGAATCACGATTCGAAAGGCGCTCGACGGCCTCGTCGCCGACGGATTGCTGACCCGCAGGCAAGGTGCCGGGACGTTCGTCAGTGGCCGGGTGGAAAAGCAGTTCGCCAAGCTCACCTCCTTTTCGGAGGACATGGCGGCGCGGGGCCGGACTCCACGAAGCGAGTGGCTGTTGCGCGGGTCGGGCAATGTCACTCCCGAAGAATCATTGACGCTGGGGCTCGGCCCTGGCGCGCCCGTCTATCGATTTCACAGAATTCGGTTTGCCGACGATTCGCCAATGGCGATCGAATATTCGACGATCCCAGGTTTCGGCCTGGCGAGCGCGGACGCCGTTCAGGACTCGCTTTACGCCGCGCTGAGCGCCGCCGGAAACCGGCCAACCCGAGCGCTTCAACGCCTGCGCGCCGTGGCGGTCGACGGTGACCGTGCCCGCCTTCTCAGCGTTGAGCCCGGCGCACCTGTTCTCTACATCGAGCGCCGGGGATTTCTCGACGACGGCCGAGTCATCGAGACGACCCAAAGTTGGTATCGGGGCGACGCCTACGACTTCGTCGCCGAGCTAAACGCGCGCGCATGAGCGCAAGCGCTTCCGAGGACACGCGCATGCATTCCGAGGCGGCCGAGTCGCCCGAGGTGGTGGCGCGCCAGCTGTCGGCTAACGCCGACATTGTCAGCGAGCTTGCCGGACGCCTTCGCGCCGAGCCGCCCCGCGGGGTCCTGACCTTTGCCCGCGGCAGCTCCGACCACGCTGCGACCTTCGCCAAATATGTGTTTGAAACGCGGGTTCGAGTGCTCACCACGTCGGCCGCACCGTCGATCGCGTCCGTCTACGGGGAAATGCCGAACATCGCCGGGATGCTCACTCTGGCCATCTCGCAATCTGGGCGAAGTCCCGACATTCTAGCGGGCGTTGCGGCAGCCAAAGCGGCGCGGACGCTGACCGTGGCGATGGTCAACGCGGAAAGCTCGCCGCTTGCCGAATTGACCGAGGTTGCGATTCCGCTCCATGCCGGTTCCGAGCAAAGCGTTGCCGCGACCAAATCTTATATCGCGATGCTGGCCGCGATCCTGCATCTCGTTGCGGAGTGGAGTGAGGACAAGTCGCTCGGCGACGCATTGCGGGCCGCGCCTGCGCTTCTCCGGGATGCCTGGCGGTGCGACTGGTCGCCTTTGGCCGATTGCCTGGCATCGGCGCGCAGCCTGTACGTCATCGGCCGCGGACCCGGCTTCGGCGTCGCACAGGAAGCGGCCCTGAAGCTGAAGGAGACGTGCCGAATTCAGGCCGAGGCGTTCAGTGCAGCCGAAGTGCGCCACGGCCCAATGGCGCTCGTCGCGCCCGATTTCCCGCTGTTGCTGTTCCGGCAGCACGATGAGACGGCGGCCGGAATCGACGAGCTCGCCGCCGATCTAAGAGCGCGTGGCGCTCCAGTGTTCGTTGTCGGGCGTGACCTGCCCGTGCCGTCGGCCCACCCGCTGATCGAGCCGATGCTTCAGATCGTTGCGTTCTATCGCGTCGCAAACGCCGTCTCACTGGCGCGCAGCCTCGACCCGGACCGACCGCCGCACCTTTCCAAAGTGACCGAGACGCTGTGATGGCGACGGCTCTCGTCAATGGCCGCATGCTGCTCGAAGGCGGCTTTACGAGGGGCAAGGCGGCGATCCTCGAGTCCGGTCATATCTCGGCATTGATCGATGAGCAGGAGTTGCAGGCCGACGCGGATCAGTACGATCTTGGAGGAGACCTGCTGGTACCCGGCTTCATCGACACCCAAGTGAACGGCGGGGGCGGAGTGCTCTTCAATGACGCGCCGACCGTCGAAACGATCAGGACGATCGGCGAAGCGCATCGCCGATACGGTACGACAGGTTTTCTGCCGACTCTCATCAGTGACGACCTGCACGTCATCCGGTCGGGAATCGAGGCGGTGGATTCCGCGATCGCTCAGGGCATTCCAGGAGTGCTCGGAATCCACATCGAAGGCCCGTTCCTGAATGAGCACCGGAAGGGTATCCACGATGCCGACAAGATCCGTGCGCTGGACGAAGAAGGGTGGGCCGTTCTGACGTCGTTGAAGCGCGGCAGAACGCTCGTCACGGTCGCTCCGGAATGCACGACACCGGACATGATAGCCCGCCTGGTCGCTGCGGGCGTGATCGTTTCGGCGGGCCACACCAACGGCAAATATGCGGACGTCGAGACGGCGATAGCCGCCGGCCTTTCGGGCATCACCCACCTCTTCAATGCTATGTCGCCGCTCGGCGCGCGCGAGCCGGGTGTCGTTGGCGCCGCTCTAGGAATCGACTCGACCTGGTGCGGCATCATCCTCGATGGTCAGCACGTCGCACCTGCCACCCTGAAAATCGCGCTTCGCTGCAAGGATCACGACAAGTTCATGCTGGTGACCGACGCCATGCCCACGGTCGGATCGGAGTCGAAGGAATTCGTGCTCCAGGGCAAGCCGATCGTCGCTCGGGACGGAGCGTGCGTCGACGAGAACGGCAGGCTTGCGGGTTCGGACCTCGACATGGCGTGGGCCGTGCGCAACGCGATCGAACTGCTCGACCTTCCTTCCGAAGAGGCCTTCGCAATGGCGAGCTCGGCACCCGCGGCCTTCCTGCGGCTCGACCAGGAACTGGGGAGAATCATGCCCGGCTACCGTGCCGATTTGGCCCTGCTCGACGACAATTTGATCGTGCAGCACACGTGGATCGGCGGAGAGCCGACCAACTGACCCCCTGACGTCCGGATCGCTCGCACTGTTCGAGTTATTGATAAGAAATGGTGACCCCTACGGGACTCGAACCCGTGTTTTCGCCGTGAGAGGGCGACGTCCTAGACCGCTAGACGAAGGGGCCATCGCTGAAGCGAGGGGGCCATATGTGGGCTGATCTCGGCTTAGTCAATTAGCCCCCATCGGCTGTGGACCAGTGGATGTGGACGATCTTCCACACCCCGCGAATGCGCCGCAGGATCATGGTTTCGGTGGTGACCGCGTCGATCTCCCGGCCCTTGTAGGTTCCGGTCGTTCGTCCTTCGCTCGACACCCAGGCCAAGGCTCTGTCGAACCCGCCGAAGCGCCGGACGACGCTGGACACCACACCCTTTGAAAAGGCCGCATCGGCCGGAAGATGCTTGGCGACATATTCTGTCTTCGACCGCTCGGCACCGCCTTCCTCGAAGACGAGAGCATCGTCTGCGAGCAGTGCCGCAGCGGCGCTGGTGTCGCCGCGCCGGAGCGCCGAATGAAACGCATCGACCGCGGCGTCCGCGCCGCCCGCGGAAACGGGCAGCGCTGCCTGGTGGACCGTCTTTGCAGACAGCGCCGACGGCGCGCCGACCAAGGCGGCAGCAACCACGAACAGGAAGATTCGCATTGCCTCCTCCATTACTCGAGCTTCACCCGAAGGAAGCCCATCGCTCCGATCGGGTTGTGACTTCCGTACGCGGGCGCAAGCGCATCCGGAACGAAATTGACGGCGAACAAGCCCCCAAGGCCAAGCGAGACGTGATCCGCGATCCGCACATCGCGAGCCACTCCAGCCGAGACCTTGCCGACGCGATACGCCGGCCCCTCCTCGACGTTCGTGAGCTCAAGGTTCTCGGTCATTTCACCGCGCCCGAAGAGCGTCCAGCCCGCGTGCTTCAGCGACGCTTCGAGTGCGACCGCGTCGTCATCATGACCGTGGCTGCTCTTCCGGCCCCAGGCGAGCGTACCCGAGGCCTTCCAGCCGGATGCAATTTCGTCGGCCCAGAGCGCGCTTGCCGACCATCGTTTCTGATCGACCCCGGGCTCAAGCTGCTCGGGGTCCTCGAAATGGCCCCAGCTGCCTTGCAGCGCGAACGTGCGGGTCGGATTCCAGGACAGGCGGATTGCCGTCGAATCGAGCGGTCCCGTCTCAATGTCCCAACGGTGTTGATCCGGCTCCCGCGCGTTGAAGCGGCTGATCTCGACCTTCACGCGGTCGAGCACCAGTCCACCTGTCAGCACGCCGAAGCTGATGTGCGTCGAATCCAGCCAGTGGTGGGTGATCGGCGCCTCGGGCGAGTCCATGATCGCTTCACGATGCATGAAGGCTGGCGGGCCGAACGCGGGTTCGCCGGGCAAGCCCGCATAAAGGAAGACGCTGCCTTTCGATCCAACGTTTTGCGAGACCGACGCGGACAGCTCCATGAAGAGGTCGTGCGGGTGCTGCCGGTCGATCAGCCGATCGGTACCGTTCGCCGTCTCGCCGCTGGCGAGGAGCAAGGGATAACCGCGCCTGCCCATGATGGGATCAGGGCTAAGCATCGCCTTGAACTGCAGCGTGCCGTTGCCGAGTGAATGCCGAGCGGTGCCCATCAGCATGCCGCTGGCGAACGCCTTGTCGTCGCCGCGCGGCCCGGACTGATGGTCATAGACTAGGTTCAGGACGCCATGGGCCATCAGCGACCACTGGCCGCTCATTGCGTGGAGGCCCGAGTGCTCCGATGTGTCCGGCTGCCACGCCGTGCCCGAGCTTTCGCGCGTCATCGGATATGGTCCGAGGGCGCCCGTCATCGTCATTCCATGAGCTGTATGCTCGGCAGCCGACATGTTCATTTGGCCCATCTGCGAGTGATCCGACGGCATCGACATCTGGCCCATTTGCGAATGGTCGGCGGGCAGGGGCTGCTCGCTGGCGGACCTAGGGTGCGCCGGGGTCTGGGCGGACACGGGCTTTTTCGGCGACGCCTTCGTGGCCGCCGGCTTTTCCGGCATGGGCATTTGCATGCCGGGCATATGTTCGTGCTGCGCGGCCGCCGGAGCGGAAACGCTCGTCAAAGCAAGCGCGCCGGCCGCGGCAAACAAAGAGCTTTTCATGCGTACTCCAGGTCGGAGGCGCCGCTACGAGAACGGCGCCTCCTTGTCTTGGCTGCTTCAGCTAGTGCGCGGAATGGCCGTCATGCTCGCCGGCATGATCCGAATGCTTCGAGTCCATGTCCTTGCAACAGGCTTTGCAGCCGTCTTTGCAGCAATCCTGATGCTCGCCGGTTTGGCCCGTTTGCATATGCTGCGCATGGGCGTCCGGGGCAGCCGGGGCCTGGGCGGCCAGAGCGGCCGCGATCATCAAAGTCATCATGTGGATACTCCTGAGTTCGAATGAATTTCGATCGAATTCTCAGGAGAACTTGGGAGGGGGCGTCGCCGTTTCCGGGTGAAGACCATGCAACAGCGGCGTCGCTGCCGGTCGCGGCGGCTCGACCTCGATAACCGACGGCTGCTTGCTGAACCGGTCAGCCGCGGGAAGCGCGGCGGAGCACGCCATCGTGCACTCCACAAAAGCACCCTTCGAGTCATGGTTCGGGGCCTGCTCCGGGCAATGCTGCATGGGCATTGCGACGGCAGAGTGCTGATGCTGACTCGCGGCAACCGGAGTCATGCCGAAAGGCATCAAAAGCACGGCCAGAAGGAGGAGCAACCGACTGAGCATCACGCTTCGCGTTCGCGGTCGCTGAGGAACCGCATTAACTCGGCGAGCGTGGCTTCCATTTGGTCCTGCATCTGTCCGACAAGCTCGTTCTCGCGCATTCCGACATGGTCGAGCGGCTTGGAGTAGCTTTCCGAAAAGGCCTGCAAATCCTCGCGGTCGAAGATGCCCTTTGCGATGAGCTTGGCGAGGATCACGAGCAGGCCATTGGTGTTGGCGATCGTGCCCGCGACCAGCGCCTCGTCGACCATCGACAGGCTCTTGTCGGGCTCGGTCTCGGATTCGGTTTCGCTAGCGACTGGAATCATCACCCCTCTCTTTGATCGGGCCGACAGAATTGGGCAAGCCTCGACCAGGCTTCGGCCTTCTCGACAAACGGCTGGGTGTTGGCAGCGCTCGAGGAGGGAAGATCGATGAGCATCAAATGGCGTGGCAGGTCGCCCATCAGCGCTCGGCCGATCCGCGCCGAGGTCGAGCCGTTGAAGGCAATCGCTCCGAGCTGCGGAAAATCATGGAGCAAGCGTTCAAGCTGATTGTGCTCGGCCTCGCGGATCGCCTGGTCGAGGCTTCCGCGGCGGCTTGCCGAAGCAATCACGTCCCACAGGCCGATGCGCTGATCGGCCAGCCGCTCGAGCCGCGCATCATAATCCAGCGCCTGCAATTCCTCGCCGATGGCTGCGCCGAGCAACCGCCAAAACTGATTGGTCGGGTGCGCGTAATATCGTCGCGCGGCGAGCGAGGCGTCCCCCGGAAGGCTGCCGAGGATGAACAATCGCGCGTCGGGCCGAGCGATGGGCGGAAGGCCGAATTTGACGCCCACGGATAAACCCCTACAGCCCGGCCATCGTGAACCCTGAAGACCTCCGCGTGGCCCTGTTTTCGGGCAATTACAATTATGTCCGCGACGGCGCCAACCAGGCGCTGAACCGCCTTGTCGCCTATCTGATGCGCCACGGCGCTCAAGTCCGGATTTATTCGCCGACCACAAGCACTCCGGCGTTCGAACCGACCGGCGACCTCGTCAGCCTGCCGTCGATCCCAATCCCGACGCGCTCCGAATACCGGCTCGGCATTGGTCTAAGCCCGCGCGTGCGCCGCGACCTCGCCGCGTTCGGACCGAACGTCGTGCATATCTCTGCGCCCGACATCGTCGGGCATCGGGCGGTCACCTGGGCGCGAAAAAGGGAGATCGCCGCGGTCGCCTCGGTCCACACCCGATTCGAGACCTATCTCGAATATTATCACCTGCAATGGCTTGAGCCCCTCGCGCGAAACCTGCTGCGGCGGCTCTATCATCGTTGCGAAGCGATCATGGCCCCGGCGGAATCGACCGCGGCGGTGCTCCGCGCGCAGCGCATGAATCGGGAAATCTCGATCTGGGCGCGTGGCATCGACCGCGAGCAGTTCAACCCCGGCCGCCGCGACATGGAGTGGCGGCGGAGCCTCGGAATCGCCGACGACGAGCTCGCCATCGCCTATCTCGGCCGAATCGTCATGGAAAAGGGCCTCGACGTGTTTGCCGATGCGATCGAGGTTCTCGAAAAACGAAAGGTCAGGCATCGCGTCGTGGTGATCGGCGAGGGCCCGGCCCGGCCGTGGTTCGAGCAGCATCTGCCGAAAGCGATCTTTCTCGGCCACCTGGAATTTGCAGATCTGGCCCGAGCGCTCGCAAGCACCGACCTGCTGTTCAATCCGTCGATCACCGAAGCGTTCGGCAA
>JBKPOR010000072.1:0-6163 GCA_046765675.1 Pseudomonadota bacterium
TTGGCTGGTCGCCGGCGATTGCCGCCGCGGTTGGAGCGGCGGCGCTGCTTGCGACTTTGCGAATCCTCACCTCAATCAGCGCCGGATCGCCGACCTTCGCGTTCGCGCCATTTGAGACCGCCCCGCTTCCACTCGTCGCTCAGCTCGAGGAGCTGATCCTGACCGACGCCGATCGTCTCTCTCCCGCCGATGAGGGCGAGCATGTCGACGAACTCGTGCTGGACGACGTGGTTGCCAAGCTCGAAGACCTGTCACGGGTGGTTCGGCTGTTCGATGCGCCGGCGATGCCTTCGCCCGGCGAGCTCAAGGGCCGTATCGACCGCCATCTCGATGGGACCCCTCCATCAAGCTCGATTCCCGATGCATCCCAGGCGCTCCACGAAGCACTATCGGAGCTTCGCCGAACATTGCGCTAGTTAATCGGCGATCGTTAGGGCCTCCAATTCAACCGAAATGGACCCATCGCGGTCGTGCTTTATGGGCGCAGCAAGTACGATGTCGGCGACGACATGGCCGGGAATCGCGAATTCGACATTTTCGAGGTCGGCGGTCATTCGGCTGGCGATCGAATCCGCGTCGGGTCCGGGAATCCGCAAATGGATGTGATGCCGTTCGCCGATGAAAGTCAGCGATTGCCAGTCAGTCGATTGGAAATCGCTAAGCAAAATCCTATCGCGACGGACCCCGGCGCGCGTGAGCAAAGCGCGCAAAAGAGCGGATGCCGCTTCCGACAGCGGCATCCTCATCATCGTCCCGACTCCAGATATGCCAACACGCGAGCCACGGTTCGCGGGCGAGGATCGCGCCCGTTTCGCAAGTCGAAGACGAAACGCGGATCGCCCAGGACTTTCCTTCCAAAACTCGCTGGAGCGATGTCGCTCCGGCGCAAGAACTTCTCCACTTCTCTAAGCAAATGCACGTGCCGTTCCTTATAGTATCGCGACTCGGCACCGGGGGGTTTTCCAACGCAATTCCTACTTGTCTAGGCACATTCCTATCCTTAAAGGCTTCTTAATGGTGGACCCTCGTCTTGCCCTGGAACAACTCTGCGTTGAGCGGGGCGAAGATTTTGCCGGCCTTTCGCGAATGCTCGGGCGCAATCCCGCGTATATCCAGCAATATATTCGGCGCGGCGTGCCCAAGCGGCTGAAGGAGGACGAGCGGCGCAAGCTCGCGCGCTATTTCTCCGTCCCGGAGGAGTTGCTGGGCGGGCCGCCGGACGATTCCGTACGGCCGGACGGGCTTGTCAGCGTCAAGCGTCATCCGGTGACGGTATCCGCAGGTCATGGAGCCATCGTCGCGGAGGAATTGGGGCGCGCCTATTTCGGGTTTGACGAGCGTTGGCTGAAAGAACTTACCGCCACTCCGCCGTCGCAACTTTCGATTGTCCGGGTCGAGGGTGACTCGATGGCCCCGACCTTGAACGCCGGCGATGATATTCTTGTTGATATCGGCGATGTGGTCGAGCGGCTGCGCGATGGGATTTATGTGCTTCGGGTCGAGGATTCGGTCGTGGTGAAGCGGATTGCCCTGCATCCGCTCGGGCGAAGCGTGACCGTACAGTCGGACAACCCCGCCTATCCCGATTGGCCGGACTGCGGAATGGATTCGATCAACTGTATCGGACGGGTGATCTGGGCAGGCCGAAAGGTCACTTGACGGATCAGCGGCGGCGCCGGTCGATCAGCCAAATTCCGACAGCGATTGCTGATCCGACGGCCGTACCCACGAGAACGCCCTTCATCGGATTGCGGATCAGCAATCCCACAAGGAAGCCGGCGAGAATGCCGATTGTGAGAAAGCAGCCGCCCGCGCGCGTCACATTCGAAGCCATGATCGCCCCACAGCCAATCGCGGAGATATAGTCAACGCCGCGTTGACGACACTCGTCGGCAGTACCGCAACACGATTCCGGTAAACGATCGCGCAATGGACACGGTCTTCATTCACGGACGTCTTGCCCTGGCCGACGCAGCAGAGCTGATCGAGCATTATGGCGATGCGGCCGGGCTCGAAGCGGCGGCGCGTGCCCGACGGTTCCGCAGCGACGGCAACGTCCTTGGCTTCTGCCATTGGCGGCAGATCGAGCGAGTGGTCGAAGCGCTTTCGAGCGATGAAGTTACCGGCAGCATCCACTAATCCCGGCTTTTCAATGCGATAGCTGGCGCAGTCGGCGCGCCGTAACTGCGCGTCGAGACTGGCGCCGTTCAGGCGCGCTGGTTAGGGTCTGTTGTGATGAGCGGGCGGGGATCAGCGGCATGCGCCGCGCAGCTGCGGTATGCGGCAGCGCTCAGCATCATTTGCGTAACTCCCGCGATCGCGCAGCCCGCTGCGCCCGCGCCGCCACCGGCCAGTCCACCGCCAGACGTTTCGCAGCTCGATCCATCCGCACCGCTCGATCCGATGCCCGGACTCGGCGTCGATTGGCCAACGTTGGATACGACGAGAGAAGCGGCGCCCGATCAGGCGATCCAATCGGAGACTCCGGCGCAAGACCAGGGCGGCAGCCGCAAGTACAGCGTGCAGATCGACGGTTTGGCCGGCGTCGGCGATTCCGAAGACCTGCTCAAGACGTTCCGGATGCAATCGGCGCTCGAGGCCGATCACAAAGATCCCGCCAATGCAGCGCAGATCGCGCGCCGCTCACGCGCCGACGCCGACCTCCTCGAGGAGCTGCTTCGAAGCCAGGGCTATTACGATGCCGACGTTGAGCCGCGGACGGAATCCGCGGGCAATATGGTTCGCGTCCTGCTCGAGGCTTCGCCCGGACAGCAATATCGCTTCGCTTCGGTCGAGCTGCCCGGCCTCGATGCGGCAGGGCCCGAAGCCGGGAAACTACGCGACGCGTTCGCCGTCAGAACCGGCGACCCTGTCATAGCTGAGGACGTGATCGCCGGCGGCCTCGCGCTTCAGACCAGGCTCGGCGAACTCGGCTTTGCCGGCGCAAAGGTCGGCGAACAACAGATCGACGTGGACCACCTGACGCATCTGGCTACGCTGGTGCTGCCGGTGGCCCCCGGACCGGTCGCGAAGTTCGGCGCGATCCGGGTCAGCGGCCGCCCGCCCTTCAGCGCGCGCCATATCTGGACGATCGCCAGGTTCAGGCCGGGTGAGCGCTTCAAAAGGTCGAAAGTCGACGATTTGCGCCGGGCCCTGATCGCAACCAGCCTCGTTTCGGCGACAGAGGTTCGAGTGACTCCGAGGAACGATGGCCGCACGGTCGATCTCGACGTCCGTCTCGAGCCGGCACCATCGCACACGATTGCGGGCGAGCTCGGCTATGGAACGGGCGAGGGTGCGCGCCTTGAAGCCAGCTGGACCGACCGCAACTTCTTCAATCCCGAAGGCGCGCTGACCCTGCGGGGGATCGCGGGCACCAGCGAGCAGCTCCTCGGAGTCCAGTTCCGCCGCAACAACTTTCTCCAGCGCGACCAGGTTCTCAACCTCCAGGCCTCCGCCGCCCACCGCAAATTCGACGCCTACGAGGCTCGAACCATCCAGCTTGCCGGGAACATCGAACGGCAGAGCAATTTCATTTGGCAGAAGAAATGGACCTGGACCTATGGCGGCGAGGTCCTGGCAACCGACGAACGGGGCGTCTTCGACGTCTCGGGGATCAAGGACACGCGGACTTTCTTGATCGCCGCCATTCCCCTGACTCTCGGCTATGACGGAAGCGACAGCCTGCTCGACCCGACTCGCGGCTTTCGATTGAGCGGCCGGGCCAGTCCGGAGATTTCGTTCCACGGCGGCCGGCGAACCTATTCCCGGCTCCAATTGGATGCGAGCGCCTACAGGCCTGTATCGGACCGGGTCGTAGCCGCTGGAAGAATCCGGCTTGGCACAATTCTCGGTGCCGGTGTCTTCGACATGGCACCGTCGCGGCGCTTCTATTCGGGCGGCGGCGGCTCGGTTCGCGGCTACGGCTATCAACAGCTCGGTCCCAAGGACATGGACGGCGACCCCGTCGGCGGCCGCGGCCTCGCCGAATTTGCCTTGGAAGCGCGAATCCGGCTGAAGCAGTTCGGCGGAAATTTCGGGATCGTGCCCTTCTTCGACGGCGGCTCGCTATCCACCGATGCGCTGCCCGATTTCACGCATTGGCGTTTCGCGGCCGGCCTCGGCGCACGTTATTATTCCAGTTTCGGACCGATCCGGATCGATGTGGGAGTTCCATTGAACCGGCAAAAGGGTGACGGACCGGTCGCCGTCACCGTGTCTCTCGGACAGGCCTTCTAGGCGTGGCGGACGAGATCGTCTCGACCGACGTAATGCCGACGCCGGAGAGGCGCCTGAGGCGCGACTGGGCGCGGCGGTTGATCGACGAACTTCTTGCGCTCTTCATTGCGTTGCTCGTCCTCCTGGCCGCGGGGCTGGTGTTGCTCGATACCGCGCCCGGCCATCGGTTCATCGTCGATCGGATCGGCGAGATCGAGACCGCGTCGGGACTGCGCTTTCATATCGCCCGGATCGATGGATCGGTCTTCGGCAAATCCCAGTTGCGCTACGTGACGGTGTCCGACCAGCGCGGAGTTTTCCTGACATCGCCCGAAATAGAGCTCGATTGGTCGCCGGGCGCCTGGCTGTACAACTCGCTTCATATCGACCGGCTGACCGCCCGCCGAGTCACGCTGGTTCGTACCCCGAAGCTCAAGCCGACGAAGACGAAGGGGCCGATCCTTCCCAAATTCGACGTGCATATCGGCGAACTCCGGATCGATCGCATCGACATCGGCCCGCAGATCGGCGGGCGACCGAATAGCGGGAAGCTGAGCGGCAAGGCCGATTTGCGCTCGGGCCGGGCGCTCGTCGACCTGACGGCACTCGTCAGCACCGGGGACAAGATCATCTTCCACCTCGATTCCGAACCCGACCGGAACCGCTTCGATCTCGGTGCGCGCGTGACTGCACCGGAGAACGGGCTTGCCGGATCGATGATCGGAACCCGCCGCGCCATCAACCTGTCGATCGGCGGTGATGGGACCTGGACCCGCTGGCGCGGCAAGGCGGCGCTCGACCTTTCCGCCCGGCCGACGCTCAGGCTCGCCCTCGGAGTGGACCAGGGCCGATACCGATTGCAAGGACAGTGGGCGCCGGCCCAATTCCTGACCGGAAAGTTCCATCGGCTGACGATGCCCGTCGTCAATATCCGCGGCGACGGGACCTTGAAGGATCGGATCCTCGATGGGCAGTTGGCGCTTGGATCGCCGGAGCTTCGGGCAGTCGCGAGAGGCGCACTCGACCTCGCGAACAACCGCTACCGTGGGGTTCGTCTCGGCGCTGATTTGCTGAAACCGCCTGCGCTCTTCCCGAACATGACGGGCAGAAACGTCCGCTTGGTATGGACGCTCGACGGGCCGTTCGCGACCGCGGACTATTCCTATCGGCTGATGTCTCCGCACGTCCAGTTCGACGATACCGGGTTCGACGCCCTGCGCGCGGAGGGCAGGGGGCGTTTCAGTCCCTGGCCGATGCGCGTCCCGATCCGCCTGACCGCGAATGCGATTACCGGGGTAGGGGACGTCGCCGGGGCTATGCTGGCCCATCCCCGTATCGAGGGCTGGCTCGCGATCACCCCCAAACTGGTGCGAGGCGAGGATTTGCGACTCACGAGCGCCAAGTGGAATGGCAAGCTCTCGTTGCTGATCGACCTCGTGACTGGCCGGTTCGAGGTGCTCTTGTCAGGCGCGATGCAGCGCTACCTGATCCCGGGTGTCGGGATCGTTGACGTGATGACCGACCTCAAGGTCGTTCCCGGCCCAAACAACAAGGGCAGCCATGTCGTCGGAACCGCTAAGGCCTGGGTACGGCGGCTCGACAACAGCTTCTTCCGCGACCTCACGGGAGGGCTGCCTTCGCTGACCACGAATCTTGAGCGCGGCGGTGACGGGATCGTCCATTTCACGAACCTGCAGCTGTTTTCCCCCAAGCTCAGGCTGTCGGGCGCCGGCCAGCGCTTCCGCGACGGCACGTTCCACATCGTCGCGGCGGGCAAACAGGCCAAATACGGTCCGGTGAGGCTCACCCTGGATGGGCATATCGAGCGGCCGAGAATCGACATGCTGCTCGACAGTCCGAACGAGGCGCTCGGAATCCGGGCCATGCACCTGCTCCTCGAACCGACCGCAGCCGGTTTCGACTATCGCGCTAGCGGCGGTTCGAA
>JBKPOR010000073.1:0-4323 GCA_046765675.1 Pseudomonadota bacterium
CCGGCTCCTCTCCGCCGTCCAGCGCGAAATGGGGCATGGCGAGCGGTTGGCCGGGCCCGACGACCTGCGAGCCATCCCCCTTGTAGAACCATTCGGGCTGGCACCCGATTTCCCCCTCCGGCGGCCTTCCGCCTTCCACACCTTCCAGGAATATCCGCATCGAATCTGTCTGCTTTTCGGACGCAGCCATCCGGTGCATCCGGTCGCGGGCGTCGGCGGAGCCCAGATGAGTGAGGCCAGTGCCGGACATCATCAGACGGGCAGGGTCCTCGTGGTCGATCGGAGCGACGATCCTGCTACCCGCGAGCTCCGCCGCCGGATCGGTTTCCGCGCCCAGGCCGCAGCGTGAAATCGCTTCTGCCAAGTCGACGCCGGCCTCGATCGCTCGATGGGCAAGCTCGAGCGTCGAGCCGACGCCGTGGACGAACCGCGCGGAGCGGTCGTCCGCCGCGATCACGGATCGCGTCCCGTTGTCGGCACGGTGCTGGAGCAGACGGAGCATGCTCATCCCAGGTCACGAATAGCCGGACTTGCGCGCCACGCCATAGTCAGACTTACTGTCGTGATCGGACAAGGGGGAATCGTGCGATGGCGAAGGCGGCGGCACCTCAGCGCTACGAGCCGGCATTAGCGCTGCTCGCAACTCTGTTTTTCATGTGGGGCTTCATCAGCGTCATCAACGGAACACTGCTGCCGCACCTCAGGAGCGTGTTCGAGCTCAACTATTTCCAGACGACGTTGACTGAATGGATCTGGTTCATCGGCTATCTAATCGCCTCCATTCCCGCGGCCTTTCTCATCGAGCGGATCGGCTATCAACGGGCGCTCACCACCGGCCTCGTGGTGATGACTGTCGGCTCGCTCGGCATGGTCGTGGCGGCGAGCATTCCGTCTTACTGGGTGACTGTCGCCGCAATGTTCATCGTGTCGTCGGGGATCGCGTTGCTGCAGGTCGCGGCCAACCCCTACGTGGCCGTTATCGGGCCGGCCGAGACCTCGGAATCGCGTCTGACGCTCGTGCAGGCGTTCAACACTGCCGGCGATGTCCTCGCGATCATATTTGGAAAGTATCTAATACTCGCGCGAACCGTCGGCGGCACCTCGGGCGAAGGCGTGCAGCTCACTCATGCCCAGCGCATGGCGGACGCGCAGGCGACCGAGCTTCCTTATCTGCTCGTCGCCGGCGTTCTCGCGATCCTGGCGCTGATGATCGCGTTCGCAAAACTCCCGGAGCTCGGCGCAACGACGCGCCGCATCGCGGCCGAGCAGCGCAGGCACCTGTCGCTTTGGAACCACCGCAACCTGATCCTCGGCTGTGGCGGCATTGCCGCCTGCGTCTGGGCTGAAATCAGCGTCGGCAGCCTGTTCATCAACTTCGCTTCGCAGCCCACGGTAGCGAACATCACGCATGAAGAGGCGGCATTCTATCTCACCTTCTTCTGGGGCGGCATGATGATCGGACGCTTCGCGGGCGCCTTCATCATGCGCGCAATCGCTCCTGAGAAGGTGCTCGCATTCTTTGCCTTTGGGGGCGTGATTGCATCACTTGTGGCGGCGCTCGCCCACGGTCCGACGGCGATGTACGCGCTCATCAGCGTCGGTTTGTTCACCTCGATCATGTTCCCGACAATCTTCGCGCTGGCGATCCGCGGGCTGGGTCCGTTGACCGAAGAAGGTTCGGGATGGCTTATCTGGGCAATTGCGGGCGGCGGCCTGGTTGTCGTGAACGGCAAGGTGGCGGACCTTTTCGGCCTGCACTGGGCGTTCCTCCTGACCGCACTGTGCGAGCTATACGTGCTCTTCTACGCGCTGTGGGGGTCGCGGCCCACCGAAGGGCTCGCTCCCGAACGGCTGTCGGTCGAGAGCGCCTAGCCCGCGGGCCTCACCAGCCCGTGCATGCCAAGCCACCGGACGAAAGCCTCGAACCAGCCCGTGCTCGTGGTTTCCTTCTGGTACATGCCGAACCCATGCCCGCCCTTCTCGTAGAGATGGAGCTCGACCGGCCGCCTGGCCGCCATCCAGCTCTGGACCAGACCCGTTCCCCTCCCGCCGAAGATCGGGTCGTCGGCGGCGAGCGCGACGAACATCGGCGGGACATCAGTCGGCACAGTCGCCGGCTCCAGCGGCCCGTAAATGATGCCGATGAAAGCAGGCTTGGCGTCCCTTAGCTGAAGTGCCGTTTGCAGCGTGAGCATGGCGCCAGCGGAAAAGCCGACCATGCCGATGCGCGCGGGATCGACGTGCCATTCCGCCGAGCGCTTGCGGATCAGTGCGAATGCGGCGCGGGCGTCGGCGAGCTGATACGCAAGCGAGGAGCCAGAGGGGTCGAGGCCTGGCTGGTTGCGCGGCCGACTCGCGCGGGCGAACATCTCCGCCATCGATCGTTCGAATGCGGCCGGATCGGGCGGCGTCGGAATGAGACGGTATTTGAGAACGAATGCTGCTATGCCTCTTGCTGCGAGGGCGCGAGCGACATCGGAGCCCTCGTTCTCCATCGAAAGCGAGCGGAATCCACCCCCGGGGGCGACGATCACCGCAGTGCCCGTCTCCTTCGACCGGTTCGGGAGGAATGGCGTCAGCGTCGCGACGGTTACGTTTCGGACGAAGTTCTTGTCATACTGCCGGTACCAGCTTTCGGCTGCGTGGCCTTCCGGAAGCGCGCCGGTTCCGAGCACGATCGCGCCTTGCTGCCCCGGGGTTTGTATAGGCCTCATCTTGTCGTTCTGCGCCGTCGCTGGCGCCGCCAGGAAACAGGCGGCGGCAATGCCAAGCATTGCAATACCGCAAGATGCCCGCCCCACGACGGAAGCCGAGCCCGTAATCGCGACAACTTGATTCACCGCCGCATGCGCTTCCTCCAAGTCCATCGGCTATGGCCCAAGAGCCGCCTCGTCAAATGGTCTTGGCGTCGCCTTCTACACGAACGAGTGCGTCTGCTTTCCACCCATTGCGGACATTGGCGCGCCGGCACTAATCTCACAGATGGATGGACGGCCACGTATGAAATCGTTGTCGGCGATCGCCATTGCGGCGGCCCTGGTGTCGAGCCGTGGGGGCGCTCAGCCACCTGCTGAGGTTGGAACATGGTCTCCCGGGTGGAGCGCGCCCTATTGCACGATTTCGACGGGCGATCCCAAGGAACTCGCGCTCTCGATCTGGCAGGTGCCCGGATCCGGCGGCGTTGAAATCTATTTCATGGGCAATTCCAGGCAGGTGCCCGACATCGGCAGCACCGCGCCTAATCCGGGCCTCGGTCCCTTGGCTCAAATCTCGGAGATGGCCAGCAATCGCGAGGCGCTCGCTCAGATGGGAGATGGAAGACAGCCGATTCCTGTAACCGTCCTCTGGACTGCGCCTTCCTCTACTGGCGTCCTCGAATTCGCAATGACCGGCGAGGATTTTGTTGGCAATTTCGGAAATTCGACCGAGTTGTTTGTACGGCAGCAAAACAAGCTCGTCGGCATGCATTACAACGGCGCCAGGGAGGCAATGAACGCGCTCCAGCACTGTATCGACGCCAAGCTCCGCGAATGGGGGGTCGATTCCGCGGCGCTCAGGTCCCTGAGGCGCTACCCCATCCTGCGCCTCGACAGCTGGGTCTCATATCAGGACTATCCAAAGGACGCGCTCGCCCAAAAGCAGGGCGGTACAGTTGTTGTGCGGCTGACGGCAAACGAGTCCGGCAAGGTGACGAATTGCGCCGTGGTCCTGAGCAGCGGGGTGAAGTCCTTGGATGATGTGACGTGCCGCATCGCGCTCAGGCGCGCGAGATACAAACCAGCGGTAGGAGCGAACGGACGGCGCACGTCGGCGACGTTCATCAACTACGCGAAGTTCGACGTCTTGCCGTGAGTGCCATGCGGGCGTCGGGATTAGTGTCGCCTTTCCACCCATTCCGGCCATGACCGCTTTCCACCCATTGCGGACATAGGTTTGATCCGTAGGCTGGATCTATGAACGAGCGAACGGAAGGCGATGCAAAGCTTAGGATGGTGAAGCTTATCCTTCACTGGGTGTGGGACCCCATCGGCGTGCGCGGGATTGAGGAGGCGGCCGACGAATACGACAGCTATGCTGTCCCAGTCTTCGAGCTGTTGGAGCGACGCTCACCAAGCCAGGAAATCGCCGCCTATCTCACCTACATAGAGAGCGAGCGGATGGAGCTGAAACCCCATCGAGATAGAGCTGACGAGGTGGCTATACTGCTGATGGAGCTGCACGCCCAATTCGCATGACCTCGGCAATGTCCGCTTTCCACCCAAAGCGGACATTAGGGGAATGTCCGCTTTCGACCCATTGCGGACATTAGCACAACAGGTAGGT
>JBKPOR010000074.1:0-13239 GCA_046765675.1 Pseudomonadota bacterium
GGATTCGACCGTCGCGATGACGATGTGCAGGGCGGTGGCCTCGAGCGGCTCGAGGAAGCCCTGGGCGAGACCCACGGCGAGGCAGTTCCGGACCCAGCTTCGCTCGATCCGACCGCACTTCATCTGCAGGTGGCGGACCTCCACATCGTCGGCGAGGCCGAGATGGGAACGCAGCTCCGCCGCGGCCTCCTCGGGGTCGATGTAGCGCGACGAATAGACATAGCCGTTCCCGATCCGATTGGTGAGTGGGATGTGCCAGATCCAGCCGGCCGATTTGGCGGTCGAGCGCGTGCATGCGCGGACTCCGTCCGCCGGGAGCGGGGTAGGGGTCACGACGGCCCGGTCGTTGAACAGATTCTCGGCGAAGGGCCGATGCGGTTCGTTGAGCGCGCCCTCGATGATGGCCGCGCGGAAGCCGCTCGCGTCGACGAACAGGTCGGCTTCGAAGCTGCGGCCGTCCTCCGCGAGGAGTGCCCGCACGGATCCCTGCTCGTCGAGCTCGACCGAGGCGATGCGCGCCTCGACATGCTCGATCCCGTGGCCGGTGCCGAGTTCGCGCAGGAAGCCGCCGATCAGGAAAGCATCGAAATGATAGCCGTAGCTGACGAAGAAGGGGAAATTGGCCGGAGCGACCGGAGCTCGGCCGTCGTGCGCGATGCGCGTCGGAACGAAAAACGGATCAGGGTGCGCAGGTACGTCGCGGCCCGTTCGCCGGGCCCGCGTCGCATAGATAAAGCGCGGCTGGGTGAAATGGTCGACGTCGGTCGGGAAGGGATGGAAATAATGCTCGTGGCCCGGACGGTCCGACCAGCCGTAGAATTCGATGCCCGCTTTATAGGTCGCATTGCAGCGCGGCATCCACTCGGCCTCGGTCACACCGATCTTGTCGAAGAAGGCCTTGAGTTGCGGCGTCGAGCCTTCTCCCACGCCAATAATTCCAATGTCCTTGGATTCGATAAGCTCGACTTTGGTCCCTTGCTCCCCCCAGCGATGGTGGAGCAGGTTCGCCGTCATCCAGCCGGCTGTGCCGCCACCGAGGATGACGATCGATTTCGGCGGCCCTGCCATCAGCGGCCGAGCGCGACGAACCGCACGGCCGCCCCGCCGCCCGGAGCGATCCGCATGGCCATATGATCTTTGGAGGTGACGGTGCGCTGTTCGATGACCATCGCCCGCGGGTTGGTGCGGTAATCGGCATCATCGCCGTCGCGGTAGATTTCGGCGCGGTAGCGGCGTCCAGGATCGAGGAAGTCGAGCGGCACGTCGAACCGGCGCTCCTGCTCATCGCCGATCGCCCCGAGGAACCAGGTCGAGGCGCCGCGCTGCTTTCGGGCGATGACGGCGAGGTCGCCGATTTCGCCGGCGAGCATCCGCGTGTCATCCCAGTCGACAGCGACGTCCCTGATGAATTGGAAAGCCTTCGGGTTGGCTTCGTAATTCTCGGGCAGGTCGGCCGCCATTTCGACCGGTGAGTAAATGACGATATAAAGCGCGAGCTGCTTCGCGAGCGTCGAGAGGATCTGCGTGTCGCCCTTGCCCTTGAGGCTGAGGATCCCGGGCGTGAAGTCCATCGGACCCGACAGCATTCGAGTGAAGACCAGGTTCGCTTCATGCTCGGGAGGGTTCTTGGGATTACCCCAGGCGTTATATTCCATTCCGCGCTCGCCCTCGCGGCTGATCCAGTTCGGATAGGTGCGGCGAAGGCCTGTGTCCTTGACCGGCTCGTGCGGGTTGACCGCGATCTGCCGCTTGGCGCCTTCAGTAACGACCTTCAGATGATGGTTCACCATCGCCTGGCCCTGGTGCCATTCGAAATGGATCTTGCCGTCCGGCCCGAGCGCCTGGATTCCACCCGCGTCGGCGACATATCCGGTCTTCACCGCATGGATTCCGAGCTTCCGGTAAAGGTCGAGCGCGGGGCCGAGCTGCTTCTCGTAATTGGCGATGTTCCCCGCGGTCTCATGATGGCCGATGATCGCGACGCCTTTGGACTTCGCATAGCGAGCGACCTCGGCGAGGTCGAAGTCCGGATAGGGTTCGGTGAAGCTGAAGTCCCAGCCGTTGCCGAACCAATCGCCGTCCCAACCCTTGTTCCAGCCTTCGATCAACACTCCGCCGAAGCCGTTGCGAGCGGCGAAATCGATGTAGCGCTTCGCATTGGCCGTCGTCGCGCCATGCTTCGGACCGCTGTTCCACGTCGCTTGGTCGAGGTGCATGGCCCACCAGATGCCGACATATTTCATCGGCTTCACCCAGCTGACGTCGCCGAGCGCGTTGAGCTCATTGAGGTTCAGGATGATTTGCGCCGATTTGTAGAGCGCGGGGGCGTCGGGAGCGATCATGATCACCCGCCACGGGGTCGCCATCGGTAAGTTGCGGCTGACCTTCGGCCCCGTCGAGGAGGGCATCAAACTGGCCTTGAGCACGCGGCCTTGCACCCGGCGGAGGTCCATCCCCGAATAATCGACCAGCGCGGCTTCATGGAAGGAGAGATGAAGCCCGCTTGCGGTGCGAATGGTGAGCGGCGTCTGCGCCGTTCCGATCTCCTCGATCGCCGACCGGCGATAGAGATATTCCTCGCGGTTCCATTCGAGCGCTTCGTCCCACCAGGCGGTGCCGGACTCGGCGACGTTGAACTCGGTCAGCTCGTCGGCGATGTTGGCGTGGGTGAATCCGGGCGCCGCGAACAGCTCGTAGCGGAAACCGACGCCGTCATCGAAAACGCGAAAGACGACGGTCATCCGACGCTTCAGCCATTTCGTCTCGTTGAAGCTGATCGCGAGCTCATTGTAGTGATCGCGGATGGTGCGGTACTCGCCCCACGGCTCCTCCCAACTCCGGTCGAAGCTTCGCGTCGTGTGTCCAACGGCCTTGAAGTTGCGCAGCATCTGCGGCGCGTCGGTAAAGAGGAAACCAAGGCGGCTTTCGGCGATCACCGGCTTGCCCTGCCGCGACACCATATAACCGACGCGGCCTTCGTCATTCACCGTCACGTCGACATGGATTGT
The DNA here is from genome assembly GCA_046765675.1 of Pseudomonadota bacterium. Classification (GTDB taxonomy): domain Bacteria; phylum Pseudomonadota; class Alphaproteobacteria; order Sphingomonadales; family Sphingomonadaceae; genus Sphingomicrobium. Next base: position 3,009 of record JBKPOR010000074.1, read on the forward strand.
GCGATTGGGTGAGTCAGCGCCGGCGACGATCTGCGAACCGGGCGGAGCCTGGGCGACGTCTTGAGCGGCGGCGGATACGGCTACGGAGCACAGGACCAACGCGACGAGCACACGCCAAACAGTCATGCGATTTCCTCGATCACCGCGGCATAGGGTCCGAGTCCGCCGCCTTCAACCTGGCCGGTCGTCAGCAGGACCTTGCCGCCTGCATCATAGCGCATCTCGTCTTCGGAGAGGTTGAAGGTGCATCGCAAGTGCTGGCCCCCAACCGCGCGATCGAACACCAGCAGGGCTTCGGAGGCTTCGATGATGCGCATCGACCCCGTGCGAAATGCCGGTTGCCGCTTGCGCAGGGTAAGGCATTTGCGCGTGAAGTCGAGGGTCGAGCCATCACGGCCCTCCTGTTGATCCACCGCGAGCGAGCGGTGGCTCGCGCCCGCCGGAAGCCACGGCTCACCGGTCGAGAAGCCGAGGTTCGGCGCGTCCGCGCTCCAGGCCATCGGCGTTCGCGCCCCGTCCCGGCTAAGGGTGTGCGGCCAGTTGGCGATCGCTTCCGGATCCTGAAGCCTTTCGAACGGCACATCCACCTGGGGCAAAGCGAGCTCCTCGCCCTGGTAAAGGATGATCGAGCCGCGCAGGGTGCAAAGCAGAAGCATCTTGGCGCGCGCGAGTTGCTCGGCATTCGCTCCGCTGGACCAGCGGGAAATGGCCCGGGGCGCGTCGTGGTTCTCGAACGCCCAGGTGGGCCAACCCGCGGTTTCGGGCCAGTCCCTCGCGACCTGTGCGACGAGGGCCGGAGTCAATTTTTCGGCATAAAGGAAGTCGAAGCCGTAGGCGCTGTTTAGGCGTCCCTCGCCTTGAGTGAAAACCTGCATCTCGCCCAGCGCATGATCGCCGCCGACCTCCGCCAGTGTGAACCGGTCGCCATAGCTGTCGACCACCTTCCGAAGCCGTTCCAGGAAGCCGACAATATCGGGGTGCGACTGGTTATAGAGGTGCTGCTGGAACTCGAACGACCGAGTCCGCTTTCCTCCGGGCGGAGCCGGCGGATTGTCGCGTAGTTGCGGGTCGTGCATCGCGAAGTTGATCGCGTCGAGCCGGAACCCGTCGACTCCGCGGTCGAGCCAGAAGCGAGCGACCCCGAGCACCGCGTCCTGAACGGCCGGGTTGTGAAGGTTGAGATCGGGCTGCTCGGGCAGGAAATTGTGCAGATAATATTGTCCGCGCCGGGCGTCCCATGTCCACGCGGGGCCGCCGAAGACCGACTGCCAGTTGCTGGGAGGTGAGCCGTCAGCCTTGGCATCGGCCCAGACGTACCAGTCGGCTCTCGGATTGCCCCGGCTCGACCGGCTCTCCTTGAACCAGTCGTTCTGGTCGGAACTGTGTGAATAGACCTGATCGATAATGACCTTCAGGCCCAAAGCGTGGGCCTTGGCGACGAAAGCGTCGAAATCCACGAGCGTCCCGAAGACGGGGTCGACACCGGTGTAATCGGCAACGTCATAGCCGAAGTCGCGCATCGGTGAGGTGAAGAAGGGCGACAACCAGATCGCATCGACGCCGAGGCTCGCGACATAGTCGAGCCTGGCGATAATTCCCGGCAAATCGCCGATCCCGTCACCGTTCGAATCCGCGAAGCTCCGCGGATAGATTTGGTAGATCGCAGCGCCCTTCCACCACGGCCGCGCGATCGCCGCTGACCTCTCGGCGCTGACGTCTTCAGCGAGCATTGCACACCGCATAGCCGAGTGGTGGAAGGTCGATGCTTACGGTTCCCGGGGCCGAAGCCGCCGCCGGGCAGGTGCCTGCCAAAGTGTCGAATTGTGCCGAACGAGTGTCGACCCTGACGTTCTGGCGGATCGCGCTCATCGAGGTGTTGAACAGCAGCAGCATCTCACGCCCGCCAGCAGGATCGAAGCGCGAGACCGCGAACAGTCCCGGCTTATCCTGCGAGTAGCGGACAAGCTGGCGTCCGCGGGTCAGCGCGCGATGGCTGGTGCGGATTCGCGCCAGCCGGGAAATTTCGCGGTAGAGCGGGTGATCGGGGTTGAAATTGGCCTGCGCGGTTGTGGCGGTAGAGCCCAGCAATTTGTCTTCATTGTAGGTTGCGACTTTGCTCGCGAACATGTCCTGGCGCGCATCCTGGTCGCCGCCCTTGCCGACAAAGCCCTGCTCGTCGCCGGAATAGATCGTCGGCACTCCGCGCAAAGTGAGAAGCATGGCGTGGCCGAGCATGTCGCGCCGCAGGAGCTCGTCGTCGCTTACCTTGGGAACGAAATGCTTGACCAGCGCCGGGAAGCGGCCGGCGTCATGATTGCCGAGGAAGGTCGGTAGCCGAAGCGCTGCTGCCGCTCCGCCGTCATAGAGCGGATCGGCGCGGAAGAGCTTTTCGAGTTCGTCAGTGCCGGCCGTGCCCGACACGGTGTCGACGACGGCCCGGGTGAAAGCGAAATCGAGCACGCTTGGAAGCTTGTCGAGTCGCGTGTTCAACGCGGTGTGAGCGGGATCCATGTCGCCCGTCGCCACCTCGCCGAAGATGTGGAAATGCGGGATGCCCTTCTTTCTGGCGCACGTCATGATCGCGGGCACGAACTTTTGCCAGAACTCGGGATTGACGTGCTGCGCCGTGTCGATGCGGAAGCCGTCGACCCCATATTTGGTGATCCAGCTACAATAGATGTCGATCATCCCGCTGATCACCCTCGGATGCTCGGTGAAGATGTCGTCGAGCCCGAAGAAATCGCCCATCAGGCTCGATTCTCCGCGAAACGTCGAATTTCCTCGGTTGTGATAATAGATCGGATCGTTCAGCCAGGCGGGGACTTTCACGTTCCGCTCAGCCTCGGGGACGATCACCCGGTAGGCGTAACTCGGATCCTTCAGTTTCTCGAAATTGCGTCCTTCGAAACCTTCGTTGATCGGCGCGCCGTTCACTCCGCCACGGCGCTGGTAGGGATAATCGGCGATGCTACGGTAATCGCACTCGACGCCGCTCTTGCATCCGGCGAGCTGGATGACGTCCGCCGTGTGGTTGGCGACGATGTCCATGTAGAATTTCATTCCGTGGGCATGGACGGCGTCGACCAGCGCCTTGAAGTCGGCGTTGGCGCCGAGATGGGAATCGACCCGAGTGAAGTCGGTGATCCAATAGCCGTGATAGCCGGCGCTTTCCTGCCCGGAAGAGCCTTGGACCGCCTTGTTCTGGAAAATCGGCGCGACCCATACCGCGGTCGCTCCGAGGCCCTTGATGTAATCGAGTCGGCCGGTCAGGCCTTTGAGGTCGCCGCCGTGGAAGAATCCCTTGTGCGTCGGGTCGTAGCCAGTCGCGAGCCGATCGCCGGTGAGGCCGCCGCGATCGTTTGAGGGATCGCCGTTTTCGAACCGGTCGGGGAGGAGGAAATAAATGACCTCGTCTTCCGGCAATCGCGCCCGGTAATTTGCGTGCGCCGGAGCGGCAGCATTCACTGTCGTCGGGACGAGGACGGATGCGGCGATCGCCAGCAGGATACGCAGTTGGATCATTGAGACACTTTCAGCGGTTCACCGACCATCGATGCAACGAACTGCCGATGGGAGGGCAAGCTGTCGGCCTTGACGCGATAGCTTTTGGCGAGGCTTTCGAGGAAGGGACCGATATCCTCGCCCGGGACATTGTCGGCCAGCGGGGACCAGCCTTCCGGAATGATACCCTGGCCGATCATCACCTGCCCCCAGCTGTCGTCGAGAAACAGTTCCTCCTCTTCGCGAATGACCAGTCCGGCATCGCGGAACAATGTGATCTTCTCGAGCAAAGTGTCCGGCAGCTCCATGTTCCGGCACAGGTCCCAGAACTCGCCGTCGCGGCCGTTCGCGAAATAGTGAAGGGTGATGAAATCGCGCACGCGCGCCCACTCGATTTCGGACAGGCGATTGAAATAGTCGCGAGCTGAAGCCGTCAGCTCGAGATCGCCCGGCATGAGGTTGAGCAATCTTGCGAGCGCGGACTGAACCAGGTGGATGCTGGTGGATTCGAGCGGTTCCATGAAACCGGCGGCGAGGCCGAGCGCCACGCAATTGTGCGACCAGAAGGTTTCGCGTCGCCCGCTGGTGAATCGGATCGGGCGCGGATCGGCAAGCGGTGGGCCATCCAAATTTGCGAGCAGGATAGAAGCCGCTTCGTCGTCCGAAATGAAATCACGGCAATAGACATGACCATTGCCGGTTCTGTGCTGGAGCGGAATTCGCCATTGCCAACCCGCGGGCCGCGACATGGCCTGAGTGTAAGGGCGGAATGCGTCACTGGATTCGCAAGGGACGGCCAGGGCGGAATTGCACGGAAGCCATTTGCTCCAGTCGAGATATCCCACCTCCAGGGTCTTCCCGAGCAGCAGGCTTCGAAAGCCGGTGCAATCCATGAAGAAGTCGCCGGCAATCCGCCTCTCGCCGTTGAGCAACAGACCCGTGATGTCGCCGCTCTCGCCGTCCCGTTCGACGTCGACGATCATCCCCTCGACGCGCCGAACGCCGCGCTCCTCGGAATAGCCGCGAAGCATCCGGGCGAAGAGCGAAGCATCGAAGTGATAAGCGTAAGCGAGTTCGGGGATCGTGTTCGTCGCGGCGCTGTTCGACATTCTGCCGAGCCGCGCTGCCGCGATGTTGAAGCTATAGTCGCCGAACGGCTTGGCGACTCCGAGCGCGCGCCCGCGAAGCCAAAGCTGGCGGAACGGGATGAGTCCCACGCCGCGCCCGGTGTAGCCGAAACTGTGGATGTAGGATTGCCCTTCGCCGGTCCAATCGGTGAACTCGATTCCCAGTTTGAAGGTGCCGTTGGTGCTCCGCAGGAACTCGGCCTGGTCCAGCCCGAGGCCGATGATCAGATTGTGGATCTGCGGGATGGTCGCTTCGCCGACGCCGACTGTCCCGATCTCATCGGATTCGACGAGCGTGATCGTGGCGCGGTTGCCGAGGAATCGGGCAAAAGTCGCTGCCGCGACCCAGCCCGCAGTCCCGCCGCCGGCAATAACGATATCGAGAGGCGAGAACTGGTTCATCGAAAGCGGTTATGCGGGAGCCCGGCGGCGGTGCACCACCGCCGGGACCGCTTAAATCAAGAACCGCGTTCCGGCGCTGCCGCGGGCGGAGGTGGCGGGGGCGGCGGGACCGGGCAGGCGTCCGTCGCGAGGATGACTGATCCGTCCGCGCACGTCTGCGTTGCCGGCGCCGCAACAGGCGGAGGCGGGGGCAGTGGCGGAGGCGGTGGGGGCGGCGGCGGCGCATGCGCACCGAATTTGTAGGTCGCTCCAGCGAGGAACCGCCGTCCATAGGTCTGATACTTCAGCCATGAGTTTGGAAATTCAGGCAGACCGATGGTCGCCTGTCGCTCATTCGTCAGGTTCTGTCCCTGGAGGAACACGGACAGCCCGCTAAGCATCGACCCAATTGGGAAATCGTAGCCAATCTGCGCGTCGTAGATGGTCTCGGCGAGCACGAACTGGCGATCCAGACCTCCGCTGAACAACACAAAGTCGCCTTGGAATCCGGAGCGATAACGCATGCTCCCGCGAACGTTGAAGCCGTGCTTCTCATAGAAAGCGGTCAGGTTCGCGACCCACTTGGAATAGCCCGGAATGACGGAAGGATCGCCGTTGAAATCCTTGATGCGTGTCTTGGTGTAGCCGCCGCCGCCCGTGATTCCGAAGCCGTCGAGCGAAGACGAAAAGATATCGAATGGCAGGGTGCCGGCGATTTCCGCACCGTACATGTAGCCGCCATGGGTGTTCACGTTTCCATTGAAGATGCCGATTGGCGTCGGCGGCACCTGCCCCGGCGGCACTGGGAACGGCGAATAATCGAAATTCGTGTTGTTGCCGTTCGCGATGTAGGTGTCGATATGCTTGTAAAAGGTCTGCAGCGCGATGTAGCCCTTGTTCCCGAAATACTTCTCAATATTCAGGTCCACAGCCTTCGCCTGGTACGGCCGAAGGAACGGGTTGCCGCCGCCACCCGTGTAGACGTTGAGTTGCGGATTGAAGCTGAAATTGACGATGTTGTTAAGGTCAGGCAGGCGTGGCCGCATATACTCCTTCGACGCGGCAAGGCGGACGACCCAACCGTTCTGCCAACGGAAGTTCAAGTTCATGCTCGGCAGCCACATCCAGTATTTGTCGGTGACCGGTGGATGCGCCGCGCCCGAGGACCGGACTTCCGTGTGGACTCCCTGGAATCCGATGTTGCCGGTCAGCGTCACAGTGCCCAGCTCTGCATCGAGCGGCGCCATGACATAAGGCGTCCAGACCTTCTCCCTCACATGATAGCCTGCGTTGATGCCGAACCCGTTGGGAATGAAGTCGAGCACGCCCTCGCCGACGAGCGCACGCGGGTCCCACGATAAAATTGGACCGAGGCCACGGTCGAGCGTGAACGTCCGTTCCAGCACGCTTGCCGGGATTGCGGCCTCCAGCCCGCCGTTCGGCGGCGCGAGAAAAGCCTCGTCCTGAGTTAGCTGCTTGTCATGATCCGTGTAGTCGACACCGAGTTTGATGGATCTGATGAAGGTGCCGAACTCGCGCTCGATCTCGCCGCGAGCCTCCTTGAGATCGTCCTTGCTCTTGCGGAGCTTGTCATAGCCGGCCTGAACGGGGTTGCCGCAGCAGCTCCAGCCTTCCACGTCGGTCAGGACCAGCGCCGGATTCGCGCCATTGTAATTGCTGACGAATACCGGCCCATGATTGGTAACGGTGTACGAAAGGATTGCGGGCGCTGGGGCAATGAGCTTTCCGGTAAGCGGGTCTTTGGCACCGAAGTTCAGACCCGCCGTCGTCTCGATACGATGCTCTTTTCTATTGGTGCGGGACCAGCTGAGGTCGCCCATCGCGCGCCAGCCATTGTGGCCGTCCCACAACGCGTTCCAGCCAAGCGCATACTGTTTTGAATGGCGATCCGTCGCATAATTCTCGATGACTGGCGTGCCGGCGATGGTCGCGGAGGTGACTATCCCGTCCGAACCGACCGTGACGTTCGAGATCGCGTCATTGCCGCAGAAGCCGCCGCAGTTGAACGGCATTTCGAAGCCTTTTTGATCGATGTCCTCGGTGAAACGCGAATAGAACCCGTCCACCGACATCGTCAGATTATCGCTGATCCGCGACTGCAACGTCGCCGTCCCGCCGAACCGCTTGAGCTGGTCGGCTTCGAACCAGGTCTTGATGCCATTGAGCCCGAACCCACCGCCGGGATATCCGCCGTAGCCCCAGGCATTCCAGTCGCGCGTCTGATATGGCTCATCAGTGTAGGCAGCGGAGAGGGCGAGGCCCATGGTGTTGTGAGCGAACTGGTCGACGAACGAGCCGAACACGCGACCGCCCTTGTCCTTGGAACCTGGCAATAGCTTCTGGTCGACATAAGTGCCGCGGATGCCGACCGCGATAATCCGTTTACCGTAGTCGAGCGGCCGGATCGTCCTCAGGTCGATGCTTCCGACGAGCCCGCCGGCCGTGTGGTCGGCTTCAGCGGTCTTGTAGATGTCGACGCCGGCGAGGATTTCGGACGGATACTGATCGAATTCGACGGCCCGGCTGTCATTGGTCGTCGTCTGCTGGCGGCCGTTAAGCGTGGTGGTCGAGAAGTCCGGGCCGAAACCACGAATTGAGATGATCTGCGCACGACCGTTGTTCCGCTGGGCGGCCAACCCCGGAAGGCGCGCGATCGACTCCGCGATGCTGTTGTCGGGCAGCTTGCCGATATCTTCGGCGGTAACGGATTCGACGACGGTTTCGGAGGTCTTTTTCTTCGCGGTCGAACTGCGCAGCGATGCGCGGAACCCGGTGACGACGATCGCGCCCTGATCGGTCGCGCTCGTGTCTTGCGGATTGGCCGCCGTGTCCTGCGTCGCCTGACCAGTAACGGCCACGGAAGCTGCCTGCGTTTCCTGCGCCGACGCCGGGCTGGAAGCGAGGATCGTCGCAATGGCGAGCGGGCTTGCCGCCGCCACGAACCGCGAACGCGAAGAGATGGTCATCATGTATTCGGCCCCCTGAAACCGGCGACCTGCGCCGGACACAAACCTGCAAGGGGTGAAAACCCCTCTCCCAACGCTAGACTAACAGAGGTTGGCCGAAGCGGAACGGGGCGGAACTGCTATACATACGTATTCAAGGCGCTAAGAATTCACATCGATGACGCAGAGGCGCCCGACCTCGTTCGACATCGCGGCTGTGGCCGGCGTTTCGCAGCCGACCGTTTCTCGTGCCCTTTCGGGCAGCCCGTCGGTCAGTGAAGCGACGCGCGCGCGCGTCCTCGCCGCCGCCGAGCAGCTCAATTACAAGGTCGACAAGAACGCGTCAGGCCTGCGTCGCCGCCATTCGCGCACGCTCGCGGTCTTGTTCTTCGAGGAATGGACCCCCGGCGGGGCCCAAATGAATCCCTTCTATCTTTCCTTGCTCGGGCCGATGGTACGCCGGTGCGCGGAACACGGTTACGACCTCCTGATTTCCTTCCAGCAGCTGTCGTCGAATTGGCACCTCGATTATGAGGACAGCCACAAGGCCGACGGGATCGTCCTTCTCGGCTATGGCGACTATCTGGAATACCGGCCCAAGCTGGAACAATTGATCGAGCGCGGGGCGCATTTCGTGCGATGGGGCGCGGCGACCGAAGGCCAGCTTGGAACGACCTTATCGTCGGACAATGAGCAGGGCGGGTTCGACGCGACCACGCATCTTCTCCGCGAGGGCCGACGAAGTATCGCGTTCGTCGGCACCGCCGAACCCGGATATCCGGAATTCCTCGAGCGGTGGCGCGGCTATGGGCGGGCCCTGCGGGCAGCAGGAATCGCGCCCGACGAGATGCTGTGCGTCAATTCCGATCCGAACGAGGAGAGCGGAGTTGAGGCGGTCCACGAGCTTCTCAAGCGAGGCGCCAAGTTCGACGCGATTTTCGCCGCGAGCGATGTGGCCGCGATCGGGGCGATGCATGCCCTCCAGAGCCGCGGTTTCGAAGTGCCTGCAGATGTCGCCGTCGTCGGCTTCGACGACATCCCGGCAGCGAGCCTGTCGACGCCGCGGCTAACAACCGTCACGCAGGATGCGCGGCGAGCCGGAGAGCTGCTGATCGACACTCTGATCGATTCGATCGAGACCGGGGAAATCCACAACAGCCTCCTTCCCGTCCACCTCACCATCAGGGAATCGAGCGTCTGCGGCGCGACCGAGTAACAGCGGCCCGGATTACGGTCGCCTGGTACGGCTTCAAATGAAGACCGTGGACCGGCCTTCCGCTGAGCAGGTCGAGTCCGGTGACGAAATACTCTGCCGGGCGGCCGGACAGGTTCGCGACGATCAAAATCTTCTCTTTTCCGCCAGCGCGCTCGACGACAAGAATCGTGCCGCTGCCGGGAACCACGCGCTGACTCCCTGAGCGCAGCGCCGGATATGCGGCCCGCAACTTCAACAGCCGGCGATAGTGATTGAGCAGCGACTTACCGTCGCGTTCCTCTTCGCCGACCGAGATGCCGTCGTCGTCTCGCGCGAAGCGCTCGGTCCAATAGGTCTTCGGCCCCTTGTACCAAATGGCTTCGCCCGCGCCTTCGACCTTCGCGCTCCATTCGAATGCCTCGCGCATTCCGATCTCGCGCTCGTCGGATTTGTATTCGTCGCGTGGCGTTCCGCGCATCCCCAGCTCCTGGCCGTAATAGATCGATGGAGTGCCTTTCAGCAGGATCATCAAGGTCGCCGCGGTCCGCATTTTTTCGGGCGTGATGCCGGGGTCGGAGGCGATCCGGCCGATGTCGTGGTTCTCAACGAAAACCAGCTCGTGCTTGCCGCGCGGGATGGCGGCGTCGACCTTGCCGATCGCGTCGGCGATCTTGCCTCGGTCGAAGCTGCGGATCGCGCTCGTCAGCGGGAAGGCAAACGCAATGTCGACCCCGCCGCGCCTGAGGAAATCGGCCCCGTCGCCCCAATCATATTGTTCGGCGATGATGGTGAGCTTCGGATTTGCCGCGCGCAGCTTCGCGAACAGCGGTTTCCAGAAACCCTCGAACAGGCCGGTGAGGATGTGCTTGTTGTCGAGGTCGTCCATCATATGGTCGATGCGGAAGCCGTCGACCCCGTCGGAGAAATCGCCGTCGCGGTTCGGATCGACCCAGCTGAGCAGATAGTTCGCCGCCCAGGCCTGGAACTTCGGCGACTTCAAATTGATCGTGGTGATCCCGGTTTCCTCGCCAGGAAAGCGACGCGCGATCGTGATCCCGAAT
>JBKPOR010000075.1:0-17630 GCA_046765675.1 Pseudomonadota bacterium
CTGGAAAGCGATTCCTTCGGATTGGGAGTATGATGTCGGTCTTGTTTGCGTTTGCGGCTTTCGTCGCTTCCTTCGCTCCGCAGGCCGCCGCGGCCCCCGCACCGGATCAGGCGATCGTAATCCAGGGCATTCGCGACCGAAGGAAGCCGGCCGACGACTTCCTGAAAAGGATGGTCCCGGCCTCATTCGATCAGAAGCTCGGCCGCTTCGAAGAGCCCGTGTGCCCCGGGACCGTCGGCCTGCCGGACAAGCTCAGGGATGAAGTCCTGGCTCGAATCCGCCAGGTTACTTCGGCAGCTGCCATCGCACTCGCGAAGGGGAACTGCAGGCCAAACCTCCTCATAATCGTGGTCGATGACAAGAAGGCGCTGATCGAGGGAATGGAGCGCAAGAGGGAGGCTTATCTTTACGGAATCGGGAATTCCGAGCGGAAGCGGCTTGCGAACGGCCCGGGCCCTGTGTCGGCGTGGCAGATCAGCGATGTCATCGGAGCCGACGGCGAACCCCTGGTGGTCGACGGCGATGGCTTCCCGCGTCTGTTCACGACAATTCCCCCGTCGCACCTTCGGAGCAGCACGCGATCGCGGATCCTCGGCGCAATCGTCGTCGTGGAGCAGCGTGGCCTGGTCCAGGTTACGACTCGCCAGCTCGCCGACTTCGCGCTGGTCCGGGCCCTTGCCCCACTTCAGCAGAAGACCAGCCAGCCGCCGGATTCCTCGGTACTCAGCCTGTTCAACCCCGGCGTTCGGCCCGAGGATGCGCCGCAAAGCCTGACATGGTGGGACTTGGCTCTGCTCAAGGCGCTCGCCCACACGCGCAGCGACGTGCTGGCCGACATCCAGCGCCATGAGATCCGCGACCGGATCATAGCGGAAATGGCGAAGGTCCCGCCGGAAGAGCGTTAGCGCCGCCTAGATGGCGGATTGGCTCCAAATTCGAGCGAAATTTGAGAGAATTGGCCCCGTTGCTGTTGGAAAACTTCGCCAGCCTCGGGCGTTAGTTCCCTAAACGAGCAAATCAGGAGATTCCGGATGGCCACCGTATCAGGTGCCGCCTCGCGCGCGCCACTGCGTTATTCGAACGTTGCCGTGGCCTTGCACTGGCTGATCGTCGCCCTGCTGCTGACGCAGGTGTGGCTCGGTTTCACCTTCGACGACATGCCGCGGGGGCCGGCAAGGATGGAATATTTCACGTGGCACAAGACGGTCGGAGCGACGATCCTCGTCCTGACGCTCGTCCGGCTCGGCTACCGGCTGATGAACCCGCCGCCGCCCTATCCGCCCGAAATGCCGGAGTGGCGCCGAACGGCGGCCGTCTGGAGCCACAGGTTCCTCTATACGCTGCTGATCGTCTTGCCGCTCACGGGCCTCATCGCGGTTTCGGGCCGGGGGCCGGGACCGACCACTCCACTCATCGGCGGAATCCCCCTTCCGACCATCCCCGGAATCGACAAAGCGACGGGCCAGCTGTCGGGTGACGTCCACATCTTCCTGGTGTGGACGACGATCACCTTGCTCGTCCTGCACGTCAGCGCCGCGCTTTATGAGCAATTCCTCGCAGGCGTCGGAGTCGCCTACCGGTTGCCGCCGTTCCGGGCGCGGAACGGCGAACGAGCGGTGGTCGGCCAGGGATCGCGCTCCGAAGGCGAATCGGCCCTCTAAGTAGCGCTCGACCGCTGCCGGCCCTGCTCTCGTCGAACAGTCCGGCCGATCGTCTTTAATCCGTGGTAGACGAAGGCGCGGATAAGGCACACTATCCGCTTGAGGAGACGAGTCTTTTGCATCGGCCTCGACGCGTCCTGATCCTGGCGTTCTCACTGCTCGCATCGACGGCGGCTCGCGACGTCGCGGCCGCTGCAGATCCTCCCAGGCTCAGCAAGCCGAAGCCCGCGCCCGCCAACCAGCTGCCCAACGTCCCGCCGCTTCCGCCCGCCGTTTTCGACCCCAACCTCGACATCAGCGGAGAGGAAGTCAAAGCGCGCAAGGTCGAAACGAGGCTTAGCGTCGAAGTGCAGGTGAACGGGCGCGGCCCGTACAAATTCATCGTCGACAGCGGTGCCGATACGTCGGCCGTCGGCCTGCGGATAGCGCGTGACCTCGAGCTACCGCTCGGCTCGCAGGCGATCCTCAATGGCATGACCAGCCGCGACATCGTGGATCGCGTAAAAGTCGATGCACTGACCCTTGGGCCGAGCACCATCAGGGACCTCGAAATTCCCGCGTTGCGCGAAATCGATCTTGGCGGTGATGGCCTCATCGGCATCGACGCCCTCGTCCGCCAGCGACTGATGATGGATTTCGAGAAGCGTCTGATCAAGGTCGAGGATGCGTCGAAACCGATGAAAATCGGCCCCGGCGACATCGTGATCACGGCTCGGCGCCAGCGCGGCCAGTTGATCCTGACAGAGGTCCAGGCCTCGGGCCTGCGCCTGGATGCGGTTATCGATACCGGTTCCGAGATCAGCATCGGCAACCTCGCCCTACGCGACAAACTGGTCCGCAAGCGGACCAAGATCTACGAGGTCGAAGCGATTGGCGTGACCGGCGTGCATACCAAGATGCAACTGGCACGCATTGATGAGCTTCAGCTTGGGAAAGTGCTCATACGCGATGTTCCGATCGCTTTCGCCGATGTGCCGCCGTTCAAGCTATTTGGTCTTGCCAATGAGCCCTCATTGCTGCTCGGAACCGACATATTGGAGAACTTCCGGCGGGTGTCGCTGGACTTCCGAGCGCGCAAGGTCCGTTTCCAGCTGAGGCGATGCAACACCGAGGGGGTGCTCATCAGCACATCGCAAACGGAATATTTCACACGCCTGTCGGCGACCGCTGCAGACGTGTGCGTCAGATAGGCACGCCTCCCCCGCAAGGGGCGGCTCTTTTCGATTTCCCAAACGTTCTTAGAGCCATGATTAGAAAGCTGAAATCCGGCGAGTATCGCCTCTATTCGAGCAAGACGGGCAAGGACGGGAAGCGCAAGAATCTCGGGACATTCTCGAGCCGCGCCGCGGCCGAGAAACACGAGCGCCAAGTGCAGTTCTTCAAGCGCCACTGAACGGGCTCCCGCGCGAACCATTTGTTCACCTCTTGGATCGCACAATCGAGCCGGGAGCAGACTCGCATGGCTGACACCGCCGAAACCCAGCCCGAACGCAGGCGCGCGCACCGACTTGCGCTGCGACTGAACGCCATGATGCGCGACGGCAGCAAAAGCCGGGTGAAGGCGCGGGTCATCGATATTTCGACCCATGGCTGCCGAATCGAATGCACCTCCGGAGTCGCCGCGGACAGCTGGATCTGGCTCAGCATCTCAGGACTCGAGAACCAATATTGCCGGGTCGTCTGGCACTGCCAGGAATTCGTCGGGTTAGAATTCGCCAATCCGCTATCTGAAGCGGTGTTCGAGGGCTTGCTGGCCGATCACGAGGAGCTGCCCGAGTCCGCGATCAATGATTTGCGCAAGATCGCCAGCCGCACCCATTGGCTCGCGCGCCAGGCCGGCGATTCCGATATTGCCGTTCTCGCTGAGCTGTCGCGCAAATGCGCCGAGGATGCGGTGGTCGAGGGCCTGCGCCTCGGCCAAAACCCCAAGAAACGTTAGACGCCGCCGCTTAGGCGGCCGTCGTATCTCCGGTAAGGATCGGGCCGATTCCGCCCGCGGCCTCGATTTGCTCGACAAGCGATCCGCGCGGCAGTTCGTTGTCGAGCGCCCAGGCGAGTACCGCTTCGAGCTGGCGGATCGTCGCGTCGTCACACATGCCGTTGAAGGCGAGCTTCACCACCGGCCTCATCGGCGAGCGCAACTGGATCTTCAGCCCCTCGGCCTCGACCAGCCGCAGATATTCCTCGGGCGCGTCTTCCGCGTCGAGAGCGAAGTCGTAGGCGGCGCTGAGCCCGTCGTAGAGGGCGGCATTGGCCCTTAGCTTGGCCGCGCGGGCCTCATCCGCCTTGGCGCGGACGTCTGCGAGTTTATTCTTCAAGGGTCCCTCCGGTGCTACTAAGGCGGGGTCTTCAGCTTGGCTCGCGGCCGGTTCTGTCGCGAGCTCGAGCGGCTCTTCGGCTTCGGGCTGCACGTCGGCGGATTGCATCGCCTCGGCGGCCGGTTCTTCGATCTCTTCGACCGGAGTCCTTTCCTCGACTGTGGGCTCCGTGTCAGCCGCGCTCGGTTGCTCGATCGGCTCCTCGGCGACGGATTCTTCGATAACGGCGGGTTCTTCCGTGACGGGCTGTCCGGCAATCGGTTCGTCTTCGAACGGTTGATCCGATGTCGGTTCGGGTTCCAACGGATGATCCAAGGCCACCCCGGATTCGACGGTATAGCCGTGGCCGTAAAAGCCGGTCAGTCCGGCAAGATTGTCGAGGAGCTTCGAAAAGCCAGGCTTGGCCCTGGCTGAAAGTTCGGACGTCGGGTCCTCGGCAGTTTCATCCGCCGGCTCCTGGGCCTCCGGTTCCCGTGCAGCCTCCTCGCTGGGTTCTTGAGCCTCTGTCGCGGCAGCCTCGACCGGCTCCTGGACATCCTCGGGAACATGCTCTTCCGCGATTTCGGGCGCGGGCTCCTCGGCATCTTCGGCCAAATCCTCCGCCGTTACCGGAGCCGGCGGAACCTCCTCGATCGGATCTTCAGCCGTTTCGGCTTCGGGCTCAGGCTCTTTCCCTTTCGCCTTCGGCTTGGACACTTTGGCGGCCCCGCCCTCGAACGTTGCGAGAGCATAGACATAATCGACCCAGGCCCCGCCGGCACTCAGCGGCAGCAGAGTCACCCAGCAGTGGGTCTTGCCTTCCGCAGTTTCATATTCGTCCTCGAAGGCGAGGAAGTCGCGGCTGATCGCGACGATCGGCAGCTTCTTGGCGATGCAGGCGAGCAGAGAGGGGGCCGGCGCATCGATGATACGGTCGACTTTGCCTTCGACCCGAACGGCTTCGCCTAGATGGCGCACCTGGGCATCATGACCGCCGCTGATCAGCTCGAGCAGGATTGAATTGGGTCCTGCGTCGGAGAGCTGTAGCGGGTCGAGGTCATGCAACGGCGGGAATTCCTTGTCGCCGCGGATGGACAACCAATAATTCAATACGGTCGCATGTTTGCGCCGCTCGGCTGCGGAGATTGTCTTGAACGCATCCAACAGGGATTCGGCGGCTGGCTGTTCTGCCGCTTCAACGTCTGACTTGGGCGCTCCCATTTGCGACTCCGCTCCCCTTACCCCGAGCGAGGTTCTGCGCTCCGGAATCTTAGAAAAGGTTAAAGGCGGCTTCGCCGTGCTAGAAGGACAGAATGTCCCAATCGGAAAACAACAAGAAGCTGGTCAAAGAGGCATTCGACGGCCTGGCGCGAGGCGATGCCGCGGCTTTTAGCGACCTTCAGGCCGAGGACTTTACCTGGATCATAGAAGGCCAGTCGCGCTTCTCGCGTGCCTTCAAGGGCAAGGAGGCTGTCCATCGCGAGCTCGTCCGACCGCTCTTTGCGAATTTCGCCACGGAATATCGCAATCATGCGCAAGAGATCATCGCTGAGGGCGACCGGATCGTGGTGCTAGCTCGGGGCGAAGTGAAAACCGTGCGCGGCGAGGACTATAATAACAGCTATTGCTTCGTGATTCGGATGCGCGACGGAAAGATGGTCGAGCTGGTCGAATATATGGACACGGCGCTGGCGGAGTCGCGGTTGGAACTGGGCAGCTCCGTTTGAGCGCGATTTTTAGCTACGGCACGCTGAGGCTGCCCCAAGTACAGCTGGTAAAATACGGCCGGCTGCTCGAGGGCGAGCTCGACGCGCTCGTCGGCTACCGGCTCGAACCAATCGAGATCGACGATCCGGGCGTCGTCGAAATCAGCGGTAAGGCAGTACACACGATTGCCGTACCGACGGGCGACCCGTCGGACCGAATCGAAGGAATGGTGTTCCAACTGAGCGCCACCGAGCTCACGGCGACCGACGCCTATGAAACGGGCGCCTACGTCAGGATTCAGGCGAGGCTCGAATCCGGACGACGGGCCTGGGTGTACATCGCCGCTCAGTGAGCCGCGAAGGCTGAGCCGGCTGTGGCCACGGCGGTCCGGGCGCGCGGACGCGGCGCGCCGGACACATGCGGATATCCGTGGATCCAGAAGCCGCCGTACCCGAACGTCAACATCGGCGTGAACTCAGGGCGATGCTCGGTCGTGAACGGTGCTCCGCTGGTGTCATCGAGCATGAAGTATCGCTGGCCCAGGCGGACGATGAGAACGGTGATTTGCCCTCCCACCCTGTCGTTGCCCATCGTCAGGTAAAGGTCGCGGGTTGGAAAACCGAGCGCGCGCAGGGCCTGCATTTTGACGATCGCCCGGTCTTCCTCGTCGCCATAACCGTGTTGCAGCGTCTCGGCGGCGCTCGCCCAATAATCGTGATAGCCCCATTCGGTCGCATCGGAGCGCCAGTGGACTCGCTGGAACACAGCGCTCTGGATGTACAAAATCTGCTGCTGGCGATTGAGACCGCGCGCAGGGGCGATGAGCGCCTGCATCCTCGGGTCGCTGCTGTCGTCGCGCCGAGCGCGCTCCCAATCGTCGATATAACGCAGCGGCTTGACTCGCAGGGTCACAGTCCCGGAGATGTTCGGAGGCGCAACAGGGGCGATTCCTGAAACGACGATAGGATTATAGTCGGTGCTGCCGGCGGCCTTGGCGACTTCGGACAACAACGCCACGCAAGCGGCCAGCCCCGCGCTGCCAAGGATCGCCCGTACCAACAATGGGTGCCCCATTTGCCCTCTCCACGGCGTGTCCGCCGATTCCCCCGCCAAGCCGGGGAATCATGAATAACCCAGGAGTGGAACCTTGAGGTAAATGGTAAATGAATTACTAACGTCGAGGCGTTCCGTTGCTGCGACGAAACGAGTCAGTCTTGATCCAGTTGAATCTCGTTAACCAAGCGTTTTCGGCGAATCAGGACGTGCCGATGCTTGTCGAGAGCTTGGGCTTAGCAACCGATACTGTCGGAATTCATGGACTTCGGGAGGCGCGTCTACAAGGGGATTGAGCTTACATGAAAAAGGGCGCCCGACCTGGCCGGACGCCCTTGTTCCAGCGTGTGCTTTTGCGTGAATATTAGTGGGCGTTGGCGTCCGCGCTGTTGTCGGCCGCGTCCTTCACCGCGTCGGCCTTGTTCTCGGCTGCGGCCTTAACCGCGTCAGCCTTGTTTTCCGCATTCTCGGTGATGTTTTCGGCCGTATTATTGGCGGTGTCGGTGATGTTTTCAGCCTGATTGTTCGCTGTGTCGGTGATATTCTCCGCCGCGTTCTCCTGCGGGCTTTTGTTGCAGGCAGCGAGCGCGGCAAGACCGACGGCGACCGCGAGCGTCGTGGTGATTTTCATGGACATTCCCCTGATCTGACTATTCAGCCGTGCCAAAGCGCTCGGCGCCCGTAACGGTTCCGTCCTGCCGGTGTCTTGGCCGCAAGATTAATGCTTCAGCGCCTTCACCGCTGCGAGCGTCTTCGCGACATGCTTGCTGAAGTCGAGATCGTCGTGAACCATGACGACCTTGCCATTCTTGCCGATGACATAGGATGTTCGCGTCGTGAGCCCCGGATGAGCGGCCCAGGCCACGTCGTAATCCTTCTGGATCTTGGCGGTCGCGGTCGCGACCGGGAACGCGCTTCGGCACTCCTTCGCCGAGAAATCGTGAAGAGTCTTAAGGTCGTCCGCCGACATGCCCACGACCTGGGCGCCAGCCTTCCTGAAAGCGCGGATCGACTCGCTGAATGCGTGCGCTTCCGCCGTGCAGCCGGAAGTGAAGGCTTTGGGGAAGAAATAAAGAACAACCGGCCCCTTCTTCAGCTGCTGCGCCAGATGGAGCTTGAATTCCTTGCCGCCGACCGCGCCTGTCGTCGTGAAATCGGGCGCCTTGTCGCCGACCTTGAGCGCGGCGGTTGCGGGTGCGGCGGCGAGGCTGGCGGCGGCGAGGGCGAACAGAAGCTTGCGCATTGCGGTCTCCGTGAAATCGCTGGCGGGTAAGTGACTTGCTTACGCCGCTCCGTTCAAAAGTGCGAGCGTGCGGTTATCGCGTTCTCCACCGAAGAAGGCGTCAAGCGCCCGGCCCAATGCCGGGTCGTCCGAAGCCGCTTCGAACAGGGTCAGGCTGGATCTCAGCTTCATCGCATCGATCGGGCCGAAGATCCGTTCGGCCGTTCGTTTGCCGGCCCATTGCAGAAGCGCCTCGAGGCAAGAGCAAAGGCGCCGGCCGAGCAGCGGATGCTCGACATAGGCGCGGGCTTCATCGAGCGACGAGATGGCGAAATATTGTGCGGTGGGACTGTGACCGAGGCCCGCGAGCTGGGGAAAGACGAACCACATCCAATGACTCTGCTTCGAACCCTCTCGAAGCTCTTCGAGAGCCCTTTCGAAGTCGTATTCCTGCGCGTCGACGAAACGTTGCAGCTTGTAGGGGTCGGTCACGCCGGCATCATGGCCCTGGGCCCGCCGGCGGGGAAGAGCGGCTCGCGCCTCATTGATTGGGCGCGAGCAGCCCCGTCAGAACATAGAAGAAAATCATCACCGGACCGGTCAAGAGCGTCAAGGCAACCAGGCCGAGACGTACGATCGTCGGGTCGATGCCGCTGTAGTCGGCGATGCCTGCGGCAACGCCCATGACCTTGGCGTCGCGCCGGTTGATCAGGAAACGTCCGTTCATTTCGGTTTCCTTTGAATTGCTGTTGGCTTCAGGCGATCGGCAGCGAAGTGGCAGCCGAAACGAGCAGGAGCGCGGAAAGGAATGCTCCGGCGACCACGGTGGCGAACTCGCGGGCGGATGTGTAAGTGGCAAACATTGTTTCGTCCCTTTTTTCATGTCTCTCGAACCCGACCATCGGGCCCGTACCACTTGGATTGCACGGACTGTGCCAATTGGAAAATGTCCTGTGTTTTCAATGACTGAGATCTCTCGCAGATCGACTTACGTGGTGAATCGCGCCTTGAGTTGGGACATTTTGCCGCGAGAGCCTGCAAAACCGCTAGGCTAAACTGTCCGGAATCGGACAGGCGCTACAAATGTAGTCCGATTCGGTCAATCGGCGTATCCGAGGCGCTTCGCCCAGGGCAGAAGCACGGGCAGAACGGGCTCGAGCTCTTTTTCGTAGCGGCGCCACCGGCCGCTCGGCGCCTTGCTCAGCGGCTGAACGACTTGGTCGTAGCTCGGCGTGATGATTGCACCGCGAGCCTGGGCGGTCGATCGGTGATCGAGCAGCCCGGGTCGCCATTCGAGGCCGAGGAAGGCGATCAACGGCTTCAGTGCGGTTTCCGGATCGGCCACGAGCTCTTCGTAAATCAAAGTGTGAACGGCCGGTCTCAGCGCATCGCGACTGACGCTGAAGAGGCTCATCGCCGCATCGTAAAAATCGGCGGAACCCTCAATCGTCAGAAAACAGGCCATCGCATCGTTGAGCGTGAAGCTCTGCATGAAGCCGCTCAACACGGCGTCGCACGGATGACGCTGAGCGAAGATGATCCGTGCGTCGGGAAACAATGTGTGGATCACGGGCAACCCGAGCATGTTGAGCGGCAGCTTGTCGACGATGAGGCCGGGAAAGTCGCGGTCGACGTGCCTATCGAGCTCCGCGAAATAGGCGCGTCGAGCATGTTCGAGCTGATCGGACGATCGATCCGGCAAATGCGCAACATTGCCCAGAACGGTCTCGGCCGCCCCAAGCATGTGGAATTCCTCGAGGACTTCGGTCTCGGGATGACCCATCAAGAAAGTGTCGAGCAAGGTGGTACCCGATCGCGGAAAACCGACGAGGAA
Source organism: Pseudomonadota bacterium (assembly GCA_046765675.1). Classification (GTDB taxonomy): domain Bacteria; phylum Pseudomonadota; class Alphaproteobacteria; order Sphingomonadales; family Sphingomonadaceae; genus Sphingomicrobium. The sequence goes on from JBKPOR010000075.1 coordinate 9,775, forward strand.
GGCAGGCGAACGGCGCGGGCCGGGCTTGAGCGGCCGAAGCCGCCCGGCCCATGTGGGAGTGAGCGCGGCGGCCAGGCCGCGGACACGCGTTCGATACTGAGCGCCCTTGCTCATCCAGGAGTCGAAATCCTTAACCGAACGGTTCATTGCCAGAGCGGCGTCGAACGCGCCCTGAGTCTCACCCAGCGTGTCGAGGATTTTCGCCATCAACCGGTGCCAACGGACGGGATCGGTGTCGCTGCTTTCAAGCTCGAGTAGGCGCTTGGCCTCCGGGCCATCCCCATCGCGGAGGGCGATCGCAGCCGCCGGGTAACCGAGCTGTTCGCGAGAAATGCCGAGCTCTTCAGCATCGTCGAGCAAGGTCCTGAGAGCGTCCAATCGATTGGTCCGCTCGAGGAGCGAAGCGAGCTCGCGCAGCGAGCGCACGTCGGCAGTGGAAACCGGCTGGGACGCATCCTTTCGATCCGGGAGTGCCACGCGGATCAGGGGCACGTCCTCGCTATTCGAAACACTCGCCCCGACCGCCAGCCGAGCAGCTTTGTCGAGCTCGGCCATCGACTCCTCGTGGCGCCCAAGATCGGCGAGAAGCCGCGACAGCGTTAGCCGGATGCCCGGGTCGTCCTGCCCGGAATCGAGCATGTTCCGAAGTTGGTCCGCGGCCTCGGCGTAAAATCCTGCCTTGGTAAGCGCGGCAGCGAAATTCTGCTGGATCGGTAGCTCGTTGGGATTGAGCGTCCATGCACGGCGAAACGCGTTGGCTGCATCCTCCCAGCGCTCGAGGCCGGCGAGCGCCTCGCCATAATTGGCCCAGGACCGCCAGTCGTCCGGCCGGGCGACGCAGAGGATCTTCCAGGCTTCAGCCGCCGCCATATGATCGCTCGACGCTCGCGCCGCCTCAGCACGAACGTGCCAGAGTGCAATATCGGCCGGACTGGTGCCTGCCGGAATTGCAGCGATGCCTAGCGCTTCCTGCGCCCGCCCGGAATCGGCGAGCGCGCGCGCCAGCATCACCCGAAACGCGATATTGTCCGGCTGCGCGTCCAAAGCTTGTCGCAAATGCTCGACGCCGCTCTCCAGCCGGCCTTCCCGGCAATCGATCAGACCGAGCAAATGGTGGATGTCGGGCGGACCCTGCTCTTCATCGAGCTGCGCCTTCGCAAGAGCTCGGGCGCGGTGGAATTCGCCCCGCCTGAACGCGGCCACCGCCTCGGTGATCCTGGAATTGCCGTGCACGCCGCAGCGCTAGGGGCGCGGCGGGTGCCCGGTCAATGCTCAGCTGGAGGTGGTGTCGCCGCCGTCCGGATGCAAAACCTGTGCGGTCATGTAGCTGGAATCCTTGCACGCGAGGAACAGGAATGACGGTGCGACTTCGCTTGGCTGCCCGGCACGCCCCATCGGCGTGTCCTTGCCGAAATCCTTGATCTTGTCCGGTTCCTGCCCGCCGAAAGGATTGAGCGGGGTCCAGATCGGGCCCGGAGCGACGGCGTTCACTCGAACGCCTTGCTTGACGAGGTTCAGGGCGAGCGAGCGGGTGAAGGCCGTGATCGCCCCTTTGGTCGCGCTGTAGTCAAGCAGGTGGCCGGATCCGGCGTACATCGTTTCCGAAGTGCAATTGATGATCGCCGCGCCCGGGCCGAGATGCGGAACGGCGGCCTGGGTCAGGAAAAACATGCCGAAAATGTTGGTCTGGAAGGTGCGCTTGAGCTGATCCTCGCTGATGTCCTCGATATCCTCGTCGCTGTGCTGCTCGCCGGCATTGTTCACGAGGATGTCGAGGCCGCCGAGCTCGTCGACCGTTTGTTTCACCGCTCGCTCGCAAAACGCCTTGTCCCCGATGTCGCCCGCGATAACGATGGCGCGCCGGCCCTCCCGCTCAACGATTTCCTTGGTCTTCGCGGCGTCGTCATGCTCGCACAGATAAAGAATGGCGATGTCGGCTCCCTCGCGCGCGAAGAGAGCGGCGACGGCGCGGCCGATCCCGCTGTCGGCGCCCGTGATCAGGGCAACCTTGCCCGTGAGTCGGCCCGAGCCGGGGTAGCGCGGCTCCCAGTCCGGCTTGGGCTCAAGCTGGCTTTCGTGACCGGGGAGCTGATCTTCGTGGATCATCGGTTCGATTAGGTCGGACATTACCTTACTCCTTGGGGGCTACTCCCATCCCCTCCCGCTCGAACTCGACGGCGGTCCCTTGGTCTTCCTTTCCGGGCTTGATGTCCTTCTTCTGGGCCTTGCGCTTCCGCAGCTTGCCGTCATCTTGGGCATTCCCTGGCATCACAAATCCCCTTTGCGCTGAGAACAGCTGCACCGGATGACTGGTTCCGGCGTAGGTTGCTCAGGACGTGCGGTTTGCGACGCGCGATTTGGACTCCTACGTAGGATGCATGGCGACAACCCAGCAGACGAAGCCAAACAGCGGGTTCGCCGCGCTGTGGCGGTTCCTGCCGATGCTGTGGCCGAAGGACGAGCCCGAGCTGAGAGCGCGGGTCGTGGTTGCGACGTTGCTGGTGCTCGCCGGCAAAGCGATCGGCTTCATTGGCCCATATGCATTGAAGCTCGCCGTCGACCGAATGAGCGTGCATGCCGGCGTTGCAATCGTTGGCGGGCTTGTCCTTGCCTATGCCGCCGCGCGCTTCGGCACAGTGCTATCCGACAACATCCGCAACGCGGTTTTCGAGAGGGTCGGGCAGGATGCGGCGCGGCGGCTTGCGGGAACCGTCTTCCGCCATGTCCATGACCTCTCGCTCCGCTTCCATCTCGAGCGCCGCACCGGCTCGCTGACAAAGATTGTCGAGCGCGGGACGAAGAGCATCGACATGATGCTTTACTTCATTCTGTTCAATATCGCTCCGACACTCATCGAGCTCGCCGGGATTTGCGTGATATTCTACGTGAAGTTCGGCGCCGGACTGGTGGCTGCGACTCTGGCGATCGTTGGCGTCTACATCGCCTTCACCCGCTGGGTGACCGACTGGCGCTCGCAAATCCAGCGCCAGATGAACGAGGTCGACAACAGGGCGATCGGGCGCGCCGTCGACTCCCTGCTCAATTACGAGACGGTCAAATATTTCGGCGCCGAAGACCGCGAAGCGAAACGCTACGAGGAAGCAGTCGGAGCGTTCGCGAAAGCCTCGGTGCGCAATGAAGTCTCGCTTGCCTGGCTCAACATCGGGCAATCGCTGATCACCAACCTGATGATGGCTGGAGCGATGATTTTCACCGTATGGGGCTGGAGCAAAGGCCGCTTCAGCCCGGGCGACGTGGTGTGGATCAACGGCCTTCTAATGCAGCTCTTTCGCCCGCTCGACATGCTCGGCTGGGTCTATCGCTCAATCCGCCAGGGCCTGATCGACATGGAAGCGATGTGGAACCTGCTCGACACGCCGATGGAGGTGACCGACAAGCCCGGCGCCGAGGTGCTCCGAGTGAGCAGCGGGGCGGTTCGTTTCGACAATGTCCGCTTCGGATACGAGTCGGGGCGGGAGATCCTTCAAGGCCTCGACCTCGACATTCCCGCGGGGACCAGCTGCGCGATCGTCGGCCCGTCTGGCGCAGGCAAGTCGACCATCGCTCGCCTGCTCTATCGCTTTTATGACCCGACGGCAGGGCGAATCCTGGTCGACGGCCAGGACATTGCCGAAGTCCAGCAGAGCAGCCTCCGCGCCGCGATCGGGATCGTCCCCCAGGACACGGTGCTGTTCAACGACACGATCGGCTACAACATCGGCTACGGCCGCGGCGACGCAGTCCAAGCAGATATCGAGGCCGCGGCACGGGGAGCGGCGATCGATCATTTCATCGCCGCTTTGCCCGAAGGTTATGAGTCCATGGTCGGGGAGCGCGGGCTCAAGCTATCGGGCGGTGAGAAGCAGCGCGTCGCGATTGCCCGCACGCTTGTGAAGAATCCGCCGATCCTGGTGCTCGATGAGGCCACGTCGGCACTCGACAGCCGCACCGAGCAAGCGATCCAGGAAACGCTCGACAGCGTCGCTAAGAGCCGGACGACCATCATGATCGCCCACCGACTTTCGACCATCGTCAACGCCGATCTCGTGGTCGTGCTCGACTCCGGCCGCATCGTCGAGCGCGGAACGCATGACGAGCTCCTCGACAAGGGCGGTCTCTATGCGGAGCTTTGGTACCGCCAGGCCGCCGAGCAAGTGCTTGAAGAAACAGCAGAAGCTGCCGAATAGCAGCAATGCCGTTCGGCCGTTCGCCGAATTCAGGCTTGCTTCAGGCGCGACTCGGTTGGAGAGGCCCAATCCAGTATCCAAACGACCTCCGGGGAGAGACATGATCCGCAATATGCTTCTTGCGACCGCAGCGCTTGCGCTCGTCGCCACTGCGCCGGCGAATGCCGCCGCGCCAAAGAAATCGACGACCGCCTCAGCAACGCTGCCTTCGTCGAGTCCGTTTGCCAAGCCGAGCACCCTGCCCTTCGGAACCCCCGATTTCTCCAGGATCAAGGACAGCGATTATCTTCCGGCTCTGCTGGCCGGAATGGCCGAACAGAAGCGCGAAGTCCTGGCGATCGCCAACAACCCGGCGCCGCCCACGTTCAACAACACGCTCGTCACGCTTGAGCGTTCGGGCCTGCTTCTCGAGCGCGCGAACCTCGCGTTCAGTGCGGTCAATGGCGCAAACACCAACGACACGCTCCAGGCGACGGACACCAAGACCGCGCCTTTGTTCGCCGCTCACAACGACTTCATCTTTCTGAATGCCAAGCTGTTCGGCCGAGTGAAGTATCTCCACGACCATCAGGCAGAGCTGAACCTCAACCCCGAACAGGCCAAGCTGCTCGACGTCTATTACAAGCAGTTCGTCCATGCAGGGGCCGAGCTTCCGGCGGCCAGGCAGGCCGAATTGAAGACGATGAACAAGCGTCTCAGCACGTTGCAAACGGCCTTCACTCAAAAGCTGCTTGCCGCGGCCAAGGCCGGGGCCCTGCACGTCGAGGATGCCTCCGCGCTCGCCGGATTGTCACAGGAGCAGATTGCAGCGGCGCAGCAAGCGGCCAAGGATCGCAAGGTTTCCGGCTACGTGATTCCGCTGCAGAACACGACGCAGCAGCCCGCGCTCGATTCGCTGACCAATCACGACACTCGGCAGAAGCTGTTTGAGGCGAGCCTCAACCGGGCCGAACATGGCGACGCCAACGACACTCGGGCGATCATCCGCGAGATCGCATCGCTGCGGGCCAAAAAGGCGGCCCTGTTCGGCTATTCGACCTGGGCCGATTACACTTTGTACGACCAGATGGCGAAGGACCGAGCGACGGCGATCGGCTTCCTCGACCGGCTCGCTCCTGCCGTTTCGGCAAAGGAGCGCCAGGAGGCGGCTGACATCCGCGCCCTGGCCAAGTCGCAAGGCGCGACCTTCCAGGTGACGCCCGCGGACTGGAACTTCTATGCCGAGCAGATCCGAAAGCAGCGCTATGCGATCGATAGCGACCAGCTGAAACAATATTTCGAGTTCAATAAGGTGCTCGAAGACGGCGTCTTTTATGCCGCCAACCAACTCTACGGACTGACCTTCAAGGAGCGGAAGGACATTCCGACCTGGAGTCCGGACATGCGGGTGTTCGACGTGACGGACGTCGACGGCAAACCACTCGCGATCTTCATGATCGATCCGTGGAAGCGCGACAACAAGTCGGGCGGCGCATGGATGAGCAATCTCGTCCAGCAGTCGTACCTGCGCAGCACCAAGCCCGTCATTTACAATGTCGAGAACTTCACCAAGCCGGCGCCGGGCCAGCCGATGCTGATCAGCTGGGACGACGTGACCACGATGTTCCACGAGTTCGGTCACGCGCTTCACGGCATGTTCGCGTCACAGACTTATCCGACCCTGCAAGGCACGAACGTCGCCCGCGACTTCGTCGAGTTCCCGTCGCAATTCAACGAGAATTGGGCGCTCGATCCCAAGATCCTGCCGCACTACGCGGTCCATTACAAAACCGGCCAGACGATCCCGCAGGAATTGATCCAGAAGGTGCTCGCCGCCCGGACCTTCAACCAGGGCTATGAGGTTGGCGAAGTGCTCGAGGCCGCTCGGCTCGACCTCGATTGGCACTCGCTCGCGGCGACCGCCCCGCTGCAGGACGTCGATCAGTTCGAGGCTCAGGCGCTCGCGGCGAGCGGCTACGATACCGCCGACGTGCCGTCACGCTATCGCTCGAACTACTTCCTGCACATCTGGAGCAACGGCTATTCGGCGGGCTATTATGCCTATCCGTGGACCCGGATGCTCGGGCAGGATGCGTTCAACTGGTTCGGCACTCACGGCGGCCTGACCCGCGAGAACGGCCAGCGCTTCCGGGACATGGTCCTGTCGCGCGGCAACACTCTCGATTATGCCGAGATGTACCGGGCCTGGGCGGGACGCGACCCGACCATCCAGCCCTATATCGAATATTACGGGCTACCGAACGTGTCCGCTCCCGCCGCTGCTCCGGCTCCGGCTGCCACTCCGGCGCCGGTGCCGGTGCCGTCGAACCCGACGGAGCGAGGCAGGTAGCGCGATGATCCGCCAGCTCGACGACCGCACCTCGGTGAGCGGGCAAATCCGGCCCGAGGAAGTCGCTGGTCTGGCGAAGCAGGGCGTCACCATGCTGATCAACAACCGGCCTGACGGCGAGGAACCAGACCAGCCGCTTGCCGGGGACATCGAGGCTGCGGCGGCCGCGGCAGGAATCTACTACCGTCATGTTCCGATCCTGCGCGGTATCGGTCCGGCCGACGTGGAGGCGATGCAGCAGGCGCTTCGCGAAGGCGGCGACGGGCAGGCCCTGGCCTTCTGCAGGTCAGGCAACCGCTCGGCTTTGACCTGGGCTCTGGCGATGCGCGAGGAAGGACTTGCGCGCGAGGAAATCGAACGGCGCGTGACCGATGCCGGCTTCAACGTCGCGCCCATCGCTCACCTGCTTTAGCGGTCGAATTCCTTCAGAAGCTCGCGCGCTTCGGCACAATCCTCGTCGAGGACCATCAGGCGAACGGCCGTGGCGAAGCCGCCACCCTCGGCGATGTTGAGCCCGGAATCGAAAACGACCGAATGCACGGCATGGCTGGCGAGGAACGCGCGAGCGAGTTCGGCCTGATAGACCCAATTGAAGCGGCGCGCCTCGACGAGACCGCTCACCAGGGCAAGACCTCGCCCGCTGCAAGCTCATCGGGACGCGGAGCCCGCCCGAGGATCGCATTGCGGTGCGGAAAGCGGCCGAAGCGCTCGATCACGTCGCGGTGAAGCTTCGCATATTTGACCTGTTCCTCATCGCCCAAGCGGATGAAGAGCAGGATCGCCCGGTTCTGATCCTCCAGATTCTCGCTGTGCTCGAATGGCATGTAAAGGAACTTGCGCTCGTCGTGCTCGAGCGCCTCATCCAACCTCGCGTCGAGAGCGCGCTTCGCGATGGCCAGCGCCAGCTGATCGGTCGCGAACTGCTCGGCGGAGCCGCGAAACATGTTGCGCGGGAATTGATCGAACAGGATCACCGCCGCGGTCGCCGAGAGCGGATCGGCAAGGAAAGCCTCGACTGGCAATTGCCGCTTTTCAGCCCAGAGCTTGAGGAAATTCTGCCGAATCCGGAGATCCAGCTCGGGATCGGCCTTCCACCATTGCTCCCGCTTCAATCCAAACCAGAATTTGAGAACATTTGCGCGCCAATCCGGCGTCACGACGCGGTGCCTCCGACCGTCAGGCCGTCGATCAGCAAGGTCGGCTGTCCGACCCCGGCGGGGATGCTCTGGCCGCCCTTGCCGCACACCCCGACCCCCTCATCGAGCGCGAGATCGTTGCCGATCCCTTTGACCCGGGTGAGCACCGTCGGCCCGTCGCCGATCAAGGTCGCGCCCTTCAAC
>JBKPOR010000076.1:0-8256 GCA_046765675.1 Pseudomonadota bacterium
GCCATGGTCATTGAGCCGGCGAGTGGCCCGGCATGGGTCCGGGCGACGATCTTCGCGGCGGTCGAACCCGAATAAAGCGCCGCCGGGCCCTGCGCCGCGAGCCGCCGGAGGAAGTCGGCATAGGGCTTGTTCACGAGCCGGTCGCCCGAGTTGAGCAGCGTCCCGTCCGCCTTAGAGAAATAAGCGATCACGTCCGGCGCGTGATTCTCCGCATAATCCGCGTGGATCATCCGCTCGAGCCGCGGCGAGACGATGAAGCCCTGCTCCGCCGTTCGCTCGGCATCGCCGAAGAGCGTCGACCAACGCAGCTTGCCATGCTCCTCATGCGCAACGCCGAGCATCTTGACCGCTCCGGGAACACCGGTGGCGCGTCCGCTCACGACCGCAGTATCGAAGGGGAACGGCTTGCCGCTCGAATCGCGGAACATCGTCGAGACTGCCTGCGCCGGGGCGACCTCGCGGCCATCATAGATGGTGATCTTGCCGGTGCGCGCATCGAAGTAATTCATGAACGCGCCGCCGCCGACGCCCGAGCTCTGCGGCTCGACCAGCGACAGCATGGCCTGCACCGCGATTGCAGCATCGACCGCACTGCCCCCGCGCTTCAGCACGTTGAGGCCGGCCTGGGCTGCGAGCGGGTTTGCGGCGATGACAAATGGTTCGACGGCAGGCTGGGCTGCTGGGGCAACTGGCGCGGGAGCGGCTGCGCAGGCGGGCAATGCGGCCAAGGCCAGCGCCGCCACAAGCTTTCGGAACGGATGCATCGCCATGCGACCTAGCAGTACGAGTGGCGCTCGCAATCGTTTCCGCTAAGAAGCGCCGCCGGGGAGTAGGGTTAGATGGCGCGTCAACTCGAGCGGTTCGACAATCTCGTCTCCATGTTCCTGACGCGCGCCGGGGAAAAAGGCGACCATCCTTTCCTCTGGGCCAAGCGCGACGGTGAATGGCGTTCGATCAGCTGGACCGAGGCGGCTCGGCAAGTCGCGGCGCTCGCAGCCAGCCTCAAGGGCATCGGGCTTCAGCCGGGCGACCGAATCTGCCTCGTCAGCGAAAATCGCCCTGAATGGCTGATCGCGGATCTCGGGATCATGGCCGCCGGCTGCATCACCGTCCCGACCTATACGACGAACACGGTCCGCGATCACTCGCACATCCTGGAAAACAGCGGCGCCAGAGCCGTGATCGTATCCAACCAGAAGCTGTCGAAAAACGTCGCTCCCGCCGTACTGATGTCGTCCGAATGCCACCATTTCATCGCCATCGAGGAGATGCGCCGGACGCAGGTCCCGGAAGACATCCACATTCATTGCTGGCCCGACCTCGTTTCAGGAAACTCCGATATCGAAGAGCTGAAGCGGCAGCTCGCGAAGGTCGGCCGGAAAGATCTTGCGTGCCTCATCTACACTAGCGGCACCGGCGGAGCTCCGCGCGGCGTCAAAATCCATCACGGTTCGATCCTCCACAATCTCGAGGGCGCCACCGACATCATCTCAACCGATTTCGGCTGGGATGACGAAGTCTTCCTGTCATTCCTGCCGGCGAGCCACGCCTATGAGCATACCGGCGGGCAGCACTTCCCGGTCGCACTGGGCGCGCAGATCTATTACGCCGAAAGCCTCGAGAAGCTCGCCGCCAACATCGAAGAAACGCAGCCGACCATCATGGTCGTCGTTCCGCGATTGTTCGAAATGCTTCGCTCGCGGATCATGAAGACGATCGAGGCGCAGGGCGGCCTTTCGAAATATCTGATGTCGCGAGCGCTCAAGATCGGAAGCGACAAGGCCCAGGGAAAGCGCAAGCTCTGGGACCTGCCGATGGATGGCCTCCTGTCACTCACCTTGCGGCGGAAGGTTCGCGCGAAGGTCGGCAGCCGGCAAAAGGCCTGGGTGTCGGGGGGAGCGCCGCTCAATCCCGAAGTCGGAATGTTCTTCGAGGCGCTCGGAATCACCTTCCTCCAGGGATACGGACAGACCGAGTGCGGGCCGGTAATCGCCTGCAATCGGCCCAGCGCCGGGATACGGCTCGATACGGTCGGGCCGCCCGTCAAGAACACCGAGGTCAGGATCGCCGAGGATGGCGAGATCATGGTTCGCGGCGAGCTCGTCATGCATGGCTATTGGCGCAACGACGACGAGACGGCGCGGGTCCTAAAGGATGGTTGGCTGGCGACGGGCGACGTGGGTCATTTCGACGAGGCCGGACGAATCAAGATCACCGACCGAAAGAAGGACCTGATCGTCAACGACAAGGGCGACAACGTCTCGCCCCAGCGGATCGAGGGGATGCTGACGCTTCAGCCGGAGATCGGTCAGGCGATGGTTTATGGGGACCGCCGGCCGCACCTTGTCGCGCTTCTTGTTCCTGACCCCGAGTTCGCGAAATCGGCCGACCTGCAGGCGCGGCTTCAGCGCGCGGTGGATCGGGTGAACGCGGATTTATCCGTGGTTGAGCGGGTGCGCCGATTCATCCTCGCCGACGAGCCCTTCACGATCGAGAACGAGCAGATGACTCCGTCGATGAAGATCCGGCGCCACGTGATCGGCAAAGCCTATGGCGAACGCCTCGATGCGCTCTACCGGAAATAACCTTAGACGCGCGGTCGGATGTACGGAATGAAATCGCCGAATACGCAGCTTCCAACCGTCATATGGTTGGTGAGGTCGACGACCTGCCCGATGTCTCCGCGGCACAGGTTTGCGCTGCCGAACTGCTTGGTGACGAGCGCATAGGCTCCGCCGAGGTTCGAGCAGCCGCCCATCATGTGGTTGACGTAGACCCGGCGGCTTCCGTCGCGGAACGCGATCGTGCTGTCATCGATCACCACCATGTCGTTCGAACTGTAGTGCGGCAGGCAGCTCTGCGGCGGTCCGGCGACCTTGCCGGCGAGCATCCGGTCGAATTGCAGTTGCTTGCCCGCGCTTCTGAACGGCTGCTGCTGAGCGGCGGTTGTGGTGCAGGCGACCAGCCCAACGCTGATCAGAAGGAGAGAGATGCCGCGCATGTTGACCTCCTCACGGGGTGTGTTGTCCGCCCGATCCAGTGTCGCTTCGGTTCATGAACGGAAGCTGTCTTTTGCCGACCTGAGGCGGGCGAACTCTTCCCAGTTAGTGGCTCGAACGAAGGGATTGGTTTCACGTTCCTCTGCCACACTGGTCGGAAGCGTTACCTCGCCTGAGGCGCGGAGCGCTTCCACTTTCTTTATCCGATCAGCAATTGCTTCATTATCCGGCTCGACGTGCGCCGCGAAGCGAGCGTTGGCGAGCGTATATTCGTGCCCGCAATAGATTCGGACGTCCGCCGGAAGTGAGGCGATTCGCTTGAGGTTCGCGTACATCTGCTGCGCCGTTCCTTCGAAGAGCCGGCCGCAGCCCATTGCGAACATTGTGTCCCCGACGAAAATCATGCCTTCGTCCTCGAAATAATAAGCGACGTGGCCCGCCGTATGCGCCGGGATATCCCACACGACGGCCTCCGCTCCGCAGACCCGCACTCGGTCGCCTTCCGCGACGATCCGGTCGACCTTGCTGACCCGTTCGGCTTCCGCCGGAGCGGTGATCGGAGAGGCCGTCGCGCCCTGGATGGCGGCGTTGCCGCCGGTGTGGTCGGGATGCCAGTGGGTATTGAGAATCTGCGTCACCCGCCATCCTTTTGAAGCCGCTGCGTCCAACACCGGCTCGGCTACGGAGGGGTCCACCGCCGCGGTTTCTCCGTTCTCGCTGTCGTGGATCAGCCAGACATAATTATCGGTGAGAACCGCGACAGGGACGACCTCCAGCATCACCATTCGCCCGTGTTGGCCATTGACGACCAGGGTTCGGCGGGGGCGAGGGCGCTGCCTTTCTGCAAAAGCTCGACGGAGATCGAATCCGGGCTTCGAACGAATGCCATTCTGCCGTCCCTCGGAGGCCGGTTGATGGTCACCCCCGCCGCCTGCAACCTGGCGCAAGTCGCGTAGATATCATCCACTTCATAAGCGAGATGGCCGAAATTGCGCCCGCCGGAATAGCCGCTCTCGTCCCAATTATGGGTCAGCTCTACTTCGCCGCCCTCGTCGCCTGGCACCCCGAGAAAGATGAGCGTGAAGCGCCCCTGCTCATTGTCCATCCGCCGCCGCTCCTCGAGACCCAATAGTTGAAAGAATGCAACAGTCGCCTGCGGATCGGACACTCGGATCATGCTGTGCAAGAATTTCATTTCACCTCACTCAATTCATCGCTATAATTACACGGTTCGTCGCAGCCGTGACCGGCGATCGTGACCGGTGGCTGCTCGTTAAGCGGACGAACGCTCAGGTATCACATCCATGATCCAGAAGCTGCAGGACAGCCGCGTCGTCCTCTTGGGCGCGGTAGCGATTTTTGCGGTTGGTTTAACGACAAGCGGCTACGCTTTGGGCGACGGTCTTCGGCGCTCCAAGATGGCGGAGCACCGGACGGTTACCGTCCGCGGTGTCTCCGAACGAGATGTCACTGCCGATCTCGCAACCTGGTCGATCGATTTTTCGTATCAGGGGGCCGAGCTCGCGCCGGTCCAGGCGTCGGTCGATGCCCAAGCGCGCGCCGTGCGTGCTTTCTTCCGGCGCGCCGGATTCCGGCCAGAGGACGTCACCGATACCGACGTCACGCTCAGCCGCGAGCAACCGCGGGACAGGGACGGCAAGCCGGTTGGACCGCAAAAGTTGACTGTCAGCCGGTCGATCCAGCTTCGGACCAACGACGTGATGAAGGCGCGTGCCGCTTACACCCGTCAGTCCGAGCTTCTGCGCGACGGGGTCGAATTGTCGGGGAGCAACATCACCTACACCTTCACCAAGCTCAACGACCTCAAACCCCAGATGATCGCCGAGGCGACCCGGAACGCGCGCCGGAGCGCGGATCAGTTCGCCCGCGACAGCGAAACGTCGGTCGGCCAGCTCAAGACCGCGAGCCAGGGCTATTTTTCGGTTGGCGCTCGTGATGGCGACGCGTGCGAGGACTGCAGCTCGTCGGGCGGCAGCTCGCCGTTCCAGAAAGTCCGCGTTGTAACGACGATCGACTATGACCTCGGCTGAGTGAAGGGAGCGCGGCCGCTCACTTGGGCGGCTGCGTTCCTGTTTTCACGGTCGGAGTGACTCCGAGCATTTCGACGGCTTTGGCCGCGGCCTTCCCGACCGAGCCGTTGGGATCGCCGCTCGCGGCGCGCATCCAATACCTCCGCGCCTTGTCGTCGTCGCCAGCGAAGTGCGCGACATGGCCGGCCTCAAACAGCACCGCCGGATCCGAGGGGGCAAGCGTCAACGCTTTGCCGATCGCGGCTTCGGCGGTCGCCTTATCTCCCTCGCGGATCGCGAGCGCGGCGGAGAAGTACCAGTAGAAGGGATCGTCGGAGATGCTCGCGGCAGCTTCGGTAAGCTTGGCCCGCGCGGTCTTCAGGTCGTTGGTTGCTTCTGCGGCTCGCGCCCGGTCGAGAAGCGCTTCGCCGCGCTGCTCCGCCTTGAGACCGGGCAGCGCGAGCGCCCTGTCGAGATCGAGCGCCGCTTTCCCCGATTGCCCGGCGGCGAGCCACATGTTCCCCGCGGCAGCCCACATGCGGGCGGTCGCCGGCTCCTTCTCGGAGGCCGATTGCGCGGCTTCCTCGAATCCCCGAGCGGCGGCTTCGGGATTGCCGTTCTTCTGAGCTTCGAGCGCTCGGCAGACGGCGGCGTCCGGAGTGACGACGTCGGGACAAGCAGGCCCCGCAGGAGCCGCGGCGGCAACAGCGGCGGCGATGAACAGATGGATCAAGATTCAGGCTCCAATAGTCCAGTAAGCGTCCGCAGGATGGCGTCGATCTCGTGCGGTTCCGACAGCCGGTGACCGCCGCCTTTGATAACCGCAAGCTGGACATCGGCTGAACGCAGCCCGCGCATGGTGCGCAACGCGATTTCCAGCGGAACCTCAGGATCGGCCTCGCCGTGGACCAGGCGCACGGGGCAATCGATCGCGATTTCGCCGTCAAGAAGCAGCAGATGTTGCCCCGACGACCAGAATCCCGCGGTGGTGACCTGCTGACCTCCGTACGGGCTCTCCCGTCGCAACGTCTCTCCGGCGCCGAGCCGTTTCTTCAGATGTTCGGGAAAACCCCAATCTGTGAAATCGGGAGCGGCGGCTATTCCTACGAGCGAATGCACGCGCTCCGGTCGGAGAAGCGCCAGGTGGAGCGCAATCCAGCCCCCCATCGAAGAACCGATGAGGATCACCGGCCCCTCGGTCAATTGGTCGACCGCGGCGAGGGATTCCGCGAGCCATGCGGCCAACGTCCCGGCCTCGAACTCCCCGCCGCTCGAGCCGGTGCCCGAATAATCGAGCCGGAGCAGCGCAGGCCCTCTGGCCTCGGCGAACGCATCGAGCGCCAGAGCCTTCGCGCCCTCCATGTCCGAAGCATAGCCGGGTAGGAAGACCAGTGTCGGTGAGCTGCCCTCGCGCAGCCGGTACGCAATTCTGCGGCCTTCGACCTCAAAGTGGCAAAGCTCGCTCATTCAGCCGAGCAGGTCCCGGATCGCCTGCCTGAGCTTTGCGACATTGTCGCGGTCGATCGCGCGCTCGCTATCGCGGTGTTGCGGTGAAAGCGGATCCATCGGGTCGCCGCCGGCCTCGAACACGTAATGATCGTAAAGGGCGCGCCAGGCGTCGCGATGTTCGGGCTTCATGCCGCGATAGAGTTGGTACACGAGCTGGAGAAGCAGGACGAAGGGATAGCGCGCGGAAGCTTCGTCTCGGTTCCACCAATAATTCACCAGGACATTGAAAGCCGACAGCGACTGGACTCCGTGCCACCACAGGTACGGGATATAGATGGCGTCGCCCGGCTCAAGCTCGGCAACGAACGCGGCCTCGAGCGCTTCGCGGTAGCGGGGAAACCGATCCAGGTCCGGCTCGTCGAGCGAGACCATGCTGATCGGAACGCTTGCCGGCGTAACGTCCATGGGTCCGGGATAGAGATTGGCGGTTTGCTCGGGCGGGAACAGGACGAACCGGCGCCGCCCCGAAGCGACGCAGGCAAGATTGTCGGAGACGTCGAAATGCGGCGCGACGGTCACGCGATTCCCGATCCAGAGTCGCGCCGGGGTGCCGGCCGGCACGAGCGGGTTCCGATTGTCTTCCTCCAGCCCCGGCAGGGTCTCGGCCGCAGGAATTGCCTGCATTGCGATGCCGAACGGCCGCTCGGCATCTCGCAGCTGCAAGAGTCCGTGAAGAAGAGCCGACAGCGGCTCCGACGACCGTTCGAAGTTCACCTGCTTGGAATCCGGCCGGTAGAAGAATCGTCCCTGCTCCGATGCGGGAGCGACGATCGTCGCGACCGGCTGGCCGGTGTAAAAGCGATTGAGATATTCTACCGCGGCTTCATCGGACTGGAGCGCGGAGCGAACGAGCGGCCATTCCCGGACCGCTCCTCTCAGCACCGCGGGCCGGCCGGTCTTCAGCACCTCCGGGGGCAGTGCTTCCAGACGGGAGCCGGACATTTCATCCACTGGACGAAGGTCGGCGAACATCGCGCAGGTCTCTTCACAGCAAGTCGTCGAAAGCGCAATGCGCGAGGAACGGCATCCGAGCGGTGGTTATGGCGCTCCGACGAAGCTCATCATCCAAAGCGCGAACGTTTGCCAGGCCTGCGTCGAGCCGATCGGGATCGCCGCGAAATTCAGGATTATCACGGCGGACCCGCCATAGAGCGTTTCGGGGCGTAGCCTGCCACGAGTTTGCACATCCCAATAGCCGATCGCGATCACGAACGCGCTGTAGACCACCGAATCGGTCCAGAAGGGTAAGGCGGGCATCATCAGTGGAAGTCGTGCGACGGGAGCGCCGAGCAGGTCGATCGACGCGAGCAGCATCAGCCGCTTGTGGGTCGCCGGCCGGGTCCGGTTGAAGATGGCAAGCGTCAAAAGGACGGCGAACAGGGCCATCCCGATGATCGGAACCGCGAGGAATTGCTCGGGCGGGAAGGGAACCCCGATGAAGCCGCCGGGGCGGTTGGCGGCGCGAAGCGCCACGTAGCTGCCGAGCAGGACGACCAGCGCGCCGAGGCCCGCCCCCGCGTAACCGAGCTTCCGGTGCAGCCGGAGCGAGTGCTGCCGGATCAGCAAGCTCTGATAGGCAAGCAATGCGAACCACAGGCTGAACACAGTCCCGTGCAGGTAGAAGATAGTTTCCTTCGCCGCCCATTCCGGCTTCGCTCCGAACATCGGCATTAGGAAAAAGGACCGGCTGAAGCCGACCAGGACGACAAGAAGGATGG
>JBKPOR010000077.1:0-6318 GCA_046765675.1 Pseudomonadota bacterium
CCGATGGATGGAGTCATCGAAAATGCCGACAACCTCCAAGTCGGGCAGATGGCTATCACCGGGGTCGGGATGCTGTCGCTCGTTCACAGCAGGAGCGCGTGGGTCGAAGCCAATTTCAAGGAAAAGGACGTCGGGCGAATGGTCCCGGGCGAGCGCGCGACGGTCAAGGTCGACGCTTATCCCGGGCAGAAGTTCGAGGGTCACATCCAGAGCATCGGCGCCGGCACCGGAAGCGAATTCTCCCTCCTTCCGGCCCAGAACGCCAACGGCAATTGGGTCAAGGTGACTCAGCGCGTTCCGGTCCGGATCGCGTTCGACGGCAACCCCAACAGACCGATGATCGCTGGCCTCTCCGTTGTCGCCACCGTCTATTTCGACAACAACAACAAGAAATAAGCTCGCGAATGGCCACGCTGGCCCAACCCGTCACGCATCCGCTGCCGATCGGCGAGCGGCTGATCGTCACCGTCGGCGTGATGATGGCCGTGCTTTTGCAGGTGCTCGACACGACGATCGCCAACGTCGCGCTGCCGCACATGCAGGCGAGCCTCAGCGCGACGCAGGACACGGTCAACTGGGTTCTGACGAGTTATATCGTCGCCTCGGCAATCGCGCTCCCGATCAGCGGCTGGCTCGCCGACAAGGTCGGGCGCAAGCGGCTGCTGCTCATCTCCGTCGTCGTGTTCACCGCTGCCTCGGTCCTGTGCGCGACTGCGACTTCGCTTCCCGAAATGGTGCTGTTCCGCGCGCTCCAGGGCGTCGGCGGAGCGTTCATCGTGCCGCTCGCCCAAGCGACCCTGTTCGACATCAACCCGCGCGAAAAGCACGGCCAGGCGATGGCCCTGTTCGGCGGCGGAGTGATGATCGGTCCGATCCTCGGCCCGGTGCTCGGCGGCTGGCTGACTGACAATTACAACTGGCGCTGGGTGTTCCTCGTCAACCTGCCGGTTGGGATCATCTGCGCTCTGTTGATGGCGCGCTACATGCCGAAAACGGAAACCCACGAGCGGAAGTTCGACATGTTCGGCTTCGCCCTTCTCGCGATCGCGCTTGGTGCGCTGCAGTTCTGCCTCGACCGCGGCGAGCAGAACGACTGGTTTTCCAGCTGGGAGACGATCATCGAAGCGGGCCTGGCGATCGGTGCGGGCTGGATGTTCGTCGTCCACATGGTGACCGCGAAGCAGCCGCTCTTCGAGCGCACCATGTTCACCGACCGCAACTTCGCGACGAGCCTGCTGTTCATGGCGGTGACCGGCGTGTTGTTGCTTGCCGGACTCGCGCTGCTTCCGCCGCTCCTCCAGAACATGTACGGCTATTCGGTCCTCCAGTCGGGCTTCCTGACCGCGCCGCGCGGCATCGGAACGTTGATCTCAATGCTTCTCGCCGGCCGCCTCACTGGCCGGCTCGACGCCCGATTGCTCGTCGGGCTCGGCGTCGTGCTGATGGGCGTCTCGCTCTACATGATGACCGGCTTTGCCATCGACCAGCCGTCCCGACCGGTGATCGTCAGCGGCATCGTCCAGGGACTCGGCCTCGGCTTGATCTTCGTTCCGTTGCAAACGCTGGCTTTCGAGACTCTCTCGTCGCGCCTCAGGACAACCGGGGCGGCGCTCCTCAACCTGTCGCGAAACATCGGCGGCTCGATCGGAATTTCGATCGTTGGCACCCAACTCGTCCGGATGACTCAGGTCGCGCACGCCGACATGGCGGCGCAGATCACGCAACAGACGATTCCGACCGCCAATCCGGAAGTGCTGCAGACCATCGCCCCGGTCGCCGGTCCGGCGGCACTCGCCTACATCAACGCGATGATCACCAAGCAGGCGTTGTTCATCGCCTATCTCGACGATTTCAAGTTGATGATGATCGTCACCTTCGCGGTCCTGCCGCTTCTATTCTTCATGCGCCGCGGCAAGTGAGCGCAGTGCTCGCGATCCGCGTCACCCCGCGCTCGGCGAGGCCCGGCGTCGGCGCCTGGCGGGCGGGAGCCGACGGACGTGACGAGCTGGAGGTGCGAGTTGCCGAAGCTCCCGCCGACGGCAAGGCGAACGAGGCGCTCACCCGATTGCTCGCCGATAGACTCGGGATCAGCCGTTCCGAAGTCGCGATTATCTCGGGCGCGACCTCTCGCCACAAGCGCGTGCGGGTTCCGTTCGACTTGGATGAAGTGCGGCGCCGTCTCGCCCATTAGAGCCGATCATCGATCAGGCTCATGCAGGTGACGCCCGCTTCGGCCTTCTGAAGTTCGGAGACGTCGACCTCCGTCACCTGGAATCCGCGGTCCCGAAGGGCGCCCGCCGTTCGCGGATTGCCTGCGGGAATGATCAAACGGCCCCCGACACGGAGGCAGTTCGCCGCGGCAGGCTCGCTTTCGTCGACCGCCAGCGGCTCGACATGCGCGAATTGCAACGGGTCGACCGCTCGTTCGCAGTACAGAAGCACCGGCACGCCGTGCATGTCCGCGCCCGCGAGGGTCGCTCCCGTTTTCAAGTGAAGGCAGTTGCGAAGCTCGGCCTGAACGACCTCAAAGCCGAGCGGCGCGCTCACTTCGCGTAAGGCGTGGATCCCTTCGGCATCGGTTCGGGTCGAGCAACCAACGTAAAGCGCGTCGCCGATACGCAGCACGTCACCGCCGTCGACGAAGCCGCGCTCAAGACGATGAAGCTCGAAATGGTCTGACAGGCCGCTTGCGGTGGATTCAACCTCTCCGGAGCGCGACGCCGCGCCCGGTCGGAGGAGGATTGCGTGGCCGCCGAGCAGAAGCGCAGTGTCCTCGACGAAGACCGCGTCGGGATGTTCATCCAGCTCGGGCAAGCGAACCACTTCGAAGCCTGAATCGCGCAGCGCCTGCTCGTACGCGGAATGCTGGCCGATAGCGCGTTCGGCGGAGATCGGTTGGCGCTGCAAATGCGTAAGTTCGCACTCCGGGAGCCTGGGGCTGACGGCTCGGGTGAAGGCCCGCGCCATCAGCGGTCGTCGCTCCGCACGACCTGGCCCCCTTTCATCACCAACCGCACATTCCGAACAGCCGAGACGTCCCGCGTCGGGTCGCCATCGACGGCGACAAGATCGGCCAGCAGCCCGGGCTTCACCTGGCCGCGGTCCGCGAGATGGAAAATGCGGGCATTGCCGGACGTCGCGGCGATCAACACCTGCGCCGCAGGCATCCCGGCGCGCTGCATCGCATCCATCTCGAGCCAATTCTGGCCATGCGTATAAACCCCGACGTCGCCGCCCATGCAGATCGGCACTCCGGCTTTCATCGCCAGCTGGAATGAGCGGCGATTCTCCTGGACGCTTTCGGGCGCGGGCTCGCGGCCGTCCCAGTGCTGGAAGTAGCGCGCATAAGCTTCCGATGCCGCGATGGTTGGGCACAACGCAACGCCGCGATCACGCATCATTTTGAAGACTTTCGCTGTGCCGTTGTAGCCATGCTCGATCGTGTCGGCGCCCGCGAGGACGGCTCGCCGCATGGCTTCGGCGGTGGTCGCGTGGACGGCGACTAGGCGCCCCGCGTCATGCGCAGCCGCGACCCCGGCGTTAAGCTCGGCTTGCGATAGGGTAGGACGGCTCGGTTCGCCTTTGCCCCAATGATAGTCGGCGTAGAATTTGACCATGTCCGCGCCGCCCGCGACCTGGTCCCGGACCGCGCGGACGGTCTCGTCGGGACCTGCAACCTCTTGAGCGCCTTGCGGGACCGCAACGCCCGGCTCGAACCCCTTCGGGCCATAGGCGCCGCGAGCGACGATCGCCTTGGTTGAAACCAGCAGGCGAGGGCCGGGGACAATGCCCTGGTCGATGGCCTGCTTGAGGCCGACGTCTGCGAAGCCGGCGCCTTCGGTGCCGAGGTCGCGTTCGGTGGTGAAGCCGGCCCACAGAGTCCGCTGCGCCTGGACGACGGCGCGCGCGGTGCGCAGCGCCAGCGGCTCGTGGAGCACCTGATCGTCCCACAGAGTCTCGTTGTATGGGTGAAGGAAGAGGTGCGAATGGCCCTCGATCAGGCCGGGCACCAGGGTCGCTCCCGGAAGGTCGACAACCCGGACGCCGGCCGGCGCTGTGAGGTTCGGGCCCGCAGCGGCGATGCGATCGCCTTCGACCAGCACGGACCAACCCTCGTGCGGCGCGGGATTGACCCCGTCGAAGACCCGTGCGGGCCGGAGAAGGACGGTGTCAGCGAGCGCCGGCACTGCGTGAAGAAGGAGACATAAGCCCAGCAGCCGTCGAACCATCGTCATCTGCCCCTCAGCACCCAATCGAGACCGTCGGCAACATGCCGCAAGAACCAGCGATCGGAATAGCTCTCCTTGGTGTGGCCCATCGCCGTGTAGAATATGCGTCCACCATCGACCATGCGCGCCCAGCTCATGGGATTGGGGTTCACGTCCATCTCCCCGAGTGACTGCGGGTCGAGCGTGACCAGCAGGCGCGACGTCGGGTCGTAGTCCTCGAAATAATACCATTCGTCCGTCCGGCGCTGGGTGCGGGTGAGACCGGCGACGGCGGGATGCGAGGGGTCGACGACGTGCACGATGCCTCGAGGCGTGCCCGAGGGGTGGCGCGCAAAATGCCCGCCGATCAGACGCCCGTACCACGGCCAGTAATAGTGCGAGTCCGCCGCTGCATGGATGGCGACGATCCCGCCGCCCTGGCGAACGAACCGCTGCAGCGCGGTGCGGCGGTTGCCGACGAGCCATTCGGAGGCGGGATTTTTCGGATCGGTCGTGCAGCTAAGGAGAACGATTGCGCGGAAACGCTTGAGGCTTCCGTTCGAAAAGATACTTGGATCTTCGCTTGCGACCACCGACAAGCCGCGTTTCTTCGCGATGTCGGTGACAGCCCGGATTCCTGCCGGGATCGAGTCATGCCGGTAACCCGTCGTGCCGGAGTAAATCAAGATTGCGCCGCGGGTCGGCTGCGCGGGAGCTGCGCCATTCAGCGAGATTAGACCGATGAGCAGCAGGATCAGTCGGCGCATGGATTCAGCCTATGCGGAAAATGGCTGACCCGCCAAGCGCTCGGAAGTTGCCAAAGTTGTGCCAAAAGGGTGGGAGGGGGGTGTGTCAACTTCGTCAATTTCGCGGCGAATCCGGTTGCTCATTGCGCAGCTTGGATCACAAATGCCGGCGTGTAGGACAGAAAATTCGTCCTTATGTCCGCTTTCGACCCGTTGCAGACTTTAGAGGATGCCGTTCCTAGGGGCACCTCACAACAGCTGTCAGACAGTCATCCCATCAGATGGATAACGATCGCAATTAGCCGCGCAATAAACTGCTATTAGCCGCTCAGTCAGCCGGGCACAGTCCGCTCCGGCGAACGGAAACGTGCCCTCTAGGGCTGTTTTGACTTCCGGCGCCAGTATTTGCTGAAGCTGTTGTTTCGCGCGGTACAGTCGCGTCTTCACCGTGGCAGGAATAATGCCGAGTGCTTCGGCCGTTTCGTCGACACTCAGCCCCTCAATCTCGCGAAGTACGAATACAGGCCGGAACGCGTTCGGCAGTTGCTCGATCGCCCGCTCGAGCAATCCCCTTAGCTGCCCCATCACAAATTCCGCGTCGGGGGCCGCGCCGCTCATCACGCCATGCATTAATTTCTCGCGGTAATCGTCGAGGATGCCAACGGACGCGTCCTGCAGGGCAGCTTTCCGGCGCTTCGTCGCGCGCGACCGCATAAGCGCCTCGTTTATAGTAATGCGCGTGAGCCAGGTGGACATCGAGGAGCGGCCTTCAAAAGTATCGATTGCAGCGAAGGCCTTAAGATAGGCAGTTTGAACAGCATCCTCCGCATCATGGCGATCTTTGAGGATGCTCCAAGCCGCTCTGAACAGCCGTTGGTTGTTGCGACTGGTGATAATGCGCACCGCCGCTGGATCACGGCGCGCAACCAGCCGAGCGAGATCCGCATCCGTCAAATTGCAGAGTGTTTTGGCCTGTGGGCTCATCCGCTCGCTGGCGGCCGCGTATTATCTTGCCCCATGCGCTTGCCGCCATCCTTCCGTGACTTCGTTCTTGTGGGCGGCAAAAGCGTTCAAAACTTCCGATTTTTCGCGTTGCGGGACGGAGAAGTGATCGAGCGAGCGAGCCAATACCCGAGCGACGGCGTCGAATTCGTTCGGCGAGATTTGCAGGTTTCTGTGGGCATTTTCCAGCCCTAGGTGCGTGCGGCCCGCCCGAGTCGGCGAAAACCTGAACGGTCCTCCGCTCACTTCGGCTACCCAAAGCGTACGCTTGAACTTCAACCCAGGCAGCCGCCCCAATTGTTTTGTATGCCACCTGCGGAGCCGTGGATTCTTCGATCGCGCGCCGGCAATCGGGTCCTTGA
>JBKPOR010000078.1:0-19349 GCA_046765675.1 Pseudomonadota bacterium
GAACGGGCGCAATGCGAGGGTCAACGGCATCGAGACAGACATCAACTACATTGCGGGCGGCCTGTCGCTGAGCGCGTCGGCGGCCTACACGGACGCCAAGACCAAGGGCAACATATGCCATGTCGCGATTTCGATCGACCCGAGCCCGGATTGCAGCGGGTTCGATCTTCGCGGGCGCCCGGACTTCATCGTCGCCAAATCGGGGACGCGCCTGCCGATCACGCCCAAGTTCAAGGCAACGGCCACGGCCCGCTACACCTGGCCGGTGTGGACCGGCAAAGCGCACGTCCAGGGTTCGATCGCTTACCAGGGCTCGGCCCCGTCCGACATCGACGAGGCGCAGAACGACCTTGTCGGCAACCTGCACTCGTCGACGCTCGTCGACCTGTTCGCCGGATATGAGTGGGGCAATTACAGCCTCGAACTGTTCGGATCGAACATCTTCGATGAGCGCAACGAACTGTCGCGCTTCGTGGTGTGCAGCATCTGCACGCAGGTGAAGATCGTTCCCGGGCGGCCGCGCACGGTCGGCCTCAGGGCGGGGATCAAGTTCTAGCGCGGCTTAGCCCGCGAGACTTGCGCTACGGCGGGGCCGTAGCCACGCTCGCCGCGATTTGGCTGGCCATGCTGCGCCTGGGTGGAGGGGCGCTCGACCGCCACGTCTACGAAGCGCTCTACGCCGGGCACCGGCCGCTGTTGCTTGCGTTCGCCCATTTCTTCACCGCGCTTGGCGAACCCACGGTCCTGATCGGCGCGGGACTCGCCGTCGCCTTGTGGCTCTGGTCCAGGGGTCATCGGCAGCTTCCGATCGTGCTGATCGCGATCACCACGATCGGCCGTGGTTTGAGTGAGGCTCAGAAATACTGGATTGCGCGAATTCGGCCGGACCTCGAGCCGCACCTCGTCCTGGTGAAGACCTCGTCCTTCCCGAGCGGCCATGCGACCAGCTCCATGATCTTCTATCTGACGCTTGCGCTTGTGCTGGGCGTAGGGACGCGCTGGCACCGGCTCGCGGTGACCGGCGCGGTCATCCTGTCGCTCCTGGTCGGCGCCAGCCGGGTCATGCTTGGCGTACATTGGCCGAGCGACGTCATTGGCGGCTGGGCATTCGGGATGCTGTGGGTCCTGCTGACGCTGCGGCTCGCCGAACGCTTCGTAAAGTCGTATCCTGAGGCGAGGAAACACACGGGAGGGAAGTCATGAACGCAAGCCGCCCATTCACCTGGATCGCATCCGGGATTTTCGCGCTGATGGCGTTCGTCCACATCTACCGACTGGTGACGCATTTCCAGATCATCGTCGGTTCGCACACGATACCCGAGTGGGTTAGCTATGTTGCGATCGTTGTTACCGGGGGGCTTAGCTGGATGCTGTGCCGCGAGGCGCGAGGGACCCGCGGCCTTTAGACATTGAAACGGATCAGCAGGACGTCGCCGTCCTGCACGACATAGTCCTTCCCCTCGGAGCGCATCTTGCCGGCGTCCTTCGCGCCGGTCTCGCCGCCGAACATGAGATAATCGTCATAAGCGATGGTCTCGGCGCGGATGAACCCCCGCTCGAAGTCGGTATGGATTTCGCCAGCGGCTTCGGGCGCCCTGGCGCCGCGGTGGACGGTCCAGGCGCGCGCTTCTTTCGGGCCCGCCGTGTAGAAGGTGATGAGGCCGAGGAGCTCGTAAGACGCGTGGATCATCCGGTTGAGGCCGGTTTCGTGAAGGCCCAGGTCGGCGAGGAAAGCGTCGCGCTCGTCAGGGGGGAGGGTCGCGATCTCCGCCTCGATAGCGGCCGAAATGACGACTCCTTTGGCGCCCTCGGCGGCGGCCTTCTCGAACACCCGCCGTGATTGGGCATTGCCGCTGGCCGCATCGGCTTCGTCAACGTTGCATGCGTAAAGCACAGGCTTGGCGGTGAGCAGCTGAGCGCGCTGCAGCGCTCTTTCTTCTTCATGATCCTTCGGCTTGGTGAGCCGCGCCGGTTTTGAGGCGCGGAGAAGGTCGAGGGCCTGGCCGAGGACCGAGGCCTCGATCTTCGCTTCTTTGTCGCCCTGCTGCGCTTTCTTGACGAGGTTGGGCACCCGCCGTTCGAGCGATTCCAGGTCGGCCAGCATCAATTCGGTCTCGACGGTGTCGGCGTCGGCGATCGGATCGATCCGGCCCTCGACGTGCGTCACGTCGCCGCCCTCGAAGCAGCGGACGACGTGCACGATCGCATCGACCTCGCGGATGTTGGCGAGGAATTGGTTGCCGAGGCCTTCGCCTTTGGACGCTCCGCGAACCAGGCCGGCGATGTCGACGAACTCGATCTGCGTTTCGATCTCCTGTGCGGAGCCGGCGATCTCGCGGATCTTGTCCAGTCGCGGATCCGGGACCGCGACGCGCCCGACGTTGGGCTCGATCGTGCAGAATGGATAATTCGCAGCTTGCGCCGCGGCAGTCTCGGTCAAGGCATTGAAAAGCGTCGATTTGCCGACGTTCGGCAGGCCGACAATGCCGCAGCGGAAGCCCATGGAATGTCCTGAATGTAAGGAGTTTCGTCGCCGCTTAGCCGCGAGCGGCGAAAAAATGAAGCAATCCGCTTTCCCCGTGCGCAACGATTGCTAGGCTTGCGAACCTGAGGAGTAACGTAATGGGTCTGTTCGGACGCAAAAAAGTGGCGCCGCCCGCCGGTGGATCGGCTGGATCGGGCGGCGAGGGCGAGGACCAGAAGAACCAACCTGGACATCAGGCCGTCCTGCGACATCTTCTCGAAAAGGAGAAAGAGGAGCCGGGCATTCGCGAACAGCTCGCCGGCAGAATCGTCTTCGATCTTGCCTACGAGATCATGAAGGACGAGCGCGGAGTTCGAATCGAGAATATGCTCGCCATGCTCGCGTCGGTCGGCGGCCAGCAATGCGTCGCCCCAGTGTTCGACGCGATTCCCGCCGACGGTCTTCCGGAGAATTTCGGCATTACTGCCATGAAGGGACAGGACGGGCGGCTCTATCTCTTCGGCGATCCGATCAACCGGCTTCTCGTCGAATCGCCGGACTCGTTGATCAGCCTGGCCTTCGGAGCGGCGCAGTCGCTCGGAGCGCCGGTCACCATGGACATGATCCTGCAGGAAATGAAGACAGTCGCGTCGAGAGCCGGGAAACCGGACTTCGAGCAACTTGACCTGCCGGAGCGGCACATGGTCGACCGGCCGACCGAATGGGCGAGGGTCTTCACACCCAAGATCCTCGAGGCACTGGACCTGTACGACGTTCCCCCGACGCGCCGCGCGACCGCGCTCGGCTATGCGCTCTACCGGGCGATCGAGGCTGGCAAGGACAATCTCGACCCGCTTCTGGCCGCTCGAATTGTTCTCCAGTGCGCGACTCGGACGTCGAAAATCCATTTGGCTTAGTCAGGCGAAATTGAAACTGATGCTGAGCCGCTCGCCCTTGCCGTTGGCGGAGAGCACTTCGTGGCGGAGCCAGCTCTCCCACATCAGAAGCAGGCCGAGACGAGGCTGCACCTCGACGAAGCTATCGGCTCGGGGCGGCGCGGACATCATCAGCGGCAGCCGGGGATCCTCGAAACGGATCGCGCCCGAGCCTTTCGGAGCTTCGACGTAAAAAGTGCCGGAAATGATGCTGTGCGGGTGGATGTGTCCACTATGATGTCCACCGGATTTCAACAGGTTCGCCCACAGGCTGTCGAGCCGCGGCTTTCGTTCGAGAGCGAACGCGCACTCCTCGGCGAATTTCGCTGCGTGCCGAGTCAGCAGCTTCGCCAGCTCGGCGAACGCCGGGTCGCGCTTCGGCAAATCGTTGAGCGAGGCGTAGCTGGTATACCCAGCATAGCGATGGTCCTTCGACCAGCGCCTGCCCGCGCGATCGTCTTTCGCAAGGGAGCGGATCGAATGCGCGAGCGAACCGAGCAGGCGCTCGTCGCCCACTTCGGCTTCGTAGAGCTGCGTGGCGAACAGACTGCGCATCATGACTCCCCCGTAGAGTCCTGATAACCAAGGCGGAAGAGGGGCTCCGGATGTCGGACGTTTTCGTCTCTTACGCGCGGTCGACCGAACCGCAGGCGATGAAGATCGCGGCGGCGCTGCGGGCAAAAGGGTACAGCGTCTGGCGCGACGACGAGATTCCGGCGCACCGCGCCTACGCCGACGTGATCGAAGAGCGTCTGAAGACGTCGAAGGCAGTCCTTGTCATCTGGTCCACCGACGCGGCGAAATCGCAGTGGGTGCGATCGGAGGCGGACGCGGCCCGGGCGGCGGGAACATTGGTCCAGGTCAGCGTCGACGGGACGCTTCCGCCCATGCCGTTCAACCAGATCGAATGCGCCGAGCTTAAGGGCTGGAACGGTGACGCCGAAGCATTCGGTTGGCGCAAGCTGGCCGACAGCGTTGCGGCGCTGGTGGGCCCGATCGAGCTTGGGCGCGGCGAAGCTCACTCGCGCCGGCGCGGCAATTCGATTTGCGTCCTGCCTTTTGCGAACATGAGCGGCGAAACCGAGCAGGAATATTTCAGTGACGGGATCAGCGAGGACATCACGACCGATTTGTCGAAGGTGTCGGCGCTCAGCGTGACCGCCCGCAACACCGCCTTCATGTTCAAAGGACAGGCGGTGGATGTCTGCGACATCGCAAGGAAGCTCGGAGTCAGCCATGTGCTCGAGGGCAGCGTGCGCAAGGCGGGCGGCCGGGTGCGGATCAATGCCCAGCTGATCGACGGCAGCACGGGCGACCATCTCTGGGCCGAGCGCTATGATCGCGAGCTCGACGACATTTTCGCGATTCAGGACGAGATCAGCCGTTCGATCGTCGATGCGCTAAAGCTGAAGCTGCTGCCCGAAGAGAAGAAAGCAATCGAGAAGCGCGGCACCGACAGCGCCGAAGCCTACAATTTGTACCTAATGGCGCGGCAATTCTGGATCTCGGGCAATCATGGCGACCGTCGCCGCGAAGAGACTGTTGAGCGCATTTGCAAGCAAGCGGTAGCGCTTGATCCGAATTATGCACGGGGCTGGGCACTCATGGCGCTCGCCCAGTCAAACCTGCGGATAGGGTTCAGCGGCGGGGGCGACGGAGGGCAGGCCGCAGCCGAGAAGGCGCTTTCAATCGACTCGAAACTCGCCGAGCCTCATTCCGCTATCGCGCAAAATCTTGCCTTTGAAGGCAGGACCGACGAGGCAAATGCGAAGCTCGACCTCGCGCTCGAAATCGATCCGGACTCGTGGGAGGCCAACAAGATGGCAGGCCGGCTTGCGATGCTGCAGCGCCGCGTTCCGGAAGCGACGCGTTATTTTGAAAAAGCCGCCGCTTTGATGGACAGCGACTACCATTCATGGGGAATGCTGATCACTTGCTATCGATCAGAGGGGAATGAGCGAAAGGTCAAGCACGCCGCCAAGATGCTCGTCGAACGGGCGGAAAAGGCGCTGTCCAACGATCCGACCAACGGCCAGGCACTTGGTATGATCGCCACCGGCCTCGCAATTCTGGGTGAGCGTGACCGCGCGAAGGAATGGATTGAGCGAGCGTTGGTCATCGACCCGGACAATCTCAACATGCGCTACAACTTTGCCTGCGTGCTCGCGAACGAGCTCGTCGATGCAGATGCCGCGTTCGAGTTGCTCGAGACGGTATATTCGAAATGCAGCTCATTCATGCTCACGATCGCCGAATCCGATCCGGACATGGATGTCCTTCGAGACGATCCGCGTTTCGACAAAATCCTCGATGACGCTCGTCAGCGGTCTGCCAAGGAAGCTGCGGCTACTCCTGCTGCAACCTCAGCGCCACCTCGCTCATGAAGCGGGCGTCGTCACCGTCCGCGAGCCACTCCGCCTCGGCGGCGATCGCGGCGAGGACGTCGCTCAGCGGTTCCATCTCGGACTTCGCATAATTGCCGAGCACGTGCGGGGTGACGAGGTCCTTCCGCCCCGGTCCCGGATGGCCGATTCCAATGCGCACACGGCGAAAATCGGGGCCGAACACCGCGTCGATCGAGCGCAAACCATTGTGGCCGGCGAGCCCACCCCCGACGCGAACTTTTACCTTGAACGGCGCGAGGTCGAGCTCGTCATGGAAGACGGTGAGATCGTCGAGATCGAGCTTGTAGAAATTGAGGGCCTGCTGAACCGCATCGCCGCTGTCGTTCATGAAGGTCTGGGGCTTCAGGAGCAGAACGCGCTGGCGTCCGATGCGACCCTCGGCGACCAGGCTTCGGAACTTCTTCGACCAGGGCGAGAAATCATGCACCTCGGCGATGATGTCGGCCGCCATGAATCCGACATTGTGCCGCTGCAGCGCATATTTCGCGCCGGGATTCCCGAGGCCGACCCAGAGTTGCATGGCCAGGGCCGTAGCTTAGTGTGGCGCAAAGAAAAACCGCTCGTCCTGAGTAGCCATTGAGCCTGCCGAAATGGCGTATCGAAGGACTTGTCCTTCGATTCGGCCTTCGACTTCGCTCAATCCTTACTCAGGACGAACGGTTGATTGGTCGACCGGGCGGAAGCTATTCTTCGCTCTCGCCGCCTTCGGCAGCAGCTTCGCCGCCTTCGGCTCCCTCTTCGCCCTCCTCGAGCGTCGGGACTTCGCCTTCGGCCGCGACTTCTTCTTCCTCTTCGGCCTTCATCGCCGACGGGGAAACGATCGTCGCAACGGTGAAATCCTCATCCTTGTTCGCGGGGACGACGCCGTCGGGCAGCTTGACCTCGCTGATGTGGATCGAATCGCCGATCTCGAGGCCGGTGAGGTCGATGTGGATTTCGTTCGGGATGCTGGCCGCGTCGCAGACGATCTCGAGCTCGTGCTCGACGACGTTCAACACGCCGCCGCGCTTCAGCCCCGGCGATTCCTCGTCATTGTCGAAGCGCACCGGCACCGCGACGGTGACCTTGGTGTGCTCGCCGATGCGCAGAAAATCGACGTGGATCGGCCGGCTCGACACCGGGTGGAAATCGACGGCCTTGGGCAGCGTACGATGCGGCTTGCCCTGGAAGTCGATCATCACGACCGTGTTCATGAAGTGACCGGTCGAAAGCATTTTGTTGAGAAGCTTCTCTTCGACATGGATCGAGAGTGGCTCCTTCTTTTCGCCGTAGACCACGGCGGGGACCCGGCCATCTCGGCGCAGTGCCCGGGAGGCTCCCTTGCCAGCCCGGTCGCGCGCCTCGGCGGGCAGCATCAGCTGATCGCTCATCGTGCATTCTCCAAAAGAAAACCCCCCGCCACGCCTCCAGGGATGACCATGGCCAGGGGAGGGCGCGCACTAGTGCAGACCCGTGGAAAAGGCAAGTTCAACGAGCATTCCTGCGAAAGCAGGAATCCAGGGCTTTTTCTTGTGGCTGGGCTCCTGCCTACGCAGGAGTACTGGTCAGTTGAGCCGAGTCGACGGAATGCCGAGCTGCGCGAGGCGGACGAGGACGCTGTCCTTGCCGGCAAGATGACCTGCGCCGACGGCTACAAAGACAACGCCGGGCGTTTGCATGCGCCCGGCGATCCAGTCCGCCCAGCGTGCGTTCCGCTCCGTAAACATCATTCGATAGGTATCGGGCGAGCCCTTCTCGAGCTGCCCGAGCATCGACACGAACACGCTTTGGTCGCCGCGCTTCCAGGCGGACTGCATGTCCGACATCACTCGGGTCATGCTTGCCATCTTGTCCCCACCTTCGATCGGCTCGCCTGCCTTGGGCTGAGGTGCGGCCTGGGCCGCCGGCATGTGCTCGAACATAGCGAGCTGCAACTCGAGGGTCTCCAGGCCTTCGACCGACTTGCCCTGCGCTTCGGCGGCGTGGCGCAGAACCATGTCCGCCCCATTGCCGACCTGCATCCCCCGCGACCGCCCGGCGCTGATCGCCATCCGAGTGGTGGCAAGGAAGGACGCCGACGGGGTCACCGGAAGCGGTTGGCCGGTGAATCGCGGTTTGATCTGGACGGGGCCTTCCGGAATGACCGTTTCGAGCACCAGTTCTCCGGAACTGTCGAAGGCCGTCC
This sequence comes from Pseudomonadota bacterium, assembly GCA_046765675.1. Taxonomy (GTDB): domain Bacteria; phylum Pseudomonadota; class Alphaproteobacteria; order Sphingomonadales; family Sphingomonadaceae; genus Sphingomicrobium. Next base: position 7,969 of record JBKPOR010000078.1, read on the forward strand.
TGACGCGGTCTTTGAACCACTCCGACTTGCCGTCGAGCGCATGGAAGGTGCCGAAAATGTAGACTGTGGTGTCGGCGTCATGGACGACGAACATCGCGGGGCTGGCGCTGTCGCCTGTCGCGGCAGGCGCCTGCGCGGCAGGCGCGGCGGCGGCGATCGCGGCAGCAAGCAGGACATCCATCATCCACCAGCCTCCTTCACGGTGGCCCGGCTGAGGATGAGCGACGGGTTGAGTGGTCTGGCGCAGCTGCCGGGGTGCACTTCACCCGTGGCGGCAGCGCCGCGCCCCCCTCAACACGCATCGTGGCCCCCCAGCCCGATACCCAGCGATTATGGTCACCGAGAGCTTAACAAAAGTCTAGCGTAAACCGCTATTTCGTGAAAAATTCTCATTACGGATCAACACCAAAGATCGCATCGATCGATTATTGGATCCTGCGCACTTTATAACCGTCGCGCTGAAGCAGGCTGATGACCGACGATGGACCCGCGAGGTGACCCGCGCCGACTGCGACGAAGACCGATCCCGGCTTGTTCAAGCGATCTTCGATCCAACGGCTCCAATGCGCGTTTCGCTGTTTGATCAGCGAATTCATCAGCTCCGGCGAGGAGGAGAGGTCGCGGTTGAAGCTCACCCCGATCCCCTTGACGTCTCCACGCGACCAGGAAGAGACCATCTTCGCAAAATCGTCGTCCATGCTCTTGGGTTCGTCGATCGCGCCTTCGAGCAGCATCCGCTGCGCCTTTTCGGGCAGCCGATCGAAATAGCCGAGCTGCTCGGCATTGGTTTCGAGCTGGCCGATAGGTTTCTTCGCGGCCTCGAATTCGGTGCGGAGCGTCTGTTCGGGGCCCTGCTCGCCTTTGAGGCCCATTTCCTGGAATCGCACGCCAAGCAGCTCAAACGCCGCGAGCCACGTCTCCATGCTCGTGAAATATTGTACGGGAACTCCAGTCTTGGCGATCACTGAACGGAGCTGCGCCCGTTTCGCCGGAGGCACGCGCTGCTCGATCGGAGGGAGGCCGGCCGAATAGCCGAGGTTGCGCTTGGCGGCGAGGATCTCGTCGGGGTGCTGGAGATCGACGATGGTTTCCACCACCAGTTCCTGCGAGTTCGCCAGAGCGGCGTCGAACTTCGCCGTTCGCCACTGGTAGTTGGACGGCAGCAGATGGATGGTTCCGAACAGATAGACGGTGCTATCGGCGTCCGAGACCTCCCACAGGGCCGGGCGGGCCTGGGGCACCCTGGCCGCAGCGGGCGCAGCAAGAGCGAGCAGCGCTGCGAGGGGCGCGAAGAAACGCTTCATGAAAGTCATCATAAGCTCCGGATGTAGGGCGCCTATTGGAGGGCTCAAGCTTGCGCTTCGCTGAAGGCGCGGCCAAAGCCTTGGTTCCAAATCGCGTGATATGGGGCCCGTCTTACCTTGAGCCTGAGCTTCCAGGACCTGATCCTGACCCTCCAGCGCTACTGGGGAGCGCAGGACTGCGTGCTGCTTCAGCCCTACGACATGGAGATGGGGGCGGGGACCTTTCACCCGGCGACGGTGCTGCGCGCGCTCGGGCCGGAGCCGTGGCGCGCGGCCTATGTGCAGCCGTGCCGCAGACCGACCGACGGACGTTATGGCGAGAACCCGAACCGGCTGGGTCATTATTATCAGTTCCAGGTCGTTCTGAAGCCGAGTCCGGACGATTTGCAGGATCTGTACCTCGGGAGCCTGACTGAGATAGGTATCGACCCGCTGAAGCACGACATCCGCTTCGTCGAGGACGATTGGGAAAGCCCGACGCTCGGCGCCTGGGGCCTCGGCTGGGAAGTGTGGTGCGACGGGATGGAGATCACCCAGTTCACCTATTTCCAGCAGGTCGGCGGGTTTGAGTGCAAGCCCGTGACTGGCGAGCTGACCTACGGCCTGGAGCGGCTGGCGATGTATATCCAGGGCGTCGACAATGTGTTCGACCTCATGTTCAACGATGCCGGGGTCACGTACGGCGACGTGTTCCTCGAGAATGAGCGCGAGGCGTCGGAGTATAATTTCGACGTCGCGAACACCGACCGGCTGTTCGAGGCCTTCCGGGAAGCGGTTGACGAATGCGAGCTCTGTATCGGGCGCAAGCTCCCGATCCCCGCTTATGAGCAGGCGATCAAGGCGAGCCACGTGTTCAACACGCTCCAGGCGCGCGGAGTGATCTCTGTCGCCGAGCGCCAGGCTTATATCGGGCGGGTGCGCGACCTCGCGAAGGCGGCGTGCGGGGCCTGGGTGGAGCGGGCACAATGATCCTCCCCGGAACGTCTGGCGAGGAGCGATAGTGGCCGACTTCCTCCTCGAGTTCTTGTCCGAAGAGATCCCGGCGCGAATGCAGCCGAAGGCGCGCAACGACCTCGCTCGCCTGTTCGCCGAGTGCACCAGCGAGGCTGGGCTTTCGACCGGCGCGGTGGACGTCCATTCGACCCCGCGGCGGCTGGTGCTGATCGCGCGCGATGTCGCCGACGCGACCGAGGCGAGCCGCGAGGAGCTGAAGGGTCCTCGCGCGAGCGCGCCGGCACAAGCGCTGGACGGCTTCCTCAGGAAAACCGGCCTTGGACGCGACCAGCTCGAGGAGCGCGACGGAGTGCTGTTCGCGGTGATCGAGCGCGAGGGCAAAGCGGCTGGCGACGTCCTCTCTGACACGATCAAGCGCATCGTCGCCGACTTCCCCTGGCCCAAGTCCATGCACTGGGGCGATCGGACGCTGCGCTGGGTGAGGCCGTTGCACGGGATCATCGCGATGCTTGGCGAGGCGATCGTGCCCGTCGAGATTGACGGTATCCAAAGCGGTGCAACGACCGTCGGCCACCGCTTCCATCATCCCGGCCCGATCACCGTCGGCGGCGCGTGCGATTATGTCGAGAAATTACGGGCCTGCCACGTGATCGTGGACCAGGACGAACGCGAGCGGCTGATCGCCGAAGGCGCGGCGAAGGCAGCGGCGGATGCGGGGCTGACTTTGATCGACGACCAGGGACTGGTGGTGGAGAATGCCGGCCTCACCGAATGGCCAGTGCTGCTGATCGGGCGCTTCGATCCCGATTACCTCGACGTACCGCGCGAGGTGATCGTGCTCACGATGCGCACCAACCAGAAGTATTTCGCCTGCACCGGGAAGGACGGCCTGCTGGCGCCGGCGTTCGTGTGCGTCGCGAATATTGCGGCGAATGACGGCGGAGAGGCCATTGCGCAGGGTAATGCGCGGGTGCTCGCCGCGCGGCTCGCCGATGCGCGCTTCTTCTGGGAGCAGGACGTGAAGGTCCCGCTCGAGCAACAGGCCAGGAAGCTCGACGGGATCGTCTTCCATGAGAAGCTCGGCACCGTCGCCGACAAGGTCGAGCGGGTTGCGAAGCTCGCGCGTTGGCTGGTGGAGGAGGGGATCGTCAAAGCCGATCCCAAGCAGGTCGAGCGCGCGGCACGTCTCGCCAAGGCCGACCTCGTGACCGGCATGGTCGGGGAGTTTCCCGAGCTTCAGGGCGTAGTCGGCGGCTATCTCGCCGAGGCGCAGGGCGAACCCAAGGCCGTCGCCGACGCCATCCGCGACCATTACAAACCGATGGGACAGGGGGATGAGGTGCCGACTGAGCCGGTAACGATCGCCGTGGCGTTGGCGGACAAGATGGACAGCCTCGTCGGATTTTTTCAGTTCGGCGAGAAGCCGACGGGTTCCAAGGATCCGTTCGCCTTGCGCCGCGCCGCGCTCGGCATTCTCAGCTTGATCATTGAGAACGACCTTCGCGTTTCAATGCGCGACCTGATCACCGCAGCCGCCCATGCCGGAGGAGCGAACGCTGGGCGCGACATTGCAAGCTTCCTGATCGAACGGCTCAAGGTTCAGCAACGTGAATCTGGAATCAGCCACGACATGATCGATGCCGTGGTGGCGCTCGAGACCGGCGGCGACAATGTCCGCATGGTCCGGCGAGTCCAGGCGCTGCGGGGTTTTCTTGCCACCCCAGACGGCACCAACCTCCTCGTGGCTTACAAGCGCGCGGCGAACATTCTCAAAAAGGAGAAATGGGTCGGGCCGCAGGTGCTGAGCTCGGCCGAGGAGCAGGGGATCCCCCAGACCGGCGAGGAAGATCCTCTCGTGCTCGTGGACGAGCCGATCCTGAAGGAAGCGATCGCCGAGATCGCCTCCGGGCAGGCGGGCGCCGATTTGCCGCAAGAGAAAGCGTTGATCGCGGCTCTCGACAAGGCGGAGCCCAAGGCCTCAGCGGCGGTCGAGAAAGAAGATTTCACGGGCGCGATGGCCGCTCTCGCGAGCCTCAGGACTCCGATCGACGCCTTCTTCGACCATGTGACGGTGAACGACCCCGATCATGCCAAGCGCGAACGGCGGCTCAACTTGCTCCTCCGTTTCCGCGACGCGGTGGACCAAGTCGCGGATTTCTCGAGAATCGAGAGTTAGGGTATCGGCTCTACGCGATCGCGCTCGCTGTCCCTGACGGCAGCGGCTCGAAGAGAATCGCGCTCGCGCCATTCTTTCTCAAGCGCCTCATGCTCGTCTTTGAGCTTTGCGTGCTCCCGTTCCCAGGCTTCGCGGTTAGCAACCTCGTCTTTGTAGCGGCCCTTCCACTTGCGACGGCCGCCGGCTGTCATGAACATGCCGATCAGCAGGCCGAGAAAGAAGACCAGCCCCGCGATCACCCACACATTGGGATCGTTCATCAGATTGTACGGCATTTGCGCGTCCTCCTTTCGAGGAAGTCGCGCTTTCTACGCTTGGGACGGCCGTAGGTTTCCGGCCATCTTCCTTCGAGACGCCGCTTCGCTATGCTCAGCGGCTGCCGTCTCGAAGGGGCTCACTTAGACAGGAAGCTGTCGTTGATGGAGCAGGCCGCCGGTCCGAGGATGACCACGAACAGGGTCGGCAAGATGAACAGGATCAGCGGAACGGTCATGATCGCCGGAAGGCGCGCGGCCTTTTCCTCGGCGCGCATCATGCGCTCGTTGCGGAACTCGGCCGACAGCACGCGCAGGGCGCTAGCGAGCGGAGTACCGTATTTCTCGGTCTGGATCATGGTCGTCACCACACCTCGAACCGCCTCGAGATCGACGCGAGCCGCGAGATTCTCGAACGCCTGGCGGCGCTCGCTGAGAAAGCCGAGCTCGATCGCGGTCAGCCCGAACTCGTCACCGAGCTCCGGATAGGCCTTGCCCAGCTCCTTAGCGACACGGCCGAAGGCGGCGTCGACGGTAAGTCCTGCTTCCGCGCAGATGACGAGCAGATCGAGGGCGTCGGGCAGGCCCTTGCGCACCGCATGGCTGCGCTTGGTGACCTTGTTCTTCAGCCACAGGTCGGGCGCCTTGTAGCTGAGGCCCAGGGTGCCGGCGACGGTCATGTACTGGCGGATCCACGACCAGGTCGGGAACATGTGCAGGACATAGATGAAGAGGACGGCAGTCGAGCCCAACACGAGCGGAAGGATGAAACGTGCCGCGATGATGAAGAAAGCGAGATCCTTGGTGCGGATGCCGGCCTGCATCAGCCTCAGCTGGGTTTTCTTCAGCTGATCGTCCTGGAGCATTTTGAAATTGCTCAGCAAGGAACGGACGCGGTCGGCGGCCTCGCTTCGGTTGGTCAGTTTCCGCCGCTTGTTGGTTGAAGCGACGATTCCGGCCTTGAGCTGCTCGCGCCGCTCGTTGAGTGCCTTCACGCGGCGCGCCATCGGGTCCTTAACCGTTGTCGCGGCGTAGATCGCGAGCATGACGGCAAAGGTTGCGACGGCGCTAAGGATCGTCGCGATCCAGATGACGTCGAAGCCGAGAAGGGTAGGGCCATTAGGTACTGCGGCCGGATCCATGATCGTCAGTTCCCCCTCAGATCTCGAAGTTGACCATTTTGGCCATGATGAAACCGCCGATGCTCATCCAGATGAGCCCGCCTATGCCCGCGACCATCAATCTCTCGTCGGAGAAAAACCCCTGCATGTACTTGGGGTTGATGAACCACACGAGCGTGAACACCACGAACGGCAGCGAGCCGACGATATAGGCCGAGGCCTTGGATTCCGAGCTCATCGCGCGGATCTTGAGCCTCATCTGAGCGCGCTTCCTAAGCACGTCGGCGAGGTTCGACAGAGTCTCGGCGAGATTACCGCCAGTTTCGCGCTGGATCGCCAGAGTGATCACGAAGAACTGGAATTCCGGCGTGCCCAGGCGATCGGCGGTTTCCTGGAGCGCTGCCTCCATGGTCCGGCCGATCTTCATCTTGTCGGCGACCATCCGGAACTCGATCCCGACGGGGCCGCTGATTTCGCCGGCGACGATGCCGAGCGTTTCCGTGATCGGCAGACCCGAGCGAAGACCGCGAACCATCAGCTCGATTGCATCGGGGAAGTTCGAATTGAACTTTTTGATGCGGCGCAGGATCATCTTGCCGATGATGAAATGCGGGCCGCCGATGCCGAAGAACATTCCAACAAGCAAGGACAGCAGCAGCGGGGCGCCGCGTAGCATCAGCGCGGCTGCGACGAACAACCCAATGGTGAGGCACATCACCGAATATTTGCCGAGGCTGATTTCCTTGCCGGTCATCTCCAGCCGCTTGCGCAGCAGGGCCGGCTTGGGGATCAGGCTCGAGGCGTAGCCTTCGATGCGGCTCGCGCGCTGTGCCATCAGCTTGCGGATCTGCGCCTGGGCGTTCCCCGCGATGACGTCGCCGTGGCGCTCCTTCACCAGCTCGATACGCCGCTTCAGCGCCGCCGATGCCGACGGGCCGCGCATGGCGAAATAGCCGAGCGCCAGCGTACCAAAGACGCCGATCATGATGATCCACAGAAGCATGCCTTCGCCTCTCAACTCCGTGGCTGGGCGCGCCCAGCCATATCGTTACGCCGCCTTGGCCTGCTTCGGCTTCGACAGCATCGACTTCAGATTATCGACCAGGCCCTTGGCACTCGCCGCGGCCTTGGACTCGGTGGCGGCACCTTCCTCGCTGGCATGGCTCAGCACCATGTTCGACAGCTGCATGAAAGGAGCCGACATCTTGCCGCTCGCGACCTCCGCCATCGGCTTGCCAAGCTTGGCGGCCTGGGCCGCGAGCTTGCCGTCCACCGGGAAGGCGATGTCGACTGGACGTTCGATCGACTGTTCGAAGTCCTTGCGGCTGATTTCGAGCGCGCCGCCCGATGGGACGCGATTGCACACGACAATGACCTTGGTCTGCGGAGCGTTCGACTTCAGCCAAGCGAGGATGCGGATCGTATCGCGGGTCGCTGCGAGCGTAAGCTCGGAGACGACAACCGCGACATGCGCATCGTGCACCAGGTGCGGATACTGGATCAGCATCTGGCGTGGCAGGTCGAGCACCGTGGATTCGAACGCGTTTCGCATCTCTTCCTGAAGCTGGAAGAAAGCGGTTCCGTCAGTGACCAGCGGCTGATGGATCGGAGCCTCTGCCGACAGCACCGACAACCGCTCGTTGGCGCGAACCATGGCGCGCTCGATGAACAGGCCGTCGATTCGGCTAGGATTCTCGATCGCATCGGTGAGTCCGCGGCCAGGCTCAAGGTCGAGCGCCAGTGCGCCGGTCCCGAAGTGGACGTCGAGATCGAGCAGCGCCGTCGTGCGGTGCGCCTTCTCACCGAGCAGCCAGGCGAGCGATGTCGCGATCGTCGAGGCTCCGACGCCTCCGCGAACGCCCATCACCGCGGCCATGACGTGCGGCTTTTCGACCTGGGATTCCCCGCGCGGACCGGACAGGATCATCTGCGCGTGAGCGAACGTGTCCCGCAGGTGGTCGACCGTGAACGGCTTCAACAAATAATCATGAATGCCGCTGGCGACGAGGTCGCGATAGAGGCGGACGTCGTTGACGGTGCCGGCCGCAATCACGATCGTCCCCGGCTCGCAGACTTCGGCGAGCGCGTTGATGTCGTTCAGCGGATCGGCCGATTCGCTAAGGTCGACGAACAGGATGTTCGGGCTGGCCGAGACGGACAGCGACTGAACCGCGTTGCGGAGACCGCCTTTATGGACCTTCTCCGGCGACCAGCCGTGCTCCACCGCAACCGGCCGCAGCATGTCCGCCGTCGCGTCGTCACACACGAAGGCAGTGAATGGATCGCGGAGGCCCGCGCGTGCCTGGAAGGGGGCGTTCATCACTTAGAATCCTTCTTGGTGCTGATGTCCTGGAGACCCTTCTGACCCGTCGGAGGCGAAGTTCTGTAGAAGTTGACGGCCTTGGCGCCGGTAATTGCGTCGGCGACGGCGCTGCCTTCCTGCCCGTGGAGCAGGTCCTCCGGGTTCGCGACTTGCATCGCGAGGTTGCCGTTCACCGCACAGCCGAAGTTCGACATGCTGCGGTTGGCGAAATCCGGCTCAGAGGGACGGCTCCAGTTGGGGCAGCCCGGGACCTCGGCGCGGCGGCGGCTGACCACCACCCGGACTGAGCCCGGCTGAACTACGCCTTGGGTCACCGGGGCACCCTCCGAAACGAGCATGCCATACTGGCCGGCAAGGCGGGCGACCTGATCACGGGCGACGGGGCTGTAGGCACCGTCGATATAAACCGAGTCGCCGTAACCAAGGCCGAGGGTCGAGAACCAGCCATTGAGTCGATCGGTCTCGCCCGGAGCAAGCGCTCCACCAGGTGCCGCCGCGTCGAAAACGTAATCGGCGGTGGTCACGACCGGCACATTGACCGACGCAAGGCCGCGGTCGGGAAGGTCGCCCCCGACGGCACCCGCACAGCCCGCAAGCGCCGTGCTCAGAGCCAGGAGAAGAAGGGTCTTGGAACGCATCGTTGCATCCTTCCTGATCAAGAAGCGGGTCACTGGCTGAAGCCGGGCGAGGGGGTCCGCGCGGGAGCGCTGCCTGCCGGCGCGGGAATGGCTCTCGGCGTGACCGCACCGGTTTTGCCCGAAAAGCTCTGGCCCTCGAGGTTCAATTGAGCGTCCGTCGGTGCGCGATATCCGTCCGTCGGTATCGCGAGTTGCCGCGAGACGGGCCTGACGAGATATGGCGTCACGACAATGACCAATTCGGTCTCGTCGCGCTGGTAGCTGGTCGAGCGGAACAGCAAGCCGAGGATCGGAATGTCGCCAAGGAACGGCGCCTTCTCGATATTGTTGCGGTTGCGATTCTGGAGCAGGCCGGCGATCATGAACGACTGACCGGAACCGAGCTCCACGGTCGTTTCCGCGCGACGCGTGGTGAGCGATGGAATAACGAAGCCGTTGAGCTTGATCGAACCCGCTTCGCTGAGCTCACTGACTTCCGGCCTGACGCGCATCGAAATGCGGCCGTCCGCGAGAACGATCGGCGTGAACGCTAGACCAACACCGAACTGCTTATATTCGACGCTGATCGCGCTGTTGCCTTGTGCGATCGGGACCGGGAACTCGCCGCCAGCCAGGAAGCTCGCGGTTTCTCCCGACAGAGCCGTCAGGTTCGGTTCGGCAAGTGTGGTGACCACACCGTCGTTCTGAGCGAGATCGAGGGCACTGATGATGTCGAGACCGAACAGCTTTCCAGCCGCCGACAGAGTCGAGCCGGTCGGGTTGCGAATGATCGAGCCCGCCTGATCGCTAGTCTCACCGGCGGTGGGCAGGAAGATTCCGCCACCCTGCAGAATTCCGAACTGGAAGCCGCTGGTGGTATCCTTCGTCAGTAGGTTCACGCCGATCTGCTTCAGGAGCGTCCGGTTGACCTCGGCGATGCGGACCTTGAGCGTGACCTGCAGCGGAGTCGCCGTCCTGAGGCGATTGACCGGAAGGATCTTGACCGGATCGCCTTGACCGACCCCCGGGTTGAGGATCGAACGGACGAGCAATTCCGCCTGCGCCGCATCTGCGGGAGAGGCGACGGTGCCGTTCATGACCGCCATCTGGCCCACCGTGGTGACCGCGATGTTTGAATCGGGCATCGCCACGCGCAGCGCCTCGTTGACCGAGCTGATATTCTGGCTGACGCGAACGTTGGCGCCATAGACGACGGACCCGTCACTGCCCGTTGCGATGATGGTCGCTTCGCCGAACGCTTTGCCGAACACGCTGATCTGGCGCGGGCTCTGGACATAGACGTCGGCGACTTCGGGGTTCGAAGTCCAAACGCTGGCGACATTGCGAGGCAGATTGACCATCTGACCTTCGCCGATCGACAACAGCACCTGCCTCGAAGGCTTGTAGGTGCTCGGAACGGACGCGGCGAGCGCCGGAGCGGCCGCGGAAACGGTCCCCAGCCCGACGGCCAGGGCGACGAACGCGGTGCCGAGACGTGCCCGGCAGGTGTTGTTGCGAGTCTTCATTTTAGCGAGCTCCCACCGGAACGACGGTGATGGTATTGCCACGCGCCACGCGGACCACTGGGCCCACGGGCATTGCGGCTGAGGCGACTCCACCGACCGGCGCACCGAAAGGTGACGCAGCGGCGGTCCGGGCAGGGACGGTGCGGCGCTGGAAGCGCGACACGTCGCCGCCGGTCGAATAGGTCGTATTCGAGTCGAGCGGCCGATTGGCGACTGCGAGAAGCATCTGGCGCTCCTGCGCGGGGTTCGCATTGGCCGGGACTTTGACGTCACCTGCCGCGACCGCACGCTCCAGCTCCGCCGTATTGTCGGCGATTGAGCGCAGCGACAGCGACAGAGTGCCGAGGCTTTGAGCGACCGAGATCTTCTCGGCGATTCGCGGAGTGACCTCGACCGTGACGTTCGAGAAGGTCTTGACCTGCGTCTTGCCGTCCTCGTCCTTGTCAGTGATCCGCTGGTCGGTCGCGAGGACTCGAAGGTTGCGGACGATCGTCTCGGACACTTTCAGGGGCGGGCCGTCACCGCCACCCTGGACGGTTTGGTTGAGCACCATGTCCACATGATCACCCGGGAATACGAAGCCGGCGACTCCGGTCGACGCATTCACTGGAACGGTGATCGCGCGCATTCCCGGGCCGAGCGCAGCGGCGAGAAAGCCGCGGTCCTTCGGTCCGACGAGCGCGCCGCGAGTGATCGGCTGGCCGGCGGTGACCGGGTAGCGAACTACCGTGCCCAGCAGCTTCTGCGCATCGGCGTCGGGCTGCCCCTCCGTATAATATGCGTTCTGCATGAGCTCTTTCGGCCAAGGCTGCCAGCTGAGCGCGGCGGCATCGACGATCGTTCCTGCCGGAAGCGCCTGCTTGGCGACCAGGACCTTTGGGCCGACCGGTACGGCAGGCGCAGCGGCGGCCTGCTGGGCTCCGGCTCCGGCAAACATATTCTTGGCCATGACGGCGGTGACTACCGCAATGACCAAAGCTCCGATGAGCAGAGCGAGCTTCTTCACATCCATGGCGTGATCGCCTCCCCTTGAGGGCTCCCCGTTACGCCCTCACAAATCAGGCAAATTGGTTAAGAAACCGTTGGGTGAGAATTGCGAGGCCGCC
>JBKPOR010000079.1:0-12833 GCA_046765675.1 Pseudomonadota bacterium
CTCCCCCCGCTGCCATAGCCCCAACACGCAACAACTCTCGACGATTCAGTGACACCCCGTACCCTCCCGAACGAAGCGACGTGTTTATCATTCAATGGGTTAATGGCCGATAACCCATTTGTTCATGTTGCTCTCTCCACCGTTCAGGAAGCTCGGTTCATCGCACGGGTGACGTTTTGGAAACGCCTTGAAGCCACCGCCGGGCGCTGCTAAGGCGCCTCGCGCCGCCGAGGTGGTGCCTCTGACGGCCGCTACATTATTGCGTGACGATCAGGAGCCGGGTGGCTCTTTCGTCGTTTTTAGGGCAGGCCTGATCGATCGGCGGCCAATAAGGAGTGTGACGGGAATTTATGCAGATCATCGTTCGCGACAATAATGTCGAGCAGGCGCTGCGCGCCCTCAAGAAGAAGCTGCAGCGCGAAGGCGTCTATCGCGAGATGAAGCTGCGCCGTCATTACGAGAAGCCGTCGGAAAAGCGCGCCCGCGAGCGCGCCGCGGCGATCCGCCGCGCCCGCAAGCTCGAGCGCAAGCGCGCCGAGCGCGAAGGCGCACGCTAGACCCTAGCGCCCAAGCCCGTGCCCGCCACACAAGCCGCTCTCCCTCCCGCCAGCACCGGCCGGACCGTGAGACTCTGGCTTGGCTTCATCGTCATCATTGCTGTCGCGGTCGGCCTTGCCTGGATCGGCGCGGGCAAGCTGCGTCCCGAAGTCACCGAGACGGGCCTCGAATTCCGCACCATGAAGGCCGGCACCGGTGCCCCCATCGGCGCGAATGATGCCGCGGTGATCGATTACATCCTGACGGCCGATGACGGGACCGTGTTCGACAGCAGCGATTCCCACGGCGGCCCGCAGCCGTTCGTCATGGCCGGGGTGTTCCCGGGCTTCGCCGAAGCGATGACGAAGATGAAGGAAGGCGGCCGCTATCACTTCACCATGCCCAAGAGCCTCGCGTTCCGGAACGGCGAAACGCCGCCGGGCTTCAGCGGCGAACATCTGACGTTCGACGTCCAGGTGCGGAAGATTGTCCGGGGAGGGGCGGCGATGATGCAGGCCGGGCCGCAGCCGCAGCCGCAACAGTAAGCTAGCCGTCCACGACCTGCGGCGGAGCGCCTTCTTTCGCCGCCTGCTGATTGCTGAGGTCGACCAGCACCACCTTCAACGTCGCGAGGATCGGGTCGGCGAACAACACGCCCAGGATCCCGAACAAAGCGCCCATCAGGAGCTGCATCGCAAGCACCACCGCGGGCGCAAGATCGACCGTTCGCCGAGCGATGTAGGGGACGACCAGATAACCGTCGATGTTCTGGACGAAGAAATAGACGAAAATGGCATAGATGCCCTGTTGCGGCCCAGCGCTGAACCCGACCGCCACCATCAGCACGCCCGACGTGATCGCGCCGATGTTGGGGATGAAAGCGAGCACTCCGGTCACGAGCCCCAGAAGCGCGGCCATCGGGATCGGGCCGACCCCGAAAACCTGGCTGACGTAGGCCAGCATGAACCAGGTGAAAAAGCCTTCGAAGATCATCCCGGCGAGGCGGCCGAACAGGAGCCGGCGGAGCGTGAAGCCGACGTGCGCGGCGATTCTGTAGAAGCCGGCGCGGTGCCTCAACGGCAACATCCACGCGATGCCCCGATCGTAGATCCGCGGCTCGGCGGCCAGGAAGATTCCGATGACGATCATTGCGATGAAGCTGGTGATCGCGCCGATTGCGCTTCCGACCGCGCTCGTCAGGCGCCCGACCGACCCAGCAGTTGCGTTCCGAAATTGCCCGATTGGCCCTCCGGTAGCAGGCCCAGGGAAGCGGCGAACCCCATAAGCCGGCTGAACTGTTCCGTGAGGACCATCCGGAGCGCCTCGAATTGCGCCGCGATGGTCGTGCCGGCGAACCAGAAGACCCAGCCGAGGAAACCGAATCCCAGGATGATCGTGAGGAGTAGCCGATAGGGCCGTGGGACCGGCAGCCAGCGCCCGATGACGCGAGTGCCGCCGTCGAGGAACACGGCAAAAATCGCTCCGCCGACGATCAGCAGCAGGGGCTGTGCGAGGACGATGATCCCGACGATGGCGAGCGCCATGCCGAGCCACACGGCCGCCTTCTGCATTTCGCGGCGGACGAGCGGATCGCGGAATTCGGCCGGGCCCGGCCGCTCGATGTGCGGTTCGGTGGTTGGCGGCCGCCCGCTTGCCGTCTCGGCCGCAACGGCTTGCCGGCGGGGCGAGCGAGCCATCAGCTATGCCGCAGCGAATGACCCGCGCGGCCGGGCCGGAACGCCGGGACCCAGGTCAGCGGGTTGTACCACTGGGTCGAGCCGTCGAGCGAGAAAGTGATGAACTCGGCGCGCCCCCCGATATTTTCCCAGGGCACCGGGCCCCCGAGGCCGCCGGCAAATTCGGCGACCCGGCTGTCGGCCGAATCGTCGCGATTGTCGCCCATCAGCCATAGGTGGCCGGGCGGGACCCGGACCGCGCCGAAATCGTCCTCGCTCGAGCGGCCCAGCTCCACCGTGTCGAAACTCCGCCCGTCGGGGAGAGTCTCGCGGACGACGGGGACTCGGCAATAAGGCCGGCCGTCGGGCCCGGTCGTCCGGTAGGGAAGCAGATTCCCGTCGCCTCCAGGCATCCCGCACGGCAGGTTGGGATCGATCGGGATGATCGCCGCGGGACGCGGCTCGCGCTTCACGGGCTTGCCGTTGATGATCAGAGTGCCGCCGACCATTCGAAGCGTGTCACCGGGAAGGCCGATGACCCGCTTGATATAATCCTCGTTGCGGCCGGGCGGGGTAACGATGACGATGTCGCCGCGTTCGGGCAGTTTGCCCAGCACGCGGCCTTTCATGAACGGCAGGGTTATCCCCCAGGATTCGCCCGAGCGCAGGACCAGCGAACGGAAAATCGCAAGCGGGTTGGGAATGGTCGGCGAGACGTAGGACCAGCCGTAAGGATATTTGCTCACCACCAGCCGGTCGCCGGTCAGCAAGCCCGGCATCATCGATTCCGACGGGATGTAGAACGGCTTGGCGACGAAGCTGTGGAATGCGAGCACGGCGAGAAGCACCCACAGCAGGCCCTTGATCTCACGCCACAGCGCGGAGCCCTTGTCGGGCGGCTGCCTTTCTTCGGCGAGGGGTGGGGAAGCCTCATCCGCGGGAACCTCGGGGACAGTGTCGGTCAACAGGCTACGGCTCCAGCTTGCGGGTGATCAGAATGACGAAGGCCTGCGCCCAGGGATGATCGTCGGTCATCGTCAGATGTATGTCGATGGCGTGGCCTTCCGGCGCAAGGGCGTCAAGCCGCGCCTTCGCTCCGCCGGTGAGCTTTAGCGTCGGCTGGCCGGACGCAAGATTAACGACGCCGATGTCCTTCATATAGACGCCGCGCTTGAAGCCTGTGCCGACCGCCTTCGAGAAAGCTTCCTTGGCGGCAAAGCGCTTGGCCAGGGTGCCGGCTCGGGTGTGCGGGCGAGACGCGGCCTTGGCGCGCTCGATGTCGGTGAAGACGCGGTTCAGGAACTTGTCGCCCCAGCGGCCGAGCGACTTTTCGATCCGCTCGATGTTGCACAGGTCCGAGCCGATGCCGACAATCGTCACCGCGCGGAATCCATCAGCTCGCGCATTCGACGGACGCTTGGCCCGAGGCCGGTGAAGATCGCTTCGCCGACCAGGAAATGGCCGATATTCAATTCGGCGATTTGGGGAATGGCTGCGACCGGGATCACATTGTCGAAGGTGAGGCCGTGACCGGCGTGCGGTTCGATCCCGTTCTTGACCGCGAGCGCGGCGCAATCGGCGATGCGCTTCAACTCGGCCGAGCGCTCCTCGCTCTCGACGTGGGCGTAGCGGCCGGTGTGGAATTCGATGACCGGGGCGCCGAGGCGGACCGCGGCCGCGACCTGTTCTTCGGTAGGTTCGATGAAGAGGCTGACGCGGATGTTCGCCGATCCGAGCTTGTCCACGAAATAGGCAAGCTGGTTGTGCTGGCCCGCTGCGTCGAGGCCGCCTTCAGTCGTCCGCTCCTCGCGCTTCTCGGGTACGATGCAGGCGGCGTTGGGGCGGTGGCGAAGCGCGATCTCGAGCATCTCCTCGGTTGCCGCCATCTCGAGGTTCAGGGGCAGCTCGATCTCCGCCATCAGCCGGTCGATGTCCTCATCGGTGATGTGGCGCCGGTCCTCGCGAAGGTGGGCGGTGATCCCATCCGCCCCGGCCCCGGCAGCGAGGATCGCGGCGCGCACCGGATCTGGATGGTCGCCGCCGCGTGCGTTCCTGATGGTCGCGACATGGTCGATATTGACGCCGAGGCGAAGCCGCTGGGTCAAGCTGCCGCCCGGCTCCCGGGTTTTACGGCAGGGATGGCCGCGAGGTCCGCTGGAAGTGAATCGGCCTCGTACGTCGGCACGTCGATGCGGATCAGCGGATGGAAGGGCACACCGAGATCGGCCTTGCCCGACGAGCGGTCGACCAAAGCGGCTTCGGCGACGACTTCCCCGCCCGCCGCGCGGACCGCTTCGATCGCTTCGCGCGACGACAGGCCCGTGGTGACGACGTCTTCGACCATGAGCACCTTCGTCCCAGGATCGATGCGGAACCCGCGGCGGAGCTCGAACACGCCCTGCGGCCGTTCGAGGAACATCGCCGGGCGCCCAAGAGCGCGGCCCATTTCGTGCCCGATGATCACTCCGCCCATCGCCGGCGAAACGACGGCCTCGATTCCCTCGCGAACCTCCGGCGGCAGCTTGGCGGCCAGCGCGCGGGCGAGCCGCTCCGCCCGGGCCGGCTCCATCAATACCCGCGCGCACTGAAGGTAACGCGGGCTTCGAAGCCCCGACGAGAGGATGAAATGGCCCTCGAGGAGGGCATCGGCGGCCCGGAATTCGGCGAGGATTTCGTCTTCGGTCATGGCGTTGCGAAGAGCCCTTAGGCTGGGTGAACCGGCCCTTCAACACCCGGCGGATTGAAGTGCTTGAGGCACGTCTTGAGGCGGCGGAAACCCGCGCCTATAGGGCGACCGAACCCGGGGAAGCGCGGACCTCGCGCTTCTCCAGACCCAAACCCATGCGACCGGGGTGCAAATGAGATTGATTGGATGGGCGATCGCCTTGGCCGCGGCCGGGCTTACACCTGCAGCGGCACAGGCGCCGGCCGGCTCGCCCGCCACGAATGCTGCTTCAACGGCCCCCGCCGCGCCCACTGCGACGCAGGCGGCAGCCCCGATCGTCCCAGGCAGCGTCGGCCATGCGATCCCGAACCCGTCGGTCGGATTGCCCATACCGGGCGCCAAAGGGATTCAGACGCAAGTCACCCCTCTCGGCGAGGAAGCGCTCTATTTCCACAACGTCTGGCTGATGATCGTAATCACCGCGATCAGCGTCTTCGTTCTGGGCCTGCTGCTCTATGTGATGGTCCGCTATCGCCGAGGAGCGAACCCGACTCCTTCGCGCAACTCGCACAATACGGTGATCGAAGTGGTCTGGACCCTCGTCCCAGTGCTGATCCTGGTGTCGATCGCGATTCCCTCGATCCGGCTTTTGAGGCACCAATATACGCCGCCTCCCGCCGACCTCACGGTCAAGGTCATCGGCCACCAATGGTATTGGAGCTACGAATATCCGGACTATGGCGTGTCGTTCGACAGCAATATCCTCAAGGAAAAGGGCGATCCGACCCTGAAGGCCGGCGATCGCTATCGCACCGATGCGGACGGTCCGCCGCTGCTCGCCGCCGACGAGCGGATGATCCTTCCGGCCGGCAAGGTCGTGAAGTTCATCATCACCGCCGACGACGTGATCCACAGCTTCGCCGTCCCTGCTTTTTGGACCAAGCTCGACGCCAATCCCGGCCAGCTCAACGAGACCTGGGTCAAAGTCGATTCGAACAAGACCGGAGTCTATTACGGCCAGTGTTCGGAGCTGTGCGGAGCGCGCCACGGCTATATGCCCATCAACGTCGAGGTCGTGACTCCTGCGCAATTCCAGCAGTGGATCGTATCGAAGGGCGGAACACTGCCCGGCGCGAAGCCTGCCGCCGCGCCGGCTTCGGCCGCCGCCTCCCAGCCTCAGCCGGCTCAGGCCGGCGACTCCAATGCCGCCAAACCTGCCGCGACCAACCAGGCCGCGACCGCCCAGAACTAAGAACCGGAACGAGTATCCATGAGCACCATTCCAGCCGACGCCCTGAAGCTCAAAGAACATGAGCAGGCGCATCACGAGGCCGACCACAAACCGGGCTTCTTCGTCCGCTGGTTCATGTCGACGAACCACAAGGACATCGGCACGCTCTACCTGATCTTCGCGATCGTCGCGGGCGTGATCGGCGGCGCGATTTCGGGGATCATGCGCTGGGAGCTGATGACGCCGGGCATCCAGGTCCTCAACCTCGCCTGGCCGATCGGCGCCGGCGGCGGAGCGACCTTCGATGAGGCGCTTCATCACTGGAACGTGCTGATCACGGCTCACGGCCTCATCATGGTCTTCTTCATGGTCATGCCGGCCATGATCGGCGGCTTTGGCAACTGGTTCGTGCCGCTGATGATCGGCGCTCCCGACATGGCATTCCCGCGAATGAACAACATCAGCTTCTGGCTGCTGATTCCGTCTTTCGCATTGCTTCTGGGATCGACTCTGGTCTCGGGCGGAACGGGACTCGGCGCGGGGAACGGCTGGACCCTTTATGCACCGCTCTCGACGTCGGGCGCGGCCGGGCCGGCGGTCGACATGGCGATCTTCTCGCTCCATCTCGCCGGCGCGAGCTCGATCCTCGGCGCAATCAACTTCATCACGACCATCTTCAACATGCGCGCTCCCGGGATGACGCTGCACAAGATGCCGCTGTTCGTCTGGTCCGTGCTGGTTACCGCTTTCCTTCTGTTGCTGTCGCTGCCGGTGCTCGCGGGCGCGATCACCATGTTGCTCACCGATCGCAATTTCGGAACCACCTTCTTCGACGCGTCAGGCGGCGGCAATGTCGTGCTTTATCAGCATCTGTTCTGGTTCTTCGGCCATCCGGAAGTCTACATCCTGATCCTTCCCGGCTTCGGAATGGTCAGCCAGATCGTCGCCACCTTCAGCCGTAAGCCCGTGTTCGGCTATCTCGGAATGGCTTACGCGATGGTCGCGATCGGAGTCGTCGGCTTCGTCGTCTGGGCGCATCACATGTTCACGACCGGAATGAACGTGAATGAGAAGATGTACTTCACCGCCGCGACCATGATCATCGCGGTCCCGACGGGAGTGAAGATCTTCAGCTGGATCGCGACCATGTGGGGCGGTTCAATCAGCTTCGAAACGCCGATGCTGTGGGCGATCGGCTTCATCTTTCTGTTCACCGTCGGCGGAGTGACCGGTGTCGTGCTCGCCAACGGCGGAGTCGATAATTACATGCACGACACTTATTATGTGGTCGCGCACTTCCACTACGTGCTGAGCCTGGGGGCGGTGTTCGCGATCTTCGGCGGCTTCTATTACTGGTTCCCCAAGATGAGCGGGAAGCTCTACAACGAGCTGCTCGGCAAGATTCATTTCTTCCTGATGTTCATCGGAGTGAACCTGGTGTTCTTCCCGCAGCATTTCCTCGGTCTTGCCGGAATGCCGCGGCGGATCCCGGACTACACGCCGGCCTTCGCCGAATGGAACCGCATCTCGACCATTGGCTACATGATCACGGTCGCGGGCGTCGCGGTGTTCTTCGTCAATCTGTTCTGGTCGCTAGCCGCCGGCAAGAAAGCGCCGAACAATCCGTGGGGCGAAGGCGCAACGACGCTCGAATGGACTCTGTCGAGTCCGCCGCCGTTCCACCAATATTCGACCCTTCCGAAAATCGACTAAGGTCGCTGCATCCAAGGTCTAAAGGGGGCGCCCCGGCCGTTATGGCCGGGGCGTTTTTCTTTGCGGTGAGGCTAAGCGGTCAAGCCTCGGGCGAACATATAATCATTGTCGAACATTGCTCTGACCGCAGGGTCAGGAAGCAGTCGATGGCGGGCGGAGATCCATGAATTGTAATCGGCGCCGAAGACCGCCTGAACGCGCGGCGCGGTATAGCCGTTGGTCTTGCCCCAATGTTGCGCGAACGGGATCGCTTTTGCATCCATTGCCGCCGGAATCGCTGCGAGGAAGTTCAGCGATGCCTGGTTGTGAATTCCGTCGAGGCTGATCACCACGGTCGGTTCCCAGCGGTTCATTGCG
This sequence comes from Pseudomonadota bacterium, assembly GCA_046765675.1. Lineage (GTDB taxonomy): Bacteria > Pseudomonadota > Alphaproteobacteria > Sphingomonadales > Sphingomonadaceae > Sphingomicrobium. The sequence goes on from JBKPOR010000079.1 coordinate 8,180, forward strand.
AGCAGCGCGTGCGACTTCCTCACGTAGCGGCAGCCGAAAACCAGCGGCACCGGCCCGATTTGATGATTGAGGGCGATGAGCGCGTCGAGCGCATCCAGAATTCGATTCAACGGAACGGCCACCGAACCCGATGCCACCTTGGTCCTCGGCGTCTTGAATCCGAACAATTCGCCCCAGCTTCCGGTCTTGTCTCCGGGAGTGAACAGCTCGGCCCTCGCGATTTGCGCGAACAGCGCAACGCCCGGCTTGAAGATGTCGAGGAGCTGGCCGACGACCGACAGGAAATCATAACCCGGCCCGAACTTGGATGCGGACATTCGATAGTCGGGCACATAACCCGCCGGCCAGGGCTTCTCGTACATCAGCATGACGATGACCCGGGGCGGGTCCGACGTCGGATCGATGATCGGCTGGAAGAAATAAGGCGCGGCGGAGCTTTTCAGCACCGGATGCGAATTGAAATCGAGCGTCTGGATGACTTTGCGCATTGCGGCGTCAAGCACGAGCGACTGCCCGCCCTGATCCATGTCGATGTTGCGGGCGAGCAGCAGCATCCGCGGGCGCGTCTCGAGAACGACATTGGCGATGATTCCAAATGCGCCCAGTCCGAGCACGACCGCATTGAAGGTCGCGTCGTCACGGATGACGGTGGCGCCGAGCGCCGTGGCGAGCCCGGACTTGAGCACGGGGTAAGAGGCCCGTTCGATCCAGAATTGCGCCGTTGGGCCGGCAAGCAGGTGGATCGCAACGATGTGGTCGTGCAGCGCGCCCGATGCCAACACCGAACCGTGAGTTCCGGTCGACGTGGCACCGACGATCGTCTGCCCGTTGGCCGCGCCGCTCGTCGGCAAGCATCGGCCGAACTGATCGCCCTCGATCATGCGATTGATTTCGGAAATGTAGGCGCCGCCCTGGATGAGCCACAAAGCGTTCGCGTCCTTCGATCCCGGATATGCGGGGTCGAGCTGATCGGAGCGCAGAGGCTTCATCGTATTCAGGCGCGAAATGTCCACGAGCGCACCGCTCGTCGTGGCCGCTTCAGACAGCGACCAGCCATGGCCGAGCGCCCGGATCGGGATGCCCTTCTGCTTGGCCTCGGCGATGGCGCGCTGGATCTGCCGGGTGCAGCGATTGATCGTATCCGCCCCGTATTGCGGCATGTCGGCGGGATACCAGACGTTGTAGACGCCCTTGATGTTCGCACTGACCGTCTGATGCCAGTTCTTCCAGGGGATCGACTGGGGGATCCAGTCCAGCATGCCGGTGTCGTCGGGCACAGCGAGCTCCTACAGCTGGTTGTCTTGTGAGCAGTTGCAGGGCGGCGGCGGCTGCGGCTTTTCGCAGAGATAATAGATCGTCGCCGGCGAGACGATTCCGAGAGTGAGCAACGTGATGATCGTCTGACCGACATTCCTGCGAACCTCGACCTGAGCGAGATCGCCGGTGCGGCAGGTGTCGTGAGTCACATAGCCCGGCCCGTCCGTCGAAAAGCCGGTGGCCCCCGCGATCGAAGTCGACGCGTGCTTGAACGGCTGGCCGGCATTACCGACCGGCTCGGCCTCGGCGGATCGGATGAGATAGCTCGCGCAGGCGCTTGTCAGCAGGAAGGAGAAGACCGCAACGACCCGGACCTTCTCCCGAAAGAACGGTCGCCAGGCCATGGCACGCTCCCGGGAACGGGGCGATTCGGCAAAAACGACCGTAGCACAAAACAGGATGGCCCGTTAGCGACCGGACGCCGCGGGCGCCCTAGGCGCTTTCAATCGCGTCGATCTTCGCGTCGAGGTCGGCGATCCGCCGAACGATGCTTTCGATGACGCGAGCCTGCTCGAGTTCATCGAGGTGGGCCATCGCCCCCGCTTCATAGTCGCTCAGCACCTTGCGCAGGGTCGTGCGATCATGGTGCAGGCGCTCTCTCGTTCTTCTCGGAGCCATGGCCCCCGGTAAGGGCGCTAGCGGCCCGCGAAGGTTCAACCCGATGCGCCCGGCGCGGGGCGCCATAAGAAAGTGAAATCGCCGGTCTGGCGGCCTCGCCTATCGCAGCCGCGGGGGAGAAATGCCTGTGGCAACCAAAATGAACGGTGCCGGCCCGCTATCTTGGGAAAGACTGCGGCACAACGCGCTGATCCAGATCGTGGTCATGAGCGCTTGCTTAATGGCCTGGATGATCGGATTCGCCGGTTTCGCGATGCCTGCTCTTCGAGGCTTGGCGGAGCCCGGCACATTTGCCGGTGATGTCGTACGAATCCTCGGGGCGCTAACCTATATCGCCGCAGCAACTGCTCTCTATCGGCTCTTGGTCCAATGGGTCGAACGCCGCCCGGCAGTCGAGCTTGCCCGCAAGCCCGGCGCGGCACTGGGCTTCCTCGGATTTGCGATCGGAGCATTATTGTTCTGCGGAGTGATAAGCTTGTTGTGGCTGATTGGCGCTGCGCAGCTGGCCGGCTTTGGCGATACGACCCGCCTGGCTGGATCCCTCTCAGCGGCGATGATGGCTGCGGTCGGTGAGGAATTGTTGTTTCGCGGCGTGCTGTTCCGTATCCTGGAGCGAGCCACGGGAACGTTGACCGCACTTTCGGTTTCAGCGTTGCTTTTCGGACTGGCGCACATCGCCAACCCGAATGCCACGCTCTTCAGCTCGCTCGCCATCGCGATTGAAGCGGGATTGCTGTTGGGCCTGGCCTTCGTCGCAACGCGCAATCTCTGGTTTCCGATCGGCATCCACCTCGCATGGAACTTCACCCAAGGCGGCATCTTCGGTGCCTCGGTCTCCGGGTTCGCGTCGCACGGCCTGGTGAAGACGGTCTTCCTCGGTCCTGATTCGCTGACGGGCGGCGCGTTTGGCCCGGAGGCCTCTGTAATCTCGTTGGCGCTGTGCGTCGCCCTAGCGCTGGCATTCGCGCTGCGGGCCCGCAAACGGGGGCGATGGGAACCGGTGAAGCTGAGATTTCGACTGGACTGATCGCCAAACAGCTACTTCACCCGCGCGACCTTGATGATCTTCACCGGCGGGTCGAGCATCTGACCCTTCATCGGGCCCTCGCCCTTGGTCGCGGACACCGGCGCGTCGAGGATCGCCTTCACCACATCCATGCCCTCAACGACATGGCCGAAAGCGGCGAAGCCGGCATCGGTCGCGGACGCGTCAAGCGCGGGCATATCACTGGTGAGGATGAAGAAATCGGCCTTGGCAGTTCCCGGCCCTCCATTGGCCATGGCAATGGCGCCAGCGACATTCTTGATGCCGGTCTGGTTCGTCGGCTCATGCGGGATGGCTGGGTAGAGCTTGCGCGCGTCGCTGCGGACGCCCCCCTGGATGAGCCCGTCGGCAGCTTTCCCCCCAGGCACGTGCATTGCGCGGTAGATGGTCTCACCATCGAGCCGGTGCGTGTCTACATAATGAAGGAAGTTCCCTGTGGTGACCGGCGCATGCGTGCGGTCGAGAGCAACGACGATCCGGCCGAGGCTGGTGTCGATCGCGACGGGGACGAACTCCGTGGATGCGACGGGCGGGCTGGTGAGGTCGCGCGGTGTGACCGGTGGAGCCTGACCGGCAAGCGTGGCCGACAGAGCGGCGGCAATGGCGAGTTTGATCATGGACGCGCCCATAGCAAAGGCAGGATGAACCGCGCCACACCAAGGCTTTGCGACTTGGATGCAAGCCCTTATAGGCCGCGCCGATGCCCGCCATCGAAATCACCGACGCGGCCGCGCTGCCGGCCGACTGGCGCGACTTCCTGGCGCTCACCAAGCCGCGCGTCATGAGCCTCGTCGTATTTTCGGGGCTTGCCGGAATGCTGGTTGCTCCGCAGCTCCCGCCGTTCGCGCTCGGATTTACCGCTATCCTCTGCATCGCGCTCGCGGCCGGAGCATGCGGAGCGCTGAACCAATGGTATGAGGCGGAGATTGACGCCAAGATGCGGCGCACGGCGAAACGGCCGCTGCCCGCCGGACGGATGGACCGCCAGACGGCGCTTCATTTCGGGGTCGGGCTTGGATGCTTTTCGGTGATCCTCATGGGGCTTGCGACCAACTGGCTTGCCGCCGTGCTGCTCACGGTCTCGATCCTGTTCTACGTCGTGATCTACACCATCTGGCTGAAACCGAGGACGGCGCAGAATATCGTGATTGGAGGCGCCGCCGGAGCCTTTCCGCCCCTTATCGGATGGGTTGCGGCGACGGGCCGGATCGACCTTCTGCCGGCCCTCCTGTTCGCAGTCATTTTCCTTTGGACTCCGCCGCATTTCTGGGCGCTGTCGCTGTTCGTCCGGTCCGATTATGCGGCGGCGGGGATCCCAATGCTTCCGGTCGTCGCGGGCATCGACAGCACCCGGAGGCAGATTTTCCTTTACAGCCTGCCGATGACCGCCGCCGCGGTCGCTCCCTGGTTGCTCGGACTGGCAGGGGTCGTTTACGGCGCTTCGGCCGCGATCCTGAGCTTCGTTTTCATCGTGCTTGCGGCGCGGGTCTTGGCTAACCGCTCATCCGACCCGTCTCGAATGGGCGCGGAGAAGCACCTGTTCGCTTATTCCGTCTTTTACCTCTTCGCCTTGTTCACCGTTCTCGTTGCCGACCGGTTCCTGCCGTGGTGAACGTCGAAGACGAGATCATCCGCAAGCGCCAGCGCGAACGGGCGCGGATCATGGCGCTGCTG
>JBKPOR010000080.1:0-7348 GCA_046765675.1 Pseudomonadota bacterium
ATTGGCGTGGAGGTTGACTGCCGCACAACGGCCGGGGACGAGTTGCGGACTCACGAGCGCCGCGCGGCCTTTGAACCCGCCGCTCAGCTTCCCATTCCCCTCGATTGCGAGGCCGATCGGCCCGAACGGCGTCGCGAGCGAGATGCTGCTGTCGGCGACGTCGAGGACGAAATCGGGCAGCGCGAAGGGCTTTTTGCTCGGCGGAGGCATCAGCTTGTCGATCTGACCCCAACTGACCTTGCCGTTGATCAGGCGCCCGCGCAGGCGCACTCCGCGCGCTACGACGCGGTAGACTTTGAAGCTTCCATCCCACTTCAGCTTCATCTGGATGATGGCGTGCCGTGCGATGATATCGGGACGCCTGGGGTCGCCGATGACAAGATTGCTGACCTCCTGGGTCCTGAGACCCACCCGGTCGAGATGATAACTCGCCTGGACCCCGCGTCGCTCGAACTCCTGCTTCAGGTAATGGACCGCGATCGGGCGCCGCTCGACCCAGATTGCCGCGATCGCAACGACGAGCAGCGCAATTCCGGCCGCCGCGATGACGCCGGCGACCCGCGTCCAACGAGGGCCGCGTCGAGTAACTACCGTCTCTTGTTGGGCGGACCGCTCGGCCATGGCTCTTACTAACCCGGTTTTCCCGTGACCGTTCCAGATGCGGCATGACTGAGGCTTGCGCGCTCGCCGAGCCGTGCTCTACCTCTGATGGGCTCGGATCGGTCGCAAGAGGAGCGGCATGGACGAGCAATCAAGCACGCGAGACGAGGGTGACACCGCAAGGGGGCACCGCGCTCGCCTGCGCAAGCGCCTGCTGGACGCAGGGCCGCAGGGCTTTCACGATTACGAACTTGTCGAATATCTTCTCGCGCTCACCATCCCGCGGGTCGATACCAAGCCGCTCGCCAAGCGCTTGCTTGAAGATTTTGCAGGGATTGGACCATTGCTTTCGGCCAGCGCGGATACGCTTCGGCGCGATGGCATCACCGACTCGACGATCGCTGCTCTGAAAATCGCGGAAGCGACTGCGCTCCGGCTACTGGAAGCACGGATTGAGAAGCAGCCCATTCTTTCGAGCTGGGATGCGCTTGGCGATTATCTCCATGCGGCGATGGCGCACCGCCGGGTCGAAGAGGTGCGGATCCTTTTCCTCAACGCCAAGAACGTGCTCATCGCCAACGAGGCCCTTTGGAAAGGCAGCGTGGACGAGGCCTCGGTTCACGTCCGCGAAGTTATCGCCCGGGCGATCGCATTGGGCGCAACGGCGATCATCATCGTGCATAACCACCCGAGTGGGGATCCTTCACCGTCACAGCAGGACATCCGCCTCACCCGCGACCTGGTCGAGGCTGGGCGGCATATGAAGGTGACGGTGCACGACCACGTAATCGTCGGCACGAACGGCCGCAGCAGCATGCGGGCGATGGGGTTGATTTGATGCGCTGAGGCCGCTCTGCTAGCCGCCTCGGTCATGGTCCCGCGCTATTCCCGCCCCGACATGACCGCCATCTGGTCGGCCGAGAACCGTTACCGCATCTGGTGGCAGGTCGAGGTGTTCGCTGCGGAGGCGATGGGCAGGATCGGAATGATCCCGGCCGAGGACGCGGCGACGATCCGCAAGGCGTACGATGCCAACGCACTCGGCGAAATCGACGTTCCGGCGATTGATGCGATTGAAGCGGTCACCAAGCATGACGTGATCGCATTCCTCACATGGGCCGGCGAGAAGCTTGGGCCGGAACGGCGATGGCTGCATCAAGGCATGACCAGCTCCGACGTGCTCGACACGACTCTCGCACTGCAGATGAAGCAAGCTGCGGACCTGCTGATCAACGATATCGATGAGCTGCTGGCCGTGCTGAAACGCAGGGCGCTGGAGCACAAGCTCACCCCGACGATCGGCCGGAGCCACGGAATCCACGCCGAGCCGACGACCTTCGGGCTCAAGCTCGCTTTGGCTCATGCCGAATTCGCTCGGAACCGCGATCGGCTGGTCGCCGCGCGCGATGGGGTCGCGACCTGCGCCATCTCCGGCGCGGTGGGCACCTTCGCCAACGTCCCGCCCGAGGTCGAGGAGCATGTCGCGGCCGAGCTTGGCCTCACCATTGAGCCAATCTCAACGCAGGTCATTCCGCGAGACCGGCACGCCATGTTCTTCGCCACATTGGGAGTCATCGCGTCGTCGATCGAGCGTCTCGCGACCGAGGTCCGCCACCTGCAGCGCACCGAAGTGCTCGAGGCCGAGGAATATTTCTCGCCAGGGCAAAAGGGCAGCTCCGCGATGCCGCACAAGCGCAACCCGGTCCTGACCGAGAACCTCACCGGGCTCGCGCGCCTGGTCCGTGGCTATGTCACCCCAGCGCTGGAAAATGTCGCGCTCTGGCACGAGCGGGACATCTCGCACTCGTCGGTCGAGCGGTTCATCGGCCCCGACGCGACGATCACGCTCGATTTCGCGCTCGCGCGGCTGGCGGGCGTTGTCGACAAGCTCGTCGTTTATCCCGAGCGGATGAAGAAGAATCTCGACCGAATGGGCGGCCTCGTCCACTCGCAGCGCGTGATGCTTGCACTGACCCAAGCCGGCCTTAGTCGCGAAGACTCTTACGCACTCGTCCAGCGCAATGCGATGAAGGTATGGGAATCCGACGGCCAGCTGTCGCTGCTCGATCTGCTAAAGGATGATGCGGAGGTTTCGAAGCGCCTGTCGGCAGGGGAGCTCGATGCGCTCTTCGACCTCGACTACCATTTGAAGCACGTCGACACGATCTTCTCGCGCGTCTTCGGCTGACCTAAGGATCGGATGTGGACGGGGGAATTCAACCGTGCGGGTATCTTCTCGAGCTATCGCTCGACTGGATCGTTGAGCGCGCGTCGGAGAACGTGCACCACCTGCTCGGCGAATCCCATGTCACCTTGATCGACGAGCCGCTCGGCCGGTTCGTGCAGGCGCAGGCGCTTCACGACCTCAGGAACCTGTTTTCAAGGCTGAGCGCGACCACGGGCATCGCGCGGGCCTATCGAGTGCGGCTGACCGACGACCCCGATCTTTTCGACATTGCCTTCCAGCAGCGTGGTGACCGCGTCATCCTCGAAGCCGTTCCGAGCCCACCCGGCGGCCTTGGCGAAGAGCTGGGCGCCGTCGGCGGCCTGGCCGACGGCCTCTCGAGCGGAAATGGGTCCGAGCTTCTCGATGCGGCCGCCCGGCGCATGCGAGCGCTCACGGCCTTCGATCGAGTGACGCTCCTCGTCGGAGGCTCGAAGGCGACCAGCAGCCGCACCGGGGTCCCGTTCCGGTCCGGCGCAAATGCGTCGCTGAGTGACGGTCTGCCGCTCCTCGTATCCGATAGCGGGGCGAGCGGAGTATTCGTTTTTCCGCGCGACGAGCAAGACTCGGCAATAGGAACCGCACTCCTTCGTGCACCATCCGCGGAAGAGAAAGCCGAACTCGTCGAGCGCGGATTTGGCTCGACCATGCGCGTCCCTGTGATCCTCGATAACGAAAAGATCGGGGAATTTCGAATGGCGCATATCAAGTCGCGCCGGCCGAGCTTCGAAGTCCACGCGGCCGCCGAACTCTTCGCTCAGCTCTTTGCCATGCGCCTCGAAATCGATCGGCTAAAGGGCGCTTGATCAGCCGCCGAAATATCCGCGGACACGGGTGAAGAAGCCCTTCGCGGCGGGGCACTCTTCCCCGGTCTCGGTATCGCGGAAAGCCTGAAGCAGTTCTCTCTGCTTCGCCGACATCTTGGTGGGAGTCTCGACCAGGATTCGCGCGACCAGATCGCCGCGGCCGCGGGCGTTCAACACGCTCATCCCCGAACCACGGTGGCGCAATTGCTCGCCCGACTGGACACCCGGCGGAATCTTGATTTCGACCTTCTGTCCGTCGACTCCCGGAAGGCTGATCGAACCGCCGAGCGCGGCAGTCGTGAAGCTGACCGGAACCTCGGCAACGAGCGTCGTGCCTTCACGCGCGAAGATCGGATGCCGCTTCATGTGGATGAACAAATAGAGGTCGCCTGACGCGGCGCCGCGAAGCCCGGCCTCGCCTTCACCGGCGACGCGAATTCGCGTGCCTTCGTCGACCCCAGCCGGAATTTTGACCGATAATTTGCGCTGGCTCAACGCCCGGCCTTCGCCTTGGCAGTTCAAGCAGGGATTGCTGATCACCTCGCCGCTTCCGCGACAGGTCGGGCAGCCGCGCTCGACGACAAAGAAGCCCTGTTGCGCGCGGACTTTCCCGGCTCCCGCGCAGGTCTGGCACGTGCTCGCGCAACGATCGAGGCCGGTACAGCCGCGGCCGGCGCAGCTGTTGCAGGTCGATAATGCTTCGATTGTTACATTCTTCTCGGCACCCGAGAATGCTTCTTCCAGGCCAAGCTCGAGATCGTAGCGCAGATCGGCGCCGCGCGCGGCGTTCTGTCGAGCACCACGCGGATCCATGAACTCGCCGAAAATGGTTGAGAAGATGTCGGAAAAGCCTTCGAAGCCGGCACTTCCGAACGGATCGTGCCCGCCATTGAACGCATCCCGGCCGAAGCGATCATATGCGGCGCGCTTTTGCGGATCCTTCAGCACGTCATAGGCTTCGTTGATCGCCTTGAAACGGGCCTCTGATTCCTTGCAGCCGTTCTTGTGGTCGGGATGATGTTCCTTGGCGAGACGGCGATATGCCGCCTTGATGGCAGCCTCGTCGGCGGCGCGCGGGACCCCTAGTAATTCGTAATAGTCCTGCTCGACCATCACGCCTCCCCGATACGCTTACTCATCGCGCCGGCCGCCTCGGAGGTCCGGCGCCACCCAATCATGCGCCCTTATTCTCTTCGTCCACTTCGGAGAACTCGGCGTCCACGACCTCGTCGTCAGCAGCCTGCTCTTCGCCCGAAGCGGCGGCCTCGGCCTCGCCTTCGGCGGCCGCAGGACCTGCGGCACCTTCCGCCTCCGCCTGCTGGGCCTTGTACATCGCCTCACCCAGTTTCATCGCGGCCTGGGTCAGCGCATTCGTCTTCTCGGTCATCTGGTCGGAATCGCCGCTCTCGACCGCGCTCTTCGCCTCAGCGAGGGCCGTCTCGATCTCCGACTTCACATCGGCAGAAACCTTGTCGCCATGTTCCTCGAGCTGCTTTTCGGTCGAGTGAATGAGGCTCTCGGCATTATTCTTGGCTTCGGCCGCGCCGCGCCGCTTCTTGTCATCGTCGGCGAACTGCTCGGCTTCCTTGACCATATTCTCGATGTCGGAGTCCGACAGGCCGCCAGAGGCCTGGATGCGGATCTGCTGTTCCTTGCCGGTGCCCTTGTCCTTCGCGGACACGTTGACGATTCCGTTGGCATCGATGTCGAAAGTAACCTCGATCTGCGGCACTCCGCGCGGAGCCGGCGGAATCCCGACGAGGTCGAACTGGCCAAGAATCTTGTTGTCCGTCGCCATCTCCCGCTCGCCCTGGTAGACCTTGATGGTCACCGCATTCTGATTGTCCTCGGCGGTCGAGAAGACCTGGCTTTTCTTGGTCGGGATCGTCGTGTTGCGGTCGATCATCCGCGTGAAGACGCCGCCCAGCGTCTCGATGCCGAGCGAGAGCGGAGTGACGTCGAGCAGAAGGACGTCCTTGACGTCGCCCTGCAAGACCCCGGCCTGGATCGCCGCGCCCATGGCGACGACTTCGTCCGGATTGACACCGGTGTGCGGGTCGCGGCCGAAGAATTCCTTCACGCGTTCGCGCACGCGCGGCATTCGAGTCATTCCGCCGACGAGCACGACGTCGGCGATGTCCTTGGCGTCCATGCCGGCGTCCTTGAGCGCCTTTTTGCACGGTTCGATCGTCCGCTCGATGAGGTCTTCCACGAGCTTCTCGAGGTCGGCTCGGCTGATCGTTTCAACGAGGTGGAGCGGGGTGGTCGTGCCGCCTTCCATGCGCGCGGTGATGAACGGCTGGTTGATTTCGGTCGTTGCGGCCGAGCTCAGTTCGATTTTCGCTTTCTCAGCCGCTTCCTTGAGCCGCTGCAGTGCAAGCCGGTCGGTGCGAAGGTCGATGTTCTCCTTCGCCTTGAACTTGTCCGCGAGCCAGTTGACGATCCGCGCATCGAAGTCCTCGCCGCCCAGGAACGTATCGCCGTTGGTAGACTTCACCTCGAACACGCCGTCGCCGATCTCGAGGATCGAGATGTCGAACGTGCCCCCGCCAAGGTCGTAAACGGCGATCGTCTTGCCCTCTTCTTTCTCGAGGCCGTAGGCGAGCGCGGCCGCGGTCGGTTCGTTGATGATGCGCAGCACTTCAAGGCCCGCGATCTGGCCGGCGTCCTTGGTTGCCTGGCGCTGCGCGTCGTTGAAATAAGCCGGCACCGTGATGACCGCCTGGGTCACGGTTTCGCCGAGATAGGCCTCGGCGGTTTCTTTCATCTTCTGGAGGATGAATGCGGAAATCTGCGACGGACTGTAATCCTTGCCGCCGGCCCCGACCCATGCATCCCCGTTCGATCCCTTGACGATCTTGTAGGGGACGAGTTCGGTGTCCTTCTTCGTGATCGGATCGTCGAAGCGCCGGCCGATCAGGCGCTTGACGGCAAAAATGGTATTGTCGGGATTGGTGACCGCCTGCCGCTTGGCCGGCTGGCCGATCAAGCGTTCGCCGTCCTTGGTGAAGGCGACGGTTGACGGCGTCGTGCGCGCGCCTTCGCTATTCTCGATCACCTTCGGCTTGCCGCCTTCCATGACGGCCACGCAACTGTTCGTGGTGCCCAAGTCGATGCCGATGACCTTGGCCATATCTTTTTCCCTCTTATCCAGCCCCGTTTCGACCCCTGACAGGCGGCCGAACTGTTGAAATTCATTCGCGATATAGGTGGCGCGATAGCGACGACAAGGATTGCAGCAAGAGAGAGTTAACCGCGCGCGCTTCCGCTTAGGCATCGCCATGCTGCTGCGAACGGGCAACGACTGCTGCGTGACACGACTGACTTCCTCGCCTCGAAGGGGCGGCAGACCGATGATCTTAAATCTGTGGGAGCGGCTGCTCACGGGTCCGCGCCAGTCGAACGCCCGTGTACTACGGGTCCCTCCAAAAGCCGAAGAGCAGCAATGCGGCGTCATGGGCCGTGATCGGCAGCTTGTTGGTCCTCGTCCTCGCAATCGAGCTGACAAAGCCGCTCGCGATCGACCCGCATGGCCTCTACGTCGTGACAGCCGCGTGCGCCGCGCTAGCAGTCGTCAGCCTTTTCTATAGCCGGGTCCGCATTCAGGAAAATTTCTCCGTCACGTGCTTGTGCCTGATGCAGGTCCTGCTGTTCAGCGTTATGGGCTCGATCCTGTCCTATCTCCTGGCAAGGGAAGGCGGACCACTCTGGGACCAAC
>JBKPOR010000081.1:0-2569 GCA_046765675.1 Pseudomonadota bacterium
GTTCACGGGCGCAGCGCGGGAGCCCCTGCTAGGGTCGCTTGCGGCCTATGGCCTCGATGAGGTCGAAAGCCTCTAATTCAGTGCCGTTCGCTCTGGCAAATGCGCAGGGCGGCCGCTAAAGGCGCGGGCAAGCGAGGGTTAGCGTTGGACTACGACCGCATTTTCAAATCGGCGATCGAGCGGCTTCACGACGAAGGCCGCTATCGCGTGTTCATCGATATCCTCCGCACCCGCGGCCAGTACCCGAACGCGCGCTGCTTCGGCGGCAATGGCCCCAAGCCGATCACCGTCTGGTGTTCCAACGATTATCTCGGAATGGGCCAGCATCCGGTCGTCATCGAAGCAATGGACAAGGCCCTGCGCGAAGTTGGCGCGGGATCGGGCGGGACCCGCAACATCAGCGGCAACACCCATTATCATACGCAGCTCGAGGCCGAGCTTAGCGCCCTCCACGGCAAGGAAGCGGCGTTGCTCTTCACGTCGGGCTATGTTTCGAACGAGGCTGCCCTGTCGACCCTGGGCAAGCTGCTCCCCGACTGCGTGATATTCTCGGACGAACTCAACCACGCTTCGATGATCGCCGGAATCAAGAATTCCGGCTGCAAGAAGCGCGTGTTCCGGCACAACGACCTCGAGCATCTCGAAGAGCTGCTTTCGGCAGAGGAGCCGGACACGCCCAAACTCATCGCCTTCGAGAGCGTCTATTCGATGGACGCCGACATCGCTCCGATCGGGGCGATCTGCGACCTCGCCGACCGGTACAATGCGCTCACTTATCTAGACGAAGTCCACGCGGTCGGAATGTACGGCGAGCACGGCGGCGGCATATCCGAACGCGATAAGGTCGCCGACCGCCTGACGATTATCGAAGGCACGCTCGGCAAGGCATTCGGAGTGATGGGCGGTTATATTACCGCCGATAGGACGATCATCGATTGCATCCGCAGCTACGCGCCCGGATTCATTTTCACGACCTCGTTGTCGCCTGTGCTGGTGGCTGGCGCGCTGGCGAGCGTTCGGCACCTCAAGGTCTCAACCGAAGAGCGGCAGGCGCAGCAGGAAGCGGCCGCGATGCTCAAGGCCAAGTTCGCCGCCGTGAGCCTCCCGGTCATGTCAAGCTCGACCCACATCGTCCCGCTGCTCGTTGGCTGCCCGATCAAGGCCAAGCGCATCAGCGACATCCTGCTTGCGGAATATGGGCTTTATGTTCAGCCCATCAATTTCCCGACGGTGCCGCGCGGTACCGAACGGCTCCGCTTCACGCCCGGCCCCTGCCATTCGGCCGAGATGATGGACGAGCTCACCGCGGCGCTGGTCGAAATCTGGAGCCGCGAAGAGATTAGGCTCGCCGCCTAGGCTGGCGATTCCGCGCCGCCTGTCCTACTCACTCCGCATGCGCATCGTACTTACCGCCGATCATGCCGGGGTCGACCTCAAGGACGATCTCGCGGGCTGGCTCAAGGATCAGGGACATGATCTCCTCGATCTTGGCACATTCAGCCACGAAAGCGTCGATTACCCGCACTATGGCGTGATGCTCGCCGAAGCGCTCGCGGACGGTCGTGCCGAGCGCGGGATCACGGTCTGCGGCTCGGGGATTGGGATCGCGATTGCCGCCAACCGCAACCCGGCCTGCCGTTGCGCGCTGGTCGCGGAGCCATTGTCCGCGACTCTTGCACGCAAGCACAATGACGCCAACGCCATTGCGATCGGCGCGCGGCTGATCGGCGCCGAAATGGCGAAGGCCTGCGTCAGCGCCTTCCTTTCGACGGAGTTCGAGGGGGGACGCCACCAACGCCGAGTCGACCAACTTTCAGCCCTTCTGCAGGACAGTCACTGATGGCCACCGCCGCCGATCTGGAACAGCAGCAAAGCTACCGCGTGCCGCATGGGTTTTTCACGAGCAGCCTCGCCGAGATCGACCCGGCGGTGGAGGATGCGATCCGCGATGAACTTCACCGCGAGCAGAGCCAGATCGAACTGATTGCCTCCGAAAATATCGTCAGCGGGGCGGTCCTCGAAGCGCAGGGCTCGGTGCTGACGAACAAATATGCGGAAGGGTATCCGGGCCGGCGCTACTATCAGGGGTGCGCGCCATCGGACGCGGTCGAAACCCTCGCGATCGAGCGAGCGAAGAAGCTCTTCGGCTGTCAGTTCGCCAACGTCCAGCCGCACTCCGGTGCCCAGGCCAATGGCGCCGTGATGATGGCGCTATTGAAGCCCGGCGACACGATCATGGGACTCAGCCTCGCCGCCGGCGGCCACCTCACTCACGGCGCTCCTCCGGCGCAGTCCGGCAAATGGTTCAACGCGGTCCAATATGGAGTGCGGCAGGACGACCATCTCGTCGATTTTGACGAGGTCGAGCGGCTGGCGAAGGAGCACCGGCCCAAGCTGATCATCGCGGGCGGATCCGCTTACCCTCGGCATTTCGACTTCAAACGCTTCCGCGAGATCTGCGATGAGGTCGGAGCGTTATTCCTGGTCGACATGGCCCATTTCGCGGGACTGGTCGCGGCCGGGGAGCATCCGACGCCGTTCGGCCACGCGCACGTCGTCACCACCACCA
>JBKPOR010000082.1:0-14218 GCA_046765675.1 Pseudomonadota bacterium
CAACCGCGAAGTGGCCTAGGCTGGCGAGCGGCCGTGGAAGGGCCTGCCGCCAGGCATCGAATTGGGCCCGCTCCGGAGTTCCCGTCCCAACCGGTAGGTCGAGCGCCAGCTCGCCCTGTTCGGGCACGCAAATCTTGTCCGTACAGGCAAGCCAGCGAGCCTGCGCGCGGAGGGGGATCGTGCCGTTCGCATCCGCCGGAACCTTCAGCCGGACGAGCACGGCATAGTCGCGCTCGTAAACGTAGTTCATCAGGTTCGCGATCTCGAGCCGGCCCGGGACCGGATAGCGCAAAGGGCCCGCCGCGAAGCCCTTGGACAATTGCCACTTCACCTCCATCGGAAGGCCGGCGTCGCCCGGATTCTGCCAATAGCCGTGCCACCCAGGTGCAGGAATCATGCGGATGGCGAGCTCGACTTCGCCGCCGGCGGGCGCCGGTCCCTCGGCGACCAGCTGCGGCTCTATTCCCCGCGCCTCAACGAGCGCCGGGCACAGCATCAGCAGCAGGGCGAGGAGAAATCTCCGCATGTCGCGCCGCTAGTCGGTCGAGCTGGCCGCGTCGAGCCTTGAACCGTTGCGCCGGACTCGCGCACTAAAAACGTGATATTAGGGACCGTCCTCCGCGGCCTAAAGGGGAGATCCGATGCAAATGACCCTAGCCACGCGAGCCGCACTCGCCGTCTCGTTCGTCGTCCTTATGACAAGCGGCGCTCCGGTCCTCGCCGACAACATGGGCGGAAGCATGCCGTCCACGCCGAGCATCAGCGCACCGGAATTCGACGCGGCGGCCGAATATCGGACGGGCATCGAGGCCCTCAAGGCCAACAAATTTGCCGAGGCCAGGAAAGCTTTCGGAAAAGTCCTCGGAGTCGCGTCGACGGACGCCAACGTCAATTTCCTCGCGGGACTCGCGGATGCCGGGCTCAACGACTTCAAAGCCGCGGCCAAACATTATGAGCGCGCCACCAAGGCCAACGCCAGGATGGTCGAAGCCCACCAGGAACTTGCTGTTGCGTATCTGAAGCTCGGACAGCGCGACAAGGCCGCGGCCGAACTCGCCAAGCTTCAGAAGCTCCAGACCGACTGCAACGGCACGTGCGAGGATGCATCAAAGCTGAAGGACGCGATTACGGCAGTCCAGGCCGCGCTCGCTGCCCCGCCGCAGGCGCGCCTCGACACTCAGCCGCCGCTGTTGTTCCAGAGTGCGGACGCCGCCGATCAGTCGTACCTGGAAGCCGTCGGCCTGATCAACGAGCATCGTTACAAGGATGCGATCGCCTCGCTCGAGCGAGCGCGGGCCGCGTTCGGCGCTCACCCGGACATCCTCACCTATCTCGGGTTCGCCAATCGCAAGCTTCACCGTTACGATGCCGCAGAAGGCTATTATCGCGCGGCACTCGCGGCCGAGCCGAAGCATAAGCAAGCGACCGAATATTATGGCGAGCTCATGGTCGAGCGAGGCAATATGGCAGGAGCGAAGTCGCTGCTCGCGAAGTTGGACGCGATGTGCACCTTCGGCTGCTTCGAGGCGGACGAACTGAGGCAATGGATCGCCGCCAAAGGCAAGCCTGCCTCCTGATCCCCGCAGCATTGCTGCTCCTGTGCGGTGCGGATCGACCGCAGCTGCCGCTCAGGGAGGCGCGATGGCTCAAGTCGCCCGACATGCTGACGGATCTCACGCGCCTCCCGGGTGAATGCATCGCCTGGCCGAAGGATCGCAATCAGCGGCGCTCGGTCGCGATCGGGCGCGCCTTGTTTCGCTCGCCCTTGTTGCTCGGCGGGCAAGCCGCGCGCGCCGGCCTGAGCTGCTCGAGCTGCCATCGGAACGGGCGCGCCAACCCGCACTTCCATTTCCCTGGCATCTCGGGCGAACCGGGAACCGCAGATGTCACCGTGTCAATCATGAGCGAGCATCGCGGTGACGGGATTTTCAACCCGAAGCCGATCCCCGATCTTGGCGGCGATCCGGCCAGGCTGAAGATTAAGGGGACACCGCGGCTTCGCGAATTCGTCCATGGCCTCATCACTCAGGAATTCGATGGGCCCGAGCCATCGCCGACGGCGCTGAATTCGGTCGTCGCTTATGTTCGAGCGCTGTCCCCCGCGGCCTGCGGCGCGAGCCGTTCCATCACGCTCGCTTCCGCGCTTTCGGACGTGGATTCAGCGGTTGGGCTGGCTGAGAGCGCCTATTCCGCCCGCGATCCAGCGACTGGGCGTGCGTTGCTCGCGGCGGCGCGCTCGACCCTTGGCGCGATCGATGAACGTTTCCAGGTCACGGGCCTCGAAGTTCCACGCGCCCGGCTGCGTGAAGCAGACGCTTTGTTGTTCGAGCTTCAGGAGGCTGGAACCGCCGGACCGTGGACCGCTTGGAAACGCGATTGGCCGGCGCTCAAGGGGGGCCTTCGGTCGGCCGAGCCTAAATCCTTGTTCAGTCGCGCCGTTCTTCGAAAGGCGCTCGCTGCAATCTAGTCCAGGTTGGGCCGAAGCCAGCGCTCCGCCTCACCCACCGGCATGCCCCGTCGCGCGGCATAATCGTCGAGCTGGTCGCGGCCGATCCGCGCCACTCCGAAATATTGGCTGTCGCGATGACCGAAATAGAATCCGGACACCGCCGACGTCGGCCACATCGCGTAATTCTCGGTGAGCGCCACTCCGCCCGGAGCGCCGCCGAGCATATCGAACAACATCACCTTCAGCGAATGGTCCGGACAGGCCGGATAGCCGGGCGCCGGGCGGATACCCTCATATTTCTCGCGGATCAGCTGCGCGTTCGAGAAATGCTCGTCGGCATAGGCCCAGAGCCGGTTGCGAACCTCGGCGTGGAGGACTTCGGCGAAACTCTCGGCGAGCCTGTCCGCCAGCGCCTTTAGCAGGATGTCCGAATAGTCGTCATTTTCCTCCTTGAACCGCTTCAGGTGCGGCTCGAGCCCGTGGATCCCGACGGCGAATCCCCCGATCCAGTCCTCGCCGTCCGGATTGATGAAATCGGCGAGGCAGAGGTTGGCTCGTCCCTCGCGCTTCTTCACCTGCTGGCGGAGGAAGGGCACACGGACCCACTCGTTTCCGGAAAGAACGAGAACGTCGTCGCCTTCCCTCATGCAACGCCACAAGCCGACCGTGGCCTTCGGAGTCACCCAGCGCTCGGCAATCAGCTGATCCAGCATCCGCTGCCCGTCTTCGAACAGGCTCCGAGCACTTTCCCCAACCACGGGGTCGTCGAGAATCGCGGGGTAATTCCCCACGAGTTCCCACGCGCGGAAGAAGGGAGTCCAGTCGATCGACGCTTTCAAATCCTTCAGCTGCCAGTCGCCGATGTGATGAAGTCCAGGGTATTGCGGAGGCGGCGCCTGGCCCGTCGGATCGAAAGCGAAGCCGTTCGCTCGAGCCTCTTCGATCGTCGCGAGCTCGCTCTGGCCGCTGCGCTCGCGGGATTTCCTGAGCTTGTCATAATCATCGGCCGTGCCGGCGATGAGTGGATCGCGCTGGGTGTCCGAGACCAGCGATGAAGCAACGCCGACCGCACGGCTCGCGTCGAGGACGTGGATCACGGGTCCGTGGTAGGCAGGATCGATCCTGAGCGCCGTATGGGCCTTGCTGGTCGTCGCACCGCCGATGAGCAGCGGCGTCTTGAAGCCCTGCCGCTGCATCTCTCCAGCGACCGTCACCATTTCATCGAGCGACGGCGTGATCAGGCCCGACAGCCCGATCATGTCCGCCTGGTTGTCATTGGCGGCTTTCAATATGTCCTGCCACGGCACCATGACTCCGAGGTCGATGACCTCGAACCCGTTGCACTGCAGGACGACTCCGACGATGTTCTTGCCGATGTCGTGAACATCGCCCTTGACCGTCGCCATCACGATCCGGCCCTTGCCCTTGGTCGCTCCGGTCTTTTCCTTTTCGGCTTCGATAAAGGGAATGAGATGCGCGACCGCCCGCTTCATCACGCGAGCGGACTTCACTACCTGCGGAAGGAACATCTTTCCCGACCCGAACAGGTCGCCGACGACGTTCATTCCGTCCATCAGAGGGCCTTCGATCACCTGGATCGGCCGCGCGAACTGTTGGCGCGCTTCCTCCGTGTCGTCGACGATGTGCGCGTCGATGCCTTTCACGAGGGCGTAGGACAGGCGCTCGGTGACGGGCAGCGAGCGCCATTCGGCGAGCTTCTTCTCTTCGGCCTCGTCGGTGCCCTTGAAGCGCTCGGCGAGCGCGACCAGCCGCTCGGTCGCATCGTCGCGCCGGTCCAGGACCACGTCCTCGCACGCCTCGCGGAGCTCAGGGTCGATCGCGTCATAGACATCGAGCTGGCCGGCATTGACGATGCCCATATCCATGCCCGCCGGGATCGCGTGGTAGAGGAACACGCTGTGCATCGCCCGGCGTACCGGCTCATTGCCGCGGAACGAGAAGCTGAGGTTCGAAAGTCCGCCTGAAATATGGGTGCCGGGGCAGCGCCGCCGGATCTCCCGGGCCGCCTCGATGAAATCGATCGCGTAAGCGCGGTGCTCCTCGATTCCAGTCGCAACGGCGAAGATGTTCGGGTCGAAGATGATGTCGTTCCGGTCGGTCCCGTCCCCAACGAGCAGGTCGTAAGCACGCTTGCAAATGGCAACTTTGCGATCGATCGTGTCGGCCTGGCCGACCTCGTCGAACGCCATGATGACTACGGCGGCTCCGTACGCGCGGCACTTGCGCGCGAGCTCGAGGAACGGCCCCTCGCCTTCCTTCATCGAGATGGAATTCACGATCGGCTTGCCGGAGACGCACTTCAGGCCCGCTTCGATTACGCTCCATTTCGAGCTGTCGACCATCACCGGTATCCGAGCGATGTCCGGCTCCGCGGCAATGCGCTTCAGGAATGTGGTCATCGCTTGCTCGGAATCGAGCAGGGCCTCGTCCATGTTGACGTCGATAATCTGCGCGCCGTTCTCGACCTGGTCGCGGGCGACCTCGATCGCTGCGTCATAATCGCCGGTAAGGATCAGTTTCTTGAAACGCGCTGAGCCCGTCACGTTGCAGCGCTCGCCGATATTGACGAAGCGCGCGCCCGCGCCGGTCTGTTCCACCTTCTGAAACTCCATTTCAGGCGGCGATCAGCATCGGTTCGAGGCCGGCGAGCAACGTCCCCTTGGGGGCATCCGGGACGGTGCGCGGCGTGCAATCGCGCGCCGCCCCGGAAATTGCGGCAATGTGCGAGGGAGTCGTCCCGCAGCATCCGCCGACGATATTCACCAATCCGCTTTGGATCCACTCGCGAACCTGAGCGGCGGTCTCCTCCGCCGCTTCGTCATATTCGCCAAGTTCGTTGGGAAGTCCCGCGTTCGGATAGGCCATGATGAGCGTATCGGCGACCGCCGACAGCGCAGCGAGGTGCGGCCGAAGCTGTGCCGCGCCGAATGAACAATTCAACCCGATGGTCACTGGCCGGGCATGCCTTACGCTCGCCCAGAAGGCCTCGACCGTGTGGCCGCTGAGGTTCCGGCCCGAAAGGTCGGTCAAGGTCATCGAAATCATTCGCGGCAGCTCGCGGCCGAGCGCTTGCTCCGCCTCGAGGGCGGCCATGATCGCAGCCTTTGCGTTCAGCGTATCGAACACGGTTTCGATCAGGATGAAATCGACGCCTCCTTCGACCAGTCCGTCGATCTGTTCGCGATAAACACCTTTGACCTGGTCGAAATCGACCTCGCGAAAGCCGGGGTCATTGACGTTGGGGGATAGCGACAGCGTCTTGTTCGTCGGGCCGAGAGCGCCTGCCACCCAACGCGGCTTGCCGTCCTCCGCAATATGGCGGTCAGCAACCTCGCGCACGATTTCGGCGGCGGCGCGGTTGATCCGCGCCACAAGCTCCTCCGCTCCGTAATCCGCCTGGCTGATCCGATTGGCGTTGAACGTATTGGTTGCGAGCACTTCCGCGCCCGCTGCGGCGAAGCCTTCGCAGATCGATCGAACCAGCTCGGGCTTGGTTAGATTCAGAAGGTCGTTGTTGCCCTTCTGATCCTTCATCAGGTCGAGCCCGCCGCAGTAATCCGCAGCTTCGAGTTTCCAGGCCTGGATTCCGGTCCCGTAGGGTCCGTCCTTGATCAGGATGCGCTTTGCAGCTTCGGCGCGAAGCGTTTTGGCCGTACTCATTGCGCAATGTCCTTTTGGGGTCGCACGCCGAGAAGGTGGCAGATTGCGTAGCTCAGCTCTGCCCGGTTGAGCGTGTAGAAATGGAAGTGCCGAACTCCCCCCGCGTAAAGCTGGCCGCACAGTTCCGCGGCCACGGTTGCCGCGATCAGCTGGCGAGCGGCGGGAAGATCGTCGAGACCTTCGAACAAATCGTCGAGCCAGTCCGGGATCTTCGCTCCGCACGTCTGAGCGAACCGCCGAGTGGTTGCGACGTTCGACACTGGGAGGATTCCCGGAACGATCTCTACGTCCAGCCCGGCCGCCGCCGCGTCATCCCGGAATCGGAAGAAGCAATCGGCCGAAAAGAAGAATTGTGTGATCGCCCGGTCGGCTCCGGCGTCGACTTTCCGCTTGAGGTTATCGAGGTCCAATTTGCGGCTGCCCGAATCCGGATGAATCTCGGGATAAGCAGCGACGGAAATGTCGAACGGCGCCACCCCCTTGAGGCCGGCCACAAGATCGGCCGCATTCTCATATCCGTCAGGGTGCGGCTCAAACTTTGCGCCGGGTTCGGGCGGGTCGCCGCGAAGGGCGACGATGTTGCGCACTCCCGCCGCCCAATAGTCGCGAGCGACAGAATCGACCTCGTCGCGGCTCGCGCCGACGCAGGTCAGGTGCGCCGCAGGGGTCAGCGCGGTTTCCTTGAGGATCCGCTCGACGGTGGAGTGGGTTCGCTCGCGGGTCGATCCGCCCGCCCCGTAGGTCACCGAGACGAAGCGCGGGCCGAGCGGCGCAAGCGTTTGGATCGAGCTCCAGAGCGTCTCGGCCATGGCTTCGGTTTTGGGCGGGAAGAATTCGAAGCTGACCTGAATATCGCCCCGAGCCTCGGCGAACAGCGGCCGGTGCTGGTCGAGGCTTTCGAAGGCGTTCATGCCGCCCTCCGCTGAGCGATTGCCGCCTTGGTGCCGCGCCACAAAGTGACCGTCAGCTCGCCACCTTCGAGATGCTCGATCTCGTCCACCGTGAGGCACGCCGACGCAAACCATGCGCTCATCACATCATCGTCGAAGCCGAGACGGATATGGGCGTCGGTCGCGCGGAGCTCTTCGCGATCATGAGCCGCGAAATCGACAACCAGCAAGGTCCCCCCTGGGGCGAGTACGCGCGCCGCCTCGGCGATCGCCGAGGCGGGCGAGTGAGCATAATGCAGGACCTGGTGGATGATGATGCTGTCGGCGCTCTCGTCCGTGAGTGGAAGCGCGTACATGTCGCCTTGGCGCAGGCTCGATGCAATTCCGGCAGCCTCGAGCTTCACTCGGGCGAGGCGCAGCATTTCCGAGGAGCGGTCGATGCCGGTTGCCTGGCTTGAGCGCGGGCCGAACAGCTCGATCATCCGTCCGGTGCCCGTGCCCACGTCGACCAGTCGGCCGAGGGGTCGGCCTCCGAGTGCTCGATCGATTGCGCGCTCAACCTCGCTTTCGGCGACGTGCAGCGAGCGGATCTGGTCCCAAACCTCGGCGTGGCCGGCGAAATAACGGTTGGCCGCCTCGGCGCGCTCGGCGCGAATCGTTTCCGTGCGAGAGGCGTCCGACGCGAAGAGCGCGCGCGTCGGTCCGTCCGACCAACGATCGATCAACCCGAACATCGGCTCGATTCGATCCGCATCGGTCAAAGTCAGGAAGACCCAGCTCCCTTCCTTGCGCCGCTCGAGCACTCCAGCGTCCGACAGGATTTTCAGATGGCGCGACACGCGCGGTTGGCTCTGACCCAGGATCTGCGCGAGTTCGCCGACCGAAAGCTCCATGATTCGAAGGAGAGCCAGGATGCGCAGCCGCGTCGGATCGGCAAGCGCCTGGAAATGGTCGGCGAGCGGGAGCGCGGAAGACATGGATTAAAGATATAAAGATATCTTTATATCGTCAATTCTACTTGTGAAAATAATCCCTTGTGCGCGAGTAGGGATTGTCGCTATTGGCCGACGCTGGCCTGATCGATTCGTGCGAACAGGCCGAGACCGGCATCCCCAAGGATGCCTATAAGGGAGTGGAACGATCATGAAGAAAGTTGCTGTGACCGTTGCGGTCCTCGCGCTCGGCCTTGCCGCGTGCAACAAGCAGGAAGCCGCCAATAACGCCGCCGACACCAACGTTGAGAATGCGGCTGTCACCGACACGAACGCGGCGAATGCCGACGTTACCGCGAACGCCGACAACGCGCTCAACGCAGCCGACACGGCCAATGCCGCTGCCGACACGGCCAATGCCGCTGCCGACACGGCGAACGCCGCTGCGAACAACGCTCAGTAAGCTTTTCGCTCTCCTGGAGCGAACTTCAAGGGCCGTCCGAGCGATCGGGCGGCCCCTTTTTTTTGCCTGGGCGTCATTGCGAGGAGCGAAGCGACGGGGCAGTCCAGGAACATCGACTGGATTGCTTCGCTACGCTCGCAATGACGAAATCGACGTTGAGATTGGCGCTTGTCTTGCTCGTCGCGGCGTGCCGCGAGAATCGGCCGCCGGCGCCGAACGAAGCGCAATCGGCCGAGCTCAACGAAATGGAAAATGCGCTGAACGTGATGGACAACAATGAAGAAGGGCCGGAAGCGAATGCCCCCGGCCCCTCCAATTCCTCGAACTGAGCGTCGGACTTAGAAGTCCATTCCGCCCATTCCGCCCATTCCACCGCCGCCCATGGCCATCGCTGGCTTGTCTTCGGGCAGCTCGCTCACCGCCGCTTCGGTGGTGATGAGCAAGCCGGCGACCGAAGCCGCATCCTGAAGCGCAGTGCGGACGACCTTGGTCGGGTCGATCACGCCAGCTTTGGCGAGGTTTTCGTAGACTTCGGTCTGGGCGTTGAAGCCGATTCCCTCGTCTTTACCTTCAAGCAACTTGCCCGAGATGACGGCGCCGTCGTGACCGGCGTTCTGGGCAATCTGCCGGACCGGCGAATAGAGCGCCTTGCGGACAATATCGATTCCGCGCGTCTGGTCGTCGTTCTGGCCCTTGAGGCCGTCGAGCGCCTTCGTTGCGTAAAGCAGGGCAACGCCGCCACCCGCGACAATACCTTCCTCGACCGCGGCCCGGGTGGCGTGAAGCGCGTCATCGACGCGGTCCTTGCGCTCCTTGACCTCGATCTCGGAGGCACCGCCGACCTTGATCACGGCAACGCCGCCCGCGAGCTTGGCAAGCCGCTCCTGCAGCTTCTCGCGGTCGTAATCCGAGGTCGTGGTGTCGATCTGCTGGCGGATTGCCTCCGTCCGCGCCTTGATCGCGTCATGCGCGCCG
Source organism: Pseudomonadota bacterium (assembly GCA_046765675.1). Lineage (GTDB taxonomy): Bacteria > Pseudomonadota > Alphaproteobacteria > Sphingomonadales > Sphingomonadaceae > Sphingomicrobium. The sequence goes on from JBKPOR010000082.1 coordinate 9,391, forward strand.
GAGCCGTCGATGATCGTCGTATTGTCCTTGTCGATCGTGATGCGCTTGGCTTGGCCCAGCATGTTGGTGGTGACGTTCTCGAGCTTGATGCCGAGATCCTCGCTGATCATCTCGCCCCCGGTGAGGATCGCGATGTCCTCGAGCATCGCCTTGCGGCGATCGCCGAAGCCCGGCGCCTTGACCGCCGCGACCTTGAGGCCGCCGCGCAACTTGTTGACGACGAGCGTAGCCAGCGCTTCGCCCTCGATGTCCTCGGCGATGATCAGCAAAGGACGGCCCGCCTGGACGACGGCCTCGAGGATCGGAAGCATCGCCTGAAGGTTCGACAGCTTCTTCTCGTGGATGAGAATGTACGGGTCGGTCAGTTCGACCTGCATCTTCTCCGGATTGGTGATGAAGTAGGGCGAGAGATACCCGCGGTCGAACTGCATGCCCTCGACCACGTCGAGCTCGAACTCGAGGCCCTTGGCCTCCTCGACGGTGATCACGCCTTCCTTGCCGACCTTCTCCATCGCCTCGGCGATCTTTTCGCCGACGATGGTGTCGCCGTTGGCGGCGATGCTGCCGACCTGGCCGATTTCATTCGACCCGGAAACGGGCTTGGAGCGCTGCTTCAGATCCTCGACGACCTTGGTCACGGCGAGATCGATGCCGCGCTTCAGATCCATCGGGTTCATGCCCGCAGCGACCGATTTCATGCCCTCGCGAACGATCGCCTGGGCGAGCACGGTCGCGGTGGTGGTGCCGTCGCCGGCGATGTCGTTGGTCTTCGAAGCGACTTCGCGGACCATCTGCGCGCCCATGTTCTCGAACTTGTCCTTAAGCTCGATCTCCTTGGCGACGGTGACTCCGTCCTTGGTGATGCGCGGTGCGCCGAAGCTCTTGTCGATGACGACATTGCGGCCCTTCGGCCCAAGCGTCACCTTGACCGCATCGGCGAGGATATCGACGCCGCGCATGATGCGCTCGCGCGCGTCGCGGCTGAATTTCACGTCCTTGGCTGCCATCTGGCTACCCTTTCCTAATTTCCAAAAGTCTCAAAAGTCACAGACCTACGCGCGCAAGAGGCGCGTAAAAGGTCAGCCGACGATCCCGAGGATGTCGCTTTCCTTCATGATGATGAGGTCTTCACCGTCGATCTTTACTTCGGTGCCCGACCATTTGCCGAACAGGATCTTGTCGCCCGCCTGAACGTCCAGCGGAGTGACCTTGCCCTCGTCGGACTTGGCGCCGGCGCCGACGGCGACGACTTCGCCCTCCTGCGGCTTTTCCTTCGCCGTATCGGGAATGATGATCCCGCCGGCGCTCTTCTCCTCAGCCTCGACGCGGCGAACGAGGACGCGGTCATGAAGCGGCCTGAAACCCATAGGTTGAACCCTCTTGATCAGCTTGTTGAACTTCCGTTGGCACTCTCGGCTTAAGAGTGCCAGCGATGGTGCGCATGTGGTTGCCGCCGGTTCATCTGTCAACGGGTCTCATGGCTTTTGTTGTTAGCCGTGCGCGAGCCGGGTCAGGCCGAGCTTGTTCCGAAGGATCCAGCGGGCCAGCATCAGGACCGCTACGGCTGCGAGGCCGCTGGCAAGTCCGACCCAGATTCCGACGCCCCGCCAGTCGCGCCCGAACGCAAGCCAGCTGCCGATGCCGAGCCCGACGATCCAGTAACCGAACAGAGCGAACAACAAGGGCCAGCGGGTGTCATGGAGCCCGCGCAGCATGCCGGCCCCGATGACCTGAGCGCCGTCGACGAGCTGGAAGGCCGCGGCGATTCGAAGAAAGCTCACTGCAAGGCCGATGACGAGCGCATTTGCTGGGATGTCGGCAAGGAACAGGGTCACGAGCTGGCGCGACGCAAGCCACATGCCGAGCGCCATCGCGCCCATGAATCCAACGCCGATCGTCCAGGCGGTCCACCCGGCCCGACTAATTCCGCGCTGGTCGCCTCGGCCCACAGCAAGCCCGACGCGCACCGTGGCGGCCTGGCCGAGGCCGAGCGGAACCATGAACGTCAGCGCGGCTATCTGGAGAGCGATGGCGTGGGCCGCAACGGCTTCGGCGCCGAGCCAGCCCATGAAAAAAGCAGCAAGGGCAAAGACGCCCATTTCGAGCGCCATGGTCACGCCGATCGGCCAGCCGAGGCGAACCATCGCGAGGGTCCGCTGGGCATCGAACCGCCACCAATTGCCGAACAAATGGAAGCGGCGGAACTGCCGTTGCAGCGAGGTCACTGCGATCAACGCTCCGCAGATGACCAGCCAGGTCAGCGTGCTTCCGAGCCCGCCGCCGACGAGCCCGAGCGCCGGAAGCCCGAAATGGCCGAAGATCAGCGACCAGCTAAGGACGAAGTTTAGCGCGATCCCCGAAAGGCTGAGCCACAGCACCATCCGGGGACGCTCCAAGGCGGAGAGGAAATTCCTCAGCAGCTGGAAGAGCAGCCACGGCGCCGTGCACCACATGTAGGCGCGCAGGAACGTCTGGCCCTGGCTGGCGAGCTCGGCCGATTGGCCGAACGCCCTCATGAGATCACCGACGTGCCACAGCAGCAACCAGTAGGGCGGCATCGCAATCGCTATAAGCCAGAGACCGGCACGGAAAGTCCGACGGACATCACGGACCGCGTTGAACCGCCGGCCCAGCGCGGTCGCCATCATCGGCGATGAGGCGGTGATGAGCCCCAGCAGGAAGATGTTGAAGGTGAACGTGAGGTTGAGTGCCAGAGTCGCCGCAGCGAGCTGACTTGCCCCGAGGCGTCCCATCAGCAGCACGTCGGTCGCCTGGATCGCCTGCTGCGTCAGGTTGGCGAGGATCAGCGGCCAGGCGAGCGACAGCGTCGAGCGCAGCTCTCCAGCCGAGGCGGCTCGGTCCGTTGACGGTGAAATGTTGGCCGCGGCGTCCATCGGGCTGTCATTGCGAGGAGCGGAGCGACGAAGCAATCCAGCGCCCTGTAGAAACTGGATTGCTTCACTTCGCTCGCAATGACGTTGGTTCTGCGCTAGCCACCCGTGCCAACTCTACAGAGGTCGCCGCATGAAGTTCGTTCGCGCAATCTGGAAGCTTCTCGTCGGGATCAAGGACGCCCTCGTCCTGATCTTCATGCTTCTGTTCTTCGGCCTGCTCTACGCGGCCCTCTCGGCGCGGCCCGCGCCGGTGAAGGACGGAGTCCTGGCTCTAAATCTCAGGGGCGCGGTGGTCGAACAGCCTTCAAAGGTTGAATTTTCCGACATCGCCGGAGGAAGGACGCCGCGGCAATACCGCCTTCGCGACCTGGTCGCAGTCCTCGATAAGGCCAAGGACGACAGCCGGGTCAAAGCGGTTGCGCTCGACCTCGACGGTTTCACCGGCGGCGGCCAGACCGCAATGTCCGACCTCAACGAGGCGATCCGTAGAGTCCGCGCGTCAGGCAAGCCGGTCGTTGCATATGCGGTGGCCTATACCGACGACGGCTATCAGCTGGCCTCGGCCGCGTCCGAGGTGTGGCTGAACCCGCTGGGGGCGGTGCTGATTTCGGGCCCCGGCGGCTCGAACCTCTATTTCAAAGGGCTGCTCGACAAGCTCGGGGTGACCGCAAACGTCTATCGGGTCGGCACCTATAAGTCGGCGGTCGAGCCTTACATCCGCAACGACATGTCGCCCGAGGCGCGCGAAAATTACATGGCGCTCGGCCAGGCGGTGCTCGAGACGTGGCGTGAAAACGTCCTTCGGGCACGCCCGAAGGCGAATATCGACCTGTTCCTGAAGGACATGCCGGGCGCGGTAAAAGCCGCGGGCGGGGACATGGCCAAGGCGGCGCTGGACGCAAGGCTGGTCGACAAGATCGGCGATCGGCGCAACTTCGAGGCGCGGCTCGCGGACCTCGGCGGCAAGGATAAAGGAAATCCGGCCGGCTATAAGGCGATCAAGCTCGCCTCTTACGTCAGCGATAAGGTCGAAAAAGCGCCAACCGGCCCGATCGGAGTGGTCACCGTCGCCGGACTGATCGTCGACGGAAAAGCTGCCGCGGGTACCGCCGGAGGCGACAGCATCGCTCTCGCGATCGAGGACGGGATCCGCGCCAAGAACATCAAGGCGCTGGTCGTGCGTGTCGACAGCCCCGGCGGCTCGGTGCTGGCATCCGAACGAATCCGGCAGGCGATACTGGAGGCCAAGGAGCAGAAAATCCCCGTTGTCGTTTCGATGGGGAACGTCGCCGCATCAGGCGGATATTGGGTCTCGACACCGGCCGATTTCATCTATGCCGAGCCATCGACGATCACCGGGTCGATCGGCGTATTCGGAATCATTCCGAGCTTCCAGGGCACGCTCCAAAAGCTGGGGGTCGGAGCCGACGGCATCAAGACGACTCCGCTTTCGGGCGAGCCGAACCTGCTCAAGGGCCCGTCGCCCGAGGCGAACCAACTGATCCAGGAGGGGGTCGAGACCACCTATCGACGGTTCTTGTCGATCGTCGCTTCGTCGCGCCACAAATCACCCGCCGAAATCGACAAGATCGGCCAGGGCCGAGTGTGGGACGGCGGCACCGCTCGGCAACTCGGGCTGGTGGACGGATTCGGTAGCATGAGGGACGCGATCGCCAAGGCCGCCGAACTGGCGAAACTCGGCGACGAGCGCGGAGTGCGCTACCTCGAACCGCCCAAGCGCTTCCGCGACCAGATCCTGGAATCGCTGGCCGCCGGTACGGACGATACGGCGGATTCCGAAGATGCGTTCGCGGCGTTCGCCGGCAGCCCGCAGCAACAGCTCGCGGCGGCGCTTGGTGAAGTGCGGTCGATCCTCAACGGACCGACGATCCAGGCGCGCTGCCTCGAATGCCCGTCCGTCGCTCCGGCCGCGC
>JBKPOR010000083.1:0-4613 GCA_046765675.1 Pseudomonadota bacterium
CAGCGCGTCTTCACCGGCCCGGGCGGCACGTGGATTGGATTACCGGTCATCCGGTGAAATGGCAGGAGTGGAGGGACTCGAACCCACGACCCTCGGTTTTGGAGACCGATGCTCTACCAACTGAGCTACACTCCTATGGCCGCTGGCGAGGTAGCTACGCGTTTCCCGCTTCGCAACCTTGAAGACTCGGCACCACCTCGCTAAGTGACCTCGCAGCTCCGCTGGCCGCCGCGCCCGCGGAGCGTTTCTTTATCTGAAAGCGAGCAGGCGAACAGTGGCCAAAGTCACCCCCGGGGAATTCGTTCGGCAGGTCCGCGTGGAAGCGATCCAGCGAGTCCACTGGCCGACCCGCAAGGAGACGGTCGCGACCGCGATCATGGTCATCATCATGACCATGCTGCTCGCCTTCTTCTTCTTCGGAGTCGACGCGGTCTTCAGCTCGCTCGTCAAGTTCCTGCTCGGCCTCATGGCCAAGTAGCCGCATGTCGGACCGTCCGGGGGACGGTTCGAACGGCTACTCAAAGAGAATTTACAAAGGCTAACCAATGTCCCGCTGGTACATCATCCACGCTTATTCCGGTTTCGAGAACAAGGTCCGCGACGCGATCAACAGCGAAGCCGCCCGAATGGGCCTCACCCCTTTCGTTGAGCAGATCGAGGTCCCGACCGAAACCGTGACCGAGATCAAGCGCGGCAAGAAGGTCCAGGCCGAACGCAAGTTCATGCCCGGCTACGTCCTCGCCAAGCTCGAGATGAACGACCAGGTCTATCACCTCGTCAAGAACACTCCGAAGGTCACCGGCTTCCTCGGGCCGGGCGGCAAGCCGCAGCCGATCCCCGACGCCCAGGCCGCGCGGATGCTCGACACCAAGGAGGAGGCGGCCGCCCACGGCGCCAAGCCGACGATCCATATCGATTATGAGATCGGCGACAGCGTCAAGGTGCTCGACGGCCCCTTCGCGAGCTTCAACGGCATTGTGGAGGAGCTCGATTTCGACCGCAGCCGGGTGAAGGTGTCGGTTTCCATCTTCGGCCGAGCCACCCCGGTCGAGCTGGAATTCGAGCAGGTTGAAAGAATGAAGTAGCTCTCGCTCCTCCCTGAGCTTGCTCGGGGAGGGGGACCATTCCACCGGAGAGTGAATGGTGGAGGGGTCAGGGCGCTAGTCGAGGGATAAAAACATGGCCCACGGCGATAAATTCGAACGCCACCGCCAGCCCTGGCGCCAGGACGAGATCCAGAAGCTCCACCTGCTCGCCCGCAAGGGCATGTCCGTCCGAGCCATCGCCAAGGCGCTCACCCGAAGCGAGGAATCGGTCAAGGACCGGGCGAAGGCGGACCGGTTGACGATTACGAAGTTAAGATAGAGCCGATTATGCGCAGCGTCGCCGCGGTCACTTCTTCCGCGGGTCGTCCTTCGGGTTGGCGTAGACGATCTCGAACGGGCCGTGCGAGGTGACCTGGACGATCGCTCCGGTGCGGGTCGACGCATAATGGTTCATGCCCTTTGGAGCGGCGACATAGCCGCCCTGGATCAGCGACCTCATCTTGCCGCGATTGAACGTATCGCCCATTCCAAACGCGGTCTGGCCGGAGATGATCGTCACCAGCTCGTCGGCCGGATGGTGGTGCGGCATGATCCGGTATCCCGCGGGGAACCTTAGGCGGATGGTGAACATGCCTTCCTTGCCGGGATCGCCCGACAGGACTGCGAGCTGCGCGCCCTTGGGAAGGCCGGCGGGCGCCGGTCCCCATTTGAGGTTGGCCGGGTTGACTTGCGACTGAGCGACGTTGGCCGATCCGGCGAGCAGGGCCGCGCCAAGGCTGATGATGAGTGTTCGGGTCATCGGACCTATCCCCTTGTCCAATCCCACCCCAGGAAGGCCGTAGCACATTTCGAGCCACGGAGCGTAGTCGCGGAGCCAAACGCCGCTTCGCGCCTTTGCGCCTTTGCGCCTTTGCGCCTTTGCGCCTTTGCGTGAACCCCCTGCCCTTTCCTTTCTCCAACCATTTGTGTAGGGGCGCCGCCTTCCAAGCAATTGGAGCCGACGCGGGAGATTGCCTCCGGGCAATCGTTCGTACCGCTAAACTTGAACGGGTTTCGACCCACTACAGAGTGAGATCATGGCAAAGAAAATCACCGGCTATATCAAGCTGCAGGTGCCCGCGGGCATCGCGAACCCGGCGCCTCCGATCGGCCCGGCGCTCGGCCAGCGCGGAGTCAACATCATGGAATTCTGCAAGGCGTTCAACGCCGCCACGCAGGAGATGGAGAAGGGCGCTCCGATCCCGACGGTCATCACCGTCTATGCGGACCGGTCGTTCAGCTTCGTCACCAAGACTCCGACGGCTTCGTTCCTCCTGAAGAAAGCGGCGCGGATCCAGAAGGGTTCGAGCGAGACCGGCAAGGAGAGCGCGGGGACGATCCGCCGCTCGCAGCTCGCCGAGATCGCCGAAGCGAAGATGAAGGATTTGAACGCCAATTCGATCGAGGCGGCGACGAAGATCATCGAAGGCAGCGCCCGAGCGATGGGCCTCGAAGTGCGGGAGGGCTGAGGCGATGGCGAAGCTTTCGAAGCGGCGCGAGGTCCAGATCGGCCTGATCGACCGCGACAAATTCTACGGGGTCGATGAAGCGATCGCGGTGGTGAAAGGCAATGCGACCGCCAAGTTCGACGAGACGATCGAGGTGGCGCTGAACCTCGGCGTCGATCCGCGGCACTCGGACCAGATGGTGCGCGGCGTCGTGTCGCTGCCCAAGGGCACCGGCAAGACCGTCCGTGTCGCGGTGTTCGCGAAGGGCGACAAGGCCGAGGAAGCGAAGAAGGCGGGCGCGGATATCGTCGGCGCGGAGGACCTCATGGAAACGGTCCAGGGCGGAACGATCGACTTCGACCGCGTGATCGCGACCCCCGACATGATGGGTGTCGTCGGGCGCTTGGGTAAGGTGCTCGGCCCCAAGGGCCTGATGCCGAACCCGAAGCTCGGGACGGTAACGATGGACGTCGCCAAGGCCGTCGCCGACGCCAAGGGCGGCCAGGTCGAATATCGGGTCGAGAAAGCGGGCATCGTCCACGCCGGGATCGGCAAGGCGAGCTTCTCCGAAGCCGACCTCGTCGAGAACTTCCGGGCGTTCATGGACGCCATCTTCCGCGGCAAGCCGTCGGGCGCGAAGGGCAAGTTCGTGAAGAAGGTTTCGGTCAGCTCGACGATGGGCCCCGGGGTCAAGGTCGTGCTCGAGGAGCTTTCGGGCGCCTGAAACTGGATGAGTTTCCGGTCGGTTTTTTCATGAATTCGTAAAGGCCGGGGAACGTCGCAAATGGCGTTTTTCCGGCCTTTTCAGTCGGGTAGAAGGAGTTTACCGGTCCGGGGCGCGCCACGGTTGTTGCCTCGATGCAACAGTTCCCGGCGGAGTGTTGCGGACGCTGAAACCAAGCGCACTGCTGTCGGTTAGGCCGTCGAACTCAACCGAAAAGGGGCATTATCATGCGTAAGTATCTCCTAGTCGCGGTTGCCGCGGCTGCGATCGCCAGCCCGGCGGCCGCTCGCGACAACAGCGGTTATGTCGGGGTCGATCTCGGCGCTCTCTTGCCAGAGGCCCAGGACGGCAGCTTCACCGCCACGTTCACGCAGAGCGCACAGTCTCCCGCGGCGGGGACGACAGCTCCCCTGCCTGGAACCGGACTGGTCGGCGCGCTGCCCGTAGGCCTGGCAACGCCGCCGGGGCCGGCCGTCACCGATACGCGGGTCAGGTGGAAGATCGGCTACGATGTCGACCTCCTTGCCGGATATGATTTCGGAATGTTCCGCGTCGAAGGCGAGCTCGGCTACAAAAGGTCAAAGCTGAAGAGCTTCCGAACGGATAGCACCTTTGGAACGACCGTCGAGACGGCTCTCAACCCGATCGGTACGACCGGCCCCGCCGTCGTCTTCCCGACTGACGATGCGTCGGCCTTCAACATCAATAATCACGTCAGCGTCTTGTCCGGCATGATCAATGCGCTTGTCGACTTCGGCGGCAATGACAGCATCGGCGGTTTTGTCGGAGCCGGCGCCGGCTACGCTCGGGTCAAGGAGCTCGGCGACAAGGACAACGCCTTTGCATGGCAGCTGCTGGCGGGCGTCTATTATCCGCTTAGCGGCAACATCGATATCGGCCTGAAGTACCGGTATTTCCGGACGGGGCACCTTAATTTTGACGAGGGCGCGACGACTTTCGCCGGGTCGACACGCACGGTCGCTGTCCCCAACACCGGCGTCGGTGCGACGGGCTCGACCGACGTGACGTTCACTCGCACGGCCGCGGTCACCGGCGCGTTCGACGATCATTTCGCGTCGCACAGCCTGCTTCTCAGCCTGGTCTACAACTTCGGCGGTGTTGCCGAAGCGCCGCCTCCGCCTCCGCCTCCGCCGCCTCCTCCGCCGCCGGTTGCTCCGGCGACGCAGACGTGCCCGGACGGATCGGTGATCCTGGCAACGAGCACCTGCCCGGCTCCGCCGCCTCCGCCGCCGCCTCCGCCGGTCGAGCGTGGCGAACGCGGCAAGTAAGCGTTCCACCCATCCAACGGGGAGCAAAGGTCCCGGGCGAGGCGCAAGTCTCGCCCGGGATTTTTAA
>JBKPOR010000084.1:0-4609 GCA_046765675.1 Pseudomonadota bacterium
AGGTAGATCGCGCCGCTGAAGCCTGCTGCGAGACGTCGGCGCCACGCCTTGGGGTGGTCCCGGCCGCTGTCCATCCCGAAGACGGCATCGCTAAGCCGCCAGAGCCCATAGCCGCTCATTCCCGCCACAAGGAAAATCATCAGCCCACGGCCCATGCCGTGCCCGATATATTCCATCGCTCCGGTGAGGTCCTCCGTCCGGCCGGTTCGGATCACCAGCCACGCAATGACGATGTAAAGCAGGCCGCGCATGACGAAGCCGAATCGCGCCCACCACTGGAACTTGCTTTCGTAGGGAAGGTCGTCGGCCACGTTCAGGACAACGCTGAAGATTGCTCCTGCGGTCCACCCGGACTTGGTTCGAGCACTCGGCCGAAGGTTCGGCTGAAGCCCCACGCCAGAACGCCTCCGATCGCGCCGATCGCTGCATGGAGCGTCCAGAAGGCCGTCGGACCCAGCTGCTCGTAAAAGGTGCCGATCCAGCCCATCAGATTATTCGCGACGAACAGCACCAGGAAGGCGGCGCCCATCATCGTCGCGTTGATCTTCGGCGGCGCGGTTCGCGACACCAAGGCGAGGAACGGCGGCCAGAAATACATGAAGCCGATCCCTTGGACCGCGCAGTATAGGAAGGGCCAGATCCACAAGACTTTGTTCGGGCCGTACGCTGCAATGGCTGCGACCAGGATGAGGTTCGCGCCTCCGCAAATGAACGCGCCGCCGGCGATCTTCTTGAGTTCCGACGGCTCGCGTCCGGTGCCTCGCCCCTGCCATCGCCAAAGCGCGAACAGCAGTGGCAGGCTGATGATGCTGAAAAGCGGGTCGATCGATTGGTACCACGGTATGGGGACAAGAAAGCCGCCGGCGTTCATGTCGGCATGCTCTTGCAGCCACACGGGAAGGACGTTCGCGAGTTGATAGTACGCGATCTGGGGGAGGACAGTGATGAGCATTGCGCCGAACAGCGCGATTATGACCGCACGGTCGGAGCGCGTGAGGGGCGCGCTCGCCTTGCGCGCCTTCCGCTCGACCCGCGCCGGCAAATAGCGATAACCACTGAGGTAAGTCGCGAGCCCGCCGAGCATGAACACCGCCGCCGCGCCGAATCCGATGTGCCAGCCGTAGCGCTCGCCCAGGAACCCGCACAGCAATGGTCCCGCGACCGCGCCGAAGTTGATGCCGGTGCTGAAAATGGCGAAGCCGCGGGTGCGGCGCTCCTCGTCTTCGGGCGGATAGACGCTCCCGACTTGCGCCGAGATGTTCCCCTTGAGCAGTCCCGAGCCAATGATCAGCAGCAGGAGCGCCAACAGGAAGCTTTGGTCGAAGGCCATCGCCAAATGGCCACCCGCCATCGAGAGGGCGCCGAACACAACGGCGCTGCGCTGGCCGACCCGGTCGCCGAGCCAGCCGCCGAGGACCGGCGTGAAATATACAAAGCCCGAATAGAGACCGAAGATTTGCGAAGCGAGCGCCTGAGTCGTGAGCGTTCCGAACGCGCCTTCGATCCACCCGCGGAACGTCGCGAAACCGACAACGTGCTCGACATGACCCGGCAGCAGCAGCTGGTTCACCATATAGAGGACGACCAGCGCGCTCATCCCATAGTAAGAGAAGCGCTCCCACGCCTCGGTAAACGCGAGATAGGCGAGGCCCTTGGGGTGACCGAGGAAAATGTCGTCGCTTTCGCCGGACGCACCGGCGGCCATTTGTGCAGCAGTCAACCGAGCCTCCCCGCCAGCGACAATACTGCTGGCTAACCGACAGCGGCTCGACCGCAAGCGATTTTATGCAAATGGCGGCTGGAAGCTTATTGCTCCGGCGCCGTACCCTGCTCGCTCGTCTCGCGTGCTTCCTGCTTCGCCTGTCTGATCACTTGCGTGAGGCAGCCGGTGAAACCGCTGGGCCCGACCGGCGAGCAGCTGTTGGTGCCGGTCGCTCCGACGGTTTCGAGCGCTTTTGCCCGATTTGCCCAAGCCTCGCGGCTTTGCCGCGGGCCGCCGCTGCGCAGTTTTTCGGGAATTCGATAGCGTTCCCCCTCCGGCTTGCGAGCGCAGACGACGACCTCGTTATTGCCCGATCGCGGGCAAGGATCGTCGCCGTAGACGATGACTTCGCTGATCGTGTCCTGCTGCTGCGCAGAGGCAGGCCCCGACAGCGCGGCGAAACCCGCGGCAAGTGCTGCCGATGCGGCCATCGAAATCGTCAGCTTGATCATCGTCATCCTTCCAACGCTTCAGCGGGCAAACCCGCCTTGAAGTTCCCTCAAATGCGCTTCGAGAGCGTGATTGCAACCCTGCAACCTGCACGGATCGCCGCAGTCAATAAAGGATATCCGATTGCCTCGGTGGCGCCGGCGGCGCGAGCCGTATCCCGGTGCTCGAGTTCGTCGGCGCGAAATTCTGCGATGTCGGCGGCGAGCTCGGGATCCTCCTCTCCGAGTTCGTCGAGTTGTTGCTGATAGTGACGGTCGATCTCCGTTTCGACCGCGTCAGTGCACGCCAGGGCCGCCTTTTCGGACATCAAGGCTGTCGCTGCTCCCAACGCAAAGCCGGCGACGTTCCATAAAGGCTGAAGCGCCGTCGGCCGAACGCGGCGCCTGGCCATAAGCGCGTCGAACCGCTCTAGGTGCCGTTCTTCCTGGGCGGCCATGCGCGCAATCAGCTTGGCTTCGGCGCAATTCGGGCGGAGGACCGCAAGCTGCCCGGCATAGATGCGCGTCGCGCCATATTCCCCGGCCTGGTCGACGCGCAGCATCGAATCCGTATCGGCTCGCGGATCGCCCGGCCGCCAGCGGCTCACCGACGTGATCCCTTGAGCGACAGGAAAGCGATTAGTGCTGCTCCGCCCAGCGACAGGATCGCGTTCCAGCCCGCCATGGAGATTCCGAGGAGCGACCATTGCACCTGGTCGCAGCGGACCAGCGGCGCCGCGACGATCTGTTTCAACAGATCCTCCGTCGAGGTGCCGTGAGCGGTCGACGTGCAGGTCGTGAAGCCCTCGAAAATCTTGAGCTCGACCCCCGCATGATAGACTCCGATCGCGCCCGAAACAGCGATCGCAAGCGCAGCCGCGAGGACGAACAAGCGTGAGCGCTGCGATCCGGCGGCCGCGGTGAAGGCGAGCGCTGCCGGCACCAGTGCGGCCTCATGCGCATAACGCTGCCACCAGCACATCTCGCAGGGGTAAAGGCCACCCAGATATTGCGAACCGAACGCCCCGGCGAGGAGCGCCGCGGGCAGCAGCAACGCGAGCGCCCGCGCCGCGGCCGACCGGCTCAGCGGCGCTGAAGACGTCGATGCGCCGGCGACGGCTTCAGCCATGCGCCGCTTACTGCCCCTTCTTCGCGATCGTCGTCGTGGGGACCACAGGACCGGCGATCCGCTTCAGCGTATTGATTGCATAATAGAGCTGGAAGTCCTCGATGCCCTTCTTCTTCAGCTCGTCCGCTGAGGCCTTGAACCTCGGGTCGGTCGTGTCATCGCTCTCGAGGATCTTGTCGTCGACCTTGGCCTGGTTGAGCAGGTGGCGACGGAGGTCCGCCTCGCGGGTGACCGGCCGATCCTTGTAATCCGGATCCGACAGCTGCGGGACGGCGACGTCGGGATCGATTCCGCCTTCCTGCACGGAATGGCCCGAGGGCGTGAAATAACGCGCCGTCGTCAGCCTTAGCGCCGTACGGTCCCCAAGCATCGCGATCGACTGGACCGATCCCTTGCCGAACGTGCGCTCGCCCATGACGAGGGCTCGGCGGTGATCCTGCAAGGCGCCGGCGACGATCTCGGATGCAGAAGCGCTTCCGACGTCGGTCAGGACGATCACCGGCAAGCCGTGGGTGAGATCGCCAGGTTTTGCATAATAGCGCTGGATATCGTCCTTCTCGCGGCCTCGCTGCGAAACGATCTCGCCGCTGTCGAGGAAGGCGTCGCTGACCTGGATCGCCTCGTCGAGCGATCCGCCCGGATTCGATCGAAGGTCCACGATATAGCCGAGCGGGTGACCGCCGGTTGCTTTGTCGATGGCGGTGATCGCTGCTTCGGTCGCGTCGCCGGTGCCGTTCGCGAACTGGTTGATGTTGAGGTATCCGATGCCTTCCTTGACCTCCCATTTGACCGGGCGGAGCTTGATCTCCTCCCGCACGATGGTGACGTCGAAAGGCTTGTCGCGGCCCTTGCGGACGATCGTCAGCTTGATCGGGGTGCCGGGCTTGCCGCGCATCTTTTCGACCGCTTCGTCGAGCGTGAAGCCGTAGATGAGCTCGTTGTTGATATGGGTGATGTAATCGCCGGCCTTGATTCCGGCCTTCCACGCCGGAGTATCCTCGGTCGGGGTGATCACCTTGACCGTCCCGTCCTCCATTCCGACCGACAGGCCGAGGCCGCCGTAGCTGCCCTCGATCAGGGTTTTGAGAGCATCGTAATCCGCCCCTTCGGCATAGCTGGAATGCGGGTCGAGCGAGGACAGCATGCCGTCGATCGCGCCCTTGATCAGCGTGTTGTCGTCGACCTTCTCGACATAATCGGCCTTCACGCGATTGAAGACCTCCATGAAGACTTCGAGCTCGCGGTAGCTGCTGGTATCGACTCCCGCCATCGCCCCCGTCGCGGCGGGAA
>JBKPOR010000085.1:0-2017 GCA_046765675.1 Pseudomonadota bacterium
GCTTTGCCTTTGGTTACCGTAACCGCGTGGCACATGCTGGTGACGCGCGCCAACGTGCAACCAGGTGAAGACGTGCTCGTGCATGCAGCGGGAAGCGGCGTGGGCTCGATTGCGATCCAGATCGCGAAGTTGCGTGGAGCACGGGTGATAACCACTGCGAGCTCTGATGAGAAACTCGCAAAGGCGCGTGAGCTGGGCGCGGACGAGACGATTAACTACACGCGGGACGATTGGCCCAAAGAAGTGAAACGATTGACCGATCGGAAAGGTGTGGACGTTGTCGTCGAGCACACTGGTGCGGCGACGTGGCCGGGCTCGATCGCGGCGCTCAAGAATAACGGGCGGCTAGTAACGTGTGGGGCGACGAGCGGGTTCGATGCGCGCACGGATCTGCGGCAGGTTTTTTATCGACACTTGACGCTCCTGGGATCGTTTATGGGATCGAAGGGTGAGTTGCTGGAAGCGATGAAGTTTGTTGCGCAGGGGAAGATCCGGGCAGTTGTCGATCGTGTGTTGCCGCTCAGTGAAGCGCGCCAGGCGCATCAGTTAATGGAAGACCGAGCGCAGTTTGGGAAGATAGTTTTAGCCGCAGATGAACGCGGATGAACGCAGATCGATCCGCGTTCACCCGCGTTCATCTGCGGCTTACTTCCCGGTGTAGTCTTCAGCCACGAACCGTTTCTTCAGAGCCTCTAAATTTCCTTCCTCGAGGTTGAAGTTTGTTCCCGCAATTACTTTTCGGCCTTCGTCTGTAGTTACCCAATCGACCACCTGCGGTGCATTGGTTCTGAGAAAGGTGCTGTCGTTTTTATCGAGAGGCTTGCCATCCTTGCGTGAGAAGATCCAGATGTAGGTATAACCGCCGTTCCGGATGTATTGCAGGTCTTTCTCGAAGCCGGTGAGCGGCGATGGTGCAGGCGACGCAGCGGTGGTGACCGGTGTTGCCGTAGGTGCGTTATTCGAAACGGCTGGAGAGCCGCCGCCGCAGGCACAGAAGAGCAAAGCCACAGTTAGTACAGATCCTATTTTATTCATCGGGCGACTCAAGAGCTTTCTCGTCACGAATATACATGATCGTGCATTGTGTATCCTCGTAAACGATATCAAACCAACCGCTCAGCCTCGCATGCTCGAAAAAATCGTGATGCTCATTATCGGAAAACACGTAGCGCGCGCCAAACCGGTCGCGAATCAAGGGCCCCGGATCTTCTTCCTGGCCGAGTGTGATGCGATCGTAGAGTCGAGACAAATCGGGATCTTTATCGAATAAATAATTCGGATCAAGTCCCGACACGTAGTAGTGCGAAGAATCGTAGTAGAAAAGACGTGGAAAGTCGTCCCAATCAGTATTGAATACAATCTGCCCGGGCGGCACGTGAGTCCGCAGCCATTCGGCGCCGGCCCGGTAATAATCGTGAGGTTCGCTCTGTCCGATCTCCTTCACAGTTGAGCGAATGTTGAAGAACAGGAAAATACTTATCCAGAGTGCGACCACCGCCACTGCGATTGTTTTCAGCACATCACGCCAATCGTTTTCTTTCTCCGGAACCGGAACACCTTCGCGATCGAGAAATGGTTTGAGCTCCTCCAGCACGTCGGTAGGCAAACGTGTCAGGTAAGGACGAAAACCTTCGAGCCACGGCTTTAGAGTAAAACCTGCGAACAGTATGGCAAATGGCGGCCAGTATTCCGCGATCCTTTTCCAACGCGCCGTCATGATCATCAGCGCTGTCGAAAAAAGCAGAAAGAAGATCGGCTGGTGAGCGCGCCTGCGTTCGGAAGGCTCAAACGCAATATAGCCAACCAACATCGCGATGCACGCGACCGCTGAATTTCCGAGAAACTCCCACGAATCATACGGGTACCACTCCGAACCGACCTTCGTGTCGAAATCACTTGCGGTGAGCTTAATCGTTACGTGCTCGAAGAGGAGTTGCAGATTGTGAGGGAAATACGGGTTGATTATCAGGCCGGCGGCACTTCCGGCCAGCACGTATACCAATGGGCGCCACTGAAC